>NZ_JAPJIU010000019.1:0-47406 GCF_026241915.1 Stenotrophomonas sp. RIT-551 | reverse complement strand
GCGCGTCACCTCACGGCGGGGTGGCCGCCCCGATCCGGTAGGGCGGCGGCGTCGCGCCCATCAGATGCGTGACGAAGTAATCCCACATCCGGCGCATGTAGTAATCGTCGTTGCGGAACAGTTCGTGGTCCTGGTTGGGCAGGTAGAGCAGGTCGTAGTCCTTGTTGGCCAGCGTGAGGGCGCGCGCCAACTGGAGGGTCAACGCCGGCATCGCGTTCTCATCCAGGTCGCCGTAGACCAGCATCAGCCGACCCTGCAGGCGATCGGCCAGTGCATCGTTGGCCAGCGGCTGGAACAGCGCTGGCACTGCATCCGCTGCTGGGCGCACGGCGGTGCCGTCTGCATAGACCGGCTGGCCGCCGACCAGGCGGTCCATGCCGTGGATCGCGCCGCCGTACATGCCCTGGAAGCTGTGGCTGCCGGCCGAAGCCACGCCGACTTTGTAGAAGGTCGGATGACGCAGCAGCGCACGCGCCGCACTGTAGCCGCCGAAGGAATGCCCATAGATGCCGACCCGCGTCAGGTCCATGCCCGGATAACGTACGGCAAGCGCGCCGATCGCCGCGACGTGATCGTCCAGCTGCAGATCGGCCGCGCTCAGGAAGCTGGCATCGTGGAAAGCCTTTGAACGTCCGGGTGTGCCGCGCGCATCGATGCTCACCACCACGAAGCCGAGCTGGGCCAGGCTGGAGCGCGCGACGGGGTTCATCGTCGCGGTGGCGTCGACGAAGCCCACCGGGGTATTGGTGATGTGCGGTCCGCCGTACATGGCATCGATGACCGGATGCCGTCCATCCTCGCGGTAGCCAGGCGGCAGATAGACCGTGGCCTGCAGTTCGGTGCGTCCATCGGCGGCCAGGACACTCACCCGCTGTGGTGGCGTCCAGCCGGCGGCGCGCACGGCGCGGTCGTCGCCGCGCTCCAGTTCCAGCACGACCCGGCCATCGGCCGTTGAGCGCAGCACGCTGACTGGCGGCTGGTCCACCCGCGAGTAGCCATCGACAACGTACGCCGCCGAGGGCGACAACAGGTGGGAGGGACGCCCGCCCATGAGCACACCGGTTCCGCCGTCGATCGCATGATCGGCCGCTTCAGGTGTGAGGAGGACCGGCGCGCCACCATCCAGCGACACGCGGTACAGGCGTCGTTGATACGGATCACCCGGCTCGCGCCCGCCCGCAGTGAACAGTACCTGGCGACGCACCTCATCGACGCCGACCACATCGCGCACCAGCCATGCGCCCTTGGTGAGCTGGCGGACCACACGTCCATCGCGTCGATCGACCAGGTACAGATGGCCCCACCCATCGCGCTGCGAGAACCAGACGATGCCGTCGTCGTGCTGCAGGACGTGCACCGCCGGCCGGTTGTAGGGATAGCTGTTGAGCTGCACGCGGGTATCGCTGCGCTCCTCCTGCACGGTACGCACGCTGCCGGTACTGACATCCACCTCGACCAGACGCAGCCGTGCTGGGTGGTCATAGCGCGCGATCGCCGTATAGACCTTGCCGGCATCGGCCGACCAGCCCAGCACGCCGGCTTCGGTCAATGCATGCCAGCCCTCGGGAACGGGGATGCTGCGTGTGGCGCCATCCACCTCGCTGACGAACCACGCATCGCGGACCTGCTCGACGTCGCCCAGCAGGCCCAGCCGTACTTCGTGCACGACCGGGCGGAAGCCGGTGGCCGGCGCGGTGGCCAGGTAGGGATAGGGCAGGACGCGGCGTTCGTCGTAGCGCACGCCGAACAGGCGCTGGCTGTCCGGAGACCAGGTCACCGCGAACGGTGGTATCTGCATCCGGCCTTCCCGGCGCGGAATGCCGCGCAATGCAAAATCGGGCAGTACCCCATAACCGTACGAAGGCTCACCATCAAGAGTGAGCGCCCGTCGTTCGCCGTCGGCGCCGCGCCGCAGCCACAGATTGTCCTGCTCGACCCGCACGCTGTGCCGACCGTCAGGCGCAGGCAGGTCGCGCGGATCGACGGCAGGCGATGACTGCACCTTGCACGGCATCGGCAGCGTGCATGCCGCCACCCGCTGTGCGTCCACGCGCAAGGTAATCCGTAGTCCATCGTCGCCGCTGGCGACGCGGTCCACCTGCTGCATGACGTTGCCCGGATCAGCGACCCCGGCAGCCTGCAGCGCCGTACGCATCACGTCGTCGTCAAACAGCGCCGCGCGCGTGGAGCCCACCGGATCGACCAACACGTAGCCGGTGCGGCCATCGTCCTCCTGGCGGGCATACCAGAAGCGGCCGTCCTGCAGCCAGCGCGGCGCGACGCTGGCATTGCGGACCTTGCCGCGCAGCTGCTGGTCGAGCACGCGCTCGGCGCGCTGGTACTGCACTAGGCCCGGCGCCTCGGCCCCGGCCGGTGGGCTGGTGATCGCGGTGACCGCCACGCCGAGAAAGAGCAGACAGTGAAGCATCCCCGAACGTGGTGTGGCCATGCGTATCGCTCCCTGATGACGGTCGCCCGGCAGGCGGCATCGTCATCATGGCGCGCGCTCCTGCCAGCCTGGAGCACCGAGCATGCCGGTGCTCCAGCGCGCACTCAAGCGGCGCTGCGGCAGCGGGTGCGCCCCTCGGGGCCCCCCGCTTACTGTGTCAGTTCCACCACCGGCACGAAGCCACCGTAGATCATCCGCTTGCCGTCGAACGGCATCGGATTGTTCTCCGGGTTCATCCGCGGGTCCTCCATCATCTTCTGCATGCCGGCATCGCGGGTGGCTTTGTCCGGCCATTCGATCCACGAGAACAGCACGGTTTCATCGTCCTTGGCCGCCACCGCGCGATGGAAGTCGGTCTGCTTGCCATGCGGGACATCGTCGCCCCAGCACTCCACCACGCGCAGCGCGCCATGCTCGATGCAGATCGCATCGCCCATGTGCGCGTGTTCCAGGAATTTCGCTTTGTTCGCGGTGGGCACGGCAAGTACAAAACCATCGATGTAGGCCATGGCAGAGCTCCAGATGACGCGCCGGGATGGGCGTCTTCAAGACATACGACGAACCGGGGGACGGAATCTCGACACTGCGCCCGGTGGCCTTTGCGGCCAGTGAAGTTGTCCAGACGGGTCATGGAGTGAACAAATTCAGCATCCGATACGTCCTTTAGGGCTGCCTTTGGGACAAATGTCAGAAAAGTCTGAGTCATTGAGGGGAACATCCTGATAGTCCAGCTGACGCATTCAGCTCATGATGGCCTTGCCGGGCAGGACGCCCCACGGCGCCCTGCGGTCCAACGCCCCACGGCACGGACCTCGGTGCATCCAGGAGGATGGACGCGTTAGCCGATAACTCCCCAAGAGCGGCTTCCCCAGCGCGTGACGCCCCGAAAGGGCACCGTCGTGACCAGAATCCTTTCCCGCCCCGTCCACCTGCGCGCCGCGCCTTCCCCTTTGCATGACGCCCCCGCGTGATCCCCGCGGCAACGGGCGCTCACGCCGTCCTCGCCTGGAAAAAGTCACGCGCGTATGCCAGAGCGCGTCTGAACGCCGCCCCAAAATTCACTTTTGTGGACCCGGTCAACTTCAGGGCGGGTTGTGTCGAATAACGGAGAATTTACATTCCCGATGCAGTCCGGCCTCCATGCCGGGTGCAAGTAGTCCAAGACATAAAGGTGTACCCCCATGAAGACTTCGTTGATTGCTCTGGCCCTGGCCGCCGCCCTCCCGTTCACCGCTTCGGCGGCTGAAGGCCTGTCCTACAACTACGCTGAAGCCGACTACGTCAAGACCGACGCAGATGGCGGCAAGGCCGATGGTTGGGGCGTGAAGGGTTCCTACGCCTTCCACCCGAACTTCCACGCCTTCGGTGAGTACAACCAGCAGAAGACCGACATCGGCGACTTCAAGATCGACCAGTGGCGCGTGGGCGTTGGCTACAACCAGGAAATCGGTAACAGCACCGACTTCGTGGGCCGCGTCGCCTACAACAAGTTCGACCCGAAGGAAGGCCAGGACTTCAACGGCTACAGCGCTGAAGCCGGTATCCGTACCGCCTTTGGCCAGCATGCCGAAGTCTATGCCATGGCCGGCTACGAGGATTACAGCAAGAAGCACGGCGTCAATCCGGATGGCCAGTTCTACGGCCGCCTGGGTGGCCAGGTGAAGTTGAACCAGAACTGGGGCATCAACGGCGACATCAAGATGGATCGCCATGGCGACAAGGAATGGTCGGTCGGCCCGCGCTTCAGCTGGTAATCCCAGCGTGACCGCATCGCCACGCGCCTGACCGGCGTGGCAGGAAAGGCCCGGCATTGCCGGGCCTTTTTCGTGGGCGCGATCCAGGCACGGGCCCCGAGGGATAATGAAGCACCGCCATGGAGATGCCCGATGCCCCCGTCCTCTGATCTGCAGCACCCCCGCCTCGGCTGCGGTGCCGTCATCCAGCGCGCCGATGGCGCGATCCTGTTGATCCAGCGCGGGCGTCAGCCTGAGCAGGGGCATTGGGGCCTGCCGGGCGGCAAGGTGGACTGGATGGAGAAGGTCGAAGATGCCGTGGTGCGCGAGGTGCAGGAGGAAACCGGGCTGCGCGTCGCAGTGACGCGTTTGCTGTGCGTGGTCGACCACTTCGAGCCGGCACTGGGGCAGCATTGGGTCGCCCCGGTGTATCTGGTGCGTGCGCTCGACGCCACCATCGCATCGGTGAAAGAGCCCGAGGCGTTGCTCGGGCTGGGCTGGTTCATGACGGATGCGCTGCCGGCGCCGCTCACGCTTTCTGCGCGGAAGGCCCTGGAACACCTCTCGATCGCGACTTGAGCTGCACCGTGGCGGCGCTCAGCGCCGCGCCGCCGCCCCATCGCCGCGCGCCACGGCCTCCACTTCAGCCAGGCTGGTGACAGCGCAATCGCCCGGCGTGGACATCGCCAGCGCGCCATGCGCGGCGCCCAGGTCCACCGCTGCCTGCTCGCCCTTGCCGCCGAGCAGGGCATGCACCACGCCGGCCACGAAGGCGTCGCCACCGCCGACACGGTCGAGCAGGTCTACTTCGCGTGCGGCGGAGACATACAGTTGCGACCGGGTGCGCAGCGCGCCGGCCCAGCCGTGGCGGGCGGCGTTGGCGGCGTCGCGCAGCGTGAACGCCACCGCCTGCAGCGCCGGGAACTGCGTCATCGCGCGCTCGGCGGCTGCCTCGGCCGGACCGACATCCATCGGCGTGTGGCGGCGACCGAGATCGCTCAGGTCCATGCCCAGGCATGCGGCGAACGAATACTCATCGCCGATCAGCAGATCGCATTCGGCGGCGATGGCGCAGTTGGTGTGCCGCGCGGCCTCCGGGTCCGGATGGCTGTTCCAGAGGCTGGCGCGGTAGTTGAGATCGTAGGACACCGCCACGCCGTGCCGGCGCGCAGCACGCACCGCCGCAATCGCCGTCGCCGCGCTGTGCTCGGACAGGGCGGCGAAGATCCCACCGGTATGCAGCCAGCGCACGCCGTGCTGGCCGAACAGCGCGTCCCAGTCGAAGGCCTCCGGCTGCAGTTGCGAGGCCGCCGAGTACGCGCGGTCGGAAATGCCCAGCGGCGCACGCGCCCCGAAACCACGCTCGGTGAAGTTCAGGCCCATGCGGGTGTTGCGGCCGATGCCATCGTAGTCGCGCCAGAGTATCTGGCTGGCATCCACGCCACCGGCCTGGATCAGCTGCTGGGCGAGCAGGCCGAGCTCGTTGCGCGGCAGGGCGGTGAGCACCCCGGTGCGGTGTTCGAACGTGCTGCACAGGCCGCGTGCGACGTTGTATTCGCCGCCGCCTTCCCACACGGTGAACTGGCGCGCGCTGCGGATCCTTCCCTCGCCGGGATCGAAGCGCAGCATCACCTCGCCCAGCGCCAGTGCGTCCCAGCGCTGGCCGTTGTCAGGCGCAACGACGAAGCTCTGGGCCGTCATCGCACCGGGCACCCGAGCAGGGCCAGATCGATGCCGTCGGCCATGCGCCGGTAGCCTTCATCGTTGGGATGCAGGTGATCGCGGGTGATGTCCTCGGGCAGGTTCTCCGGGTTGGCCGGATCGCGCAGGATCCGGTCGAAGTCGATCAGGCCATCGAAGCCGCTGCGGCCACCGCGCATCCAGGCGTTGAGGGTGGTGCGGGTGGCGGCCGCGATCGGCTCGTAGCGGTCCGAACCACCGAACGGCGTGATCGTGGCGGCGATCGGGCGGATGCCGTTGCTGTGCAGGCGTTCGGCGATCTGCCGGTAGCCCAGCACCATGTCCTCGGCGTTGCGGCCGGGCACGGGTGGGGTGCCGCCATCATGGCGGATGTCGTTGATGCCTTCGAACAGGATCACGCGGTCCACGTTCGGCAGCGCGATCACGTCGCGGTCCAGCCGCGCCAGCGCGCTGTGGCTGCGGCCATGGTCCATCACCTTGTTGCCGCTGATGCCGGCGTTGACCACCACCACCTGGTCCGGGCAGGCCTGCTGCAGGCGGGCGGACAGCAGTGCGGGCCAGTCGCCGTTGCTGCCGCGGGTGGCGGTGGCCCCTTCGGTGATGGAGTCGCCCAGGGCCACCACGACGATCGGCTTGCGGGTGCGTTCGGCCAGCACGGCCGAGACCACGTTCTGCCGGTAGGCGAGTTTGACCGCATCGCCGACCGTGGCAGCGCGGCCCTCGGCAATGCGCAGCGCGGTACGCCGGACGGCCGGGCGGGTGGCATCCGGGAAGTACACGGTGAGCGAGACGTCGGCCAGCGCCGGTGCGGTGATCGCGACCGGGTCGCTGAGCAGGGCGGCGCCGACCGGCACCACCACCTCGCCACGTCCATTGAACGTGACCGGCCTGGCCGCGGTGGCGGTGCCGGTGAGATGGGCCGAGGCACTGCCGATATGCAGCGGCGCCTGGCCGAGTTCATTGCTGATGCGGAAGCGCAGCGCCCTGGCCGAACTGGCCAGGCGCATGTCCTGGCGCACGGTCTGGCTCGCGAACTGCACCGGGGCCTCGGGGGTGCCATCAAGACGGTCCGGGGCCGGCGAGGCGGTCCAGGCCGGCACCCAGACCTGGGCCTGGGCGGGCAGCGCCGCAGCGCTGGTAGCGAGTGCAAGAGAGAATGCAGTGATCCAGCGCAGCATGGCGGCCCTCCCAGGCGGTCAGCGGGTCAATCAGGAGAAGTAGGTGCCGCCGTTGACGTCGACGTTGGCACCGGTGATGAAACCGGCGGCGTCGGAGGCCAGGTACACCGCGGTATCGGCGGCTTCCTGCGGACGGCCCTGGCGGCGCAGCGGCGTATTGCCGGCCACGGCAGTGCGTACTTCCGGCTTGGTGAATTCATCATGGAAGCGGGTGGCGATCATGCCGCAGCACAGCGCGTTGACGCGGATGCCGCGCGGGCCCAGTTCCTTGGCCATGGCACGGGTGAAGGTCATCACCGCGGCCTTGGCGGTGGCGTAGATCGCCGCGCCGGGGCCACCGCCATCGCGGCCGGCCTGCGACGCGAAGTTCACGATCG
Organism: Stenotrophomonas sp. RIT-551; assembly: GCF_026241915.1. Taxonomy (NCBI): domain Bacteria; kingdom Pseudomonadati; phylum Pseudomonadota; class Gammaproteobacteria; order Lysobacterales; family Lysobacteraceae; genus Stenotrophomonas; species Stenotrophomonas sp. RIT-551. Next base: position 39,968 of record NZ_JAPJIU010000019.1, on the reverse strand, counting down.
CACCGCCCTCGGGCATGTGCGGCACCACCGCATGCGTGGTCAGGTAGACCGAGCTCATGTTGAGGTCCATCACCTTGTGGAAGAAGGCCTCGTCGATCTCGGCCAGCGGACGGCGCTGGACCATGCCACCGGCGACGTTCACCAGCACGTCGATCTGCGGGCCGAACGCGGCCTGGGTCGCGGCGACCATCGCCGCCACCGCCTTGGCATCGGTGACATCGGCGCGATGCACGATCGCCGTGCCGCCGGCGGCTTCGACCTGCTGGAGGGTCTCCTGCGCGCTGGCGTCGTCGTTGGCGTAGTTGATGCACACCTTGGCACCGGCCGCGGCCAGCTTGAGCGAGATCTCGCGGCCGATGTCACGGCCGCCACCGGTGACGATCGCCACCTTGTCCTTGAATTGGGTCATGAAACACTCCTGTGATGCGTTGGGGGAAAGGGAAGAAGGGAATTCAGCGGCGCTCGACCGGGCCGTGGATTTTTTCCACGCGACCGGTGACCAGCCACAGCGCCAGCAGGGAGGCCGGCACCAGGGCCGCCACCAGGATGAAAATCGGTGCGTAGGAGTCGTGGGTCATCACCGGCACCAGCCAGGTGGTGATCAGCGTGCCGGCCACCGCGGCCATGCCGCCCAGGCCAGCCACCGAGCCGACCGATTTGCCGCTGAAGATGTCGCCGGGCAGGGTCTGGATGTTGCCGATCGCGATCTGGAAGCCGAGCAGCACGAAAGCGATGGTGATCACCGCCCAGACCGGATCGGTGGCCAGCACCGCACCGATCAGCGCCGGGGCCATGATCGCGCCGCCCAGGGTGATCACCACCTTGCGGGCTTTATCCACGCTCCAGCCGGCACCGATCAGACGGCCGGACAACCAGCCGCCGCCGAGGCTGCCGATCATCGCGCCTACGTAGGGCACCCAGGCGAAGATGCCGATCTGCTTGATGTCGAAACCAAAGGTGTCGGCCAGATAGATCGGCAGCCAGGACACGAACAGCCACCAGATCGGATCCAGGAAAAACCGCGAGATCAGGATGCCCCAGGTCTGGCGATGGCCCAGCAGCTGGCGCACGTTCGGCACGTACTCGGCCACCGGCACGGCCGGCTGCGCGGTCGGCGCATCCAGGATCAGTGCACGCTCGGCCGCGCTTACCCACGGGTGTTTGTCCGGGCCGGCGCGGTAGATGATCAGCCACGGCAGCAGCCAGATGAAACCGATCGCACCGATCAGGATGAAGGTCCCGCGCCAACCCAGCCACAGGAACAGCACGGCGATCAGCGGCGCGGAGATGATCGCGCCGATCGAGGCGCCGGCGTTGAACACGCCCTGCGCCAGTGCGCGTTCCCGCGCCGGGAACCACTCGGCATTGGCCTTCACCGCGCCCGGCCATGCACCGGCTTCGCTGATGCCGAGCATGGCGCGCACGATGCTGAAGGACAGGATGGAGTGGGTGACCGAGTGCAGCGCGATCGAGATCGACCACACCGCGATCGACAGCGCAAAGCCCAGGCGCGTACCGATGATGTCGAACAGGCGCCCGAACACGAACTGGCCGGCGGCGTAGAACAGCATGAACACCGTGACCAGCAGCGCGTAGTCTTCCTTGGTCGCGCCGACATCCTGCGAAATCTGCGGCCACATCACCGCCAGCGCGTTGCGGTCGATGTAGTTGATCACCGTGGCGACGGCGATCAGCGCCACGATCAGCCAACGGACATAGGTGCGGGCCTGCGTGGTGACCTTCATTTGCTGTCCTTGCCGGCGCCGGTGCCGGTATCGAAGCGCTTCCAGCCGCCGTCCCAGCGCCAGCTGTGCCCATCGCCACTCACTTCATGCGATCCGCCCTGGGTGGGGTCGTCGGCGATGCCCAGCGCCAGCCGCTTGCCGCCGGCCAGGTCGAGCACCAGCACATCCGCATCCTTGCCGCGGTAGTGGGTGAGGCGATCGATGCGGCTGTTGGCGCCGCGCACGGTCTCGGCGGTGCCGTCGTATTGGCCGTGCGGTTCGAGCACACCGTAGAACGTGGTGGCGGCCTGGCCATCCACGCGCTGCAGCAGCATCGGCTCACGGCGCAGGTTGAATGAGGGATCATTCGCGCCGCTCTCGCCGATCAGGGCGCGCGAGGGTGCGGTGCTGGCGAACCGGTAGGTGTAGAAGCGACCGTCCAGCAGCCAGGTCAGGCTGCGCGCATCGCGGGTCGGCTCGCTGGCCGCATCGACCCACACATGCTGGTAGCCGTTGGCCTTGCCCAGCACCGGACGCGCGGCGACGGCGGACTGGGTCTTGAAGCCGACGTCCATGATGTGGCCATTGAAATGCAGCGGCAGGTCATAGCGCGCGGCCTTGCTGCCGGTGACGCGCAGCAGGTCCAGCACCACCGGCTCGCCCAGCGATGGGTGCGAGAGCAGCGCCTGGGTGCGGGTGAAGCTGACCCCGTCGTAGGCGCCTTCCATCCGCGCGGAGGCGATCTGGGTATCGTCGCTGACCGCGAACAGCAGCGGCGTCGGCGCCAGCGGCTGGCCCTTCTTCCAGTCGCCACCGAAGTGGCTCTGCTCGTTCACCACCAGCGTATTGTGCGCGATGGTCTGCCGGGCCCAGCTGTTGTTTTCCGGCAGGTAGATGCCACCGGCCTTGGCCTCGATGTTGAGGAAACGCGCGGCACCGTAATCGGTGACCACGCGCTGGCCGTTGTCGTAGAACAACCAGTTGAGCTTGTCGAAGTGACCGTGGCCCATGCCCTGCTTGGTGTTCTTCATCACCAGCGCCTGGCCGTTCTCGCCGCCCATGCGCAGGATCGCCAGGCCGCCCTCGGTGCCATCCGGGCCATCGCGCAGCAGGGTGGGCACGAACGCAAACGGTTTGGCCTTGTTCTCCGCCAGCGCCTGGGCCACCTGCAGGCCTTCCGGCGAGAGCAGCACGCGCTTCTGCATCCTGGCCACCGACAGCAGGCGGGCATCGCTGGTCTGCGCGTAGGCGATGTCGATGCCGGCCACCAGTTCCTCGGTGTCCAGCCCTTTGTCGAGGATGGCGTCGTTGATCGGGATGAAGTAGCCGCCGTAGCTGCTCTGCACCAGCGCATCGACCGCCTTGAGCAGCACGCCGTCGCGGCGCTTGAAGATGCCGCGCTGCGGTTCGTTGCGCTCGATCGCGTTGGCGAACAGGATGAACGGCGCCAGCGCATACCGCTGGTAGTACGGGCCCTCTTCGTAATAGCCGTCCGGCGAGAACAGCTGGTCGACCTGCTTGAGGAAGCCGGCGCTGCCATCGCGTTTGCTGCCCTGCAACGCCTTGTCGACGTAGCTGGCATCGCGCAGCACGTAGCCGGTCATGCCCACGGCCGCCACGGCCCAGGTGGCGTGGTTGTGGATCTTGTCGAAGTTCTCCGGCGTGCCGGACAGGAAATCGGCCATCGCGCGGAACACGTTGTCGTCGATGGTCGTGCGATCCGCGTCACTGAGCGTGTCGCGGATCGCATCGTAGCCCTGCGCCGCGCTGACCAGCCACACCGAATCGTTGAGGGTCTGCCAGAACAGCCGGCCGGGAATCTGGCCGCGGCCCTGCGGGTGCGCGCCCAGGCCCGGGTAGAGCTTGGCGTAGCCCAGCAGCAGGTCGCGGGCGAAGGTGGCGTAGGCCTTGTCGCCGGTCAGGCGGTACAGCGCGCCGGCGGCCTGGATGGCTTGGTAATTGCGCTTGTGCTGTTCGTGGGTGTAACCGCCGCCCTTGTCCTTGGGCACCGGCACGTCGATGCCGGCCTTCATCATCGCGCGCACGCGCTGTTCGGCGCGCTGCTGTTCCCTGGCGAACAGTGGCGAGCGCGCACCCTCGGCCCGCATCTGCGTCCACTGCGCAGCGGTGACCAGCACCGGTGCGGTGGCGGACGCCGCGGGCGCCTGCCGGGCGGCGGGTGCGGCCAGTGCGGCGGGCAACGCAGCCCCGCCAAGCGTGGCGGCAAGCAGCAGCATCAGGGGCGGGGCGTGATTCATGGCAGGGCCTCAACAGGGGTATCGGACAGCAACGGCGCGGTGGCCGTCAGCGGGTTGTCGCCCATGCGCAGGGTCGGTTCCCCGACGCGATGGCTGAAACGGACGCGGCCGCTGCGGTCGAAGCGGTTGTCGCGGATGCTGGCGAACTGCACGCCATGCAGGCGCAGGCTGGTGTCATCGGCGACGCCCACCTGCTCGAACTGGTTGCCGTGCACCTGCAGGGCCGGGCCGAAGGTGCTCTCGTCGGTGCCACCGCGATACAGGTTCAGGACCGGCCCACCGATGCGGCGGAAGCGGGAGTTCAGCAGATCCACCTGCTCGGCGTTGTAAGTGCCCAGATCATCGGTCTCGGCGGCCGCGGCGATCACGCTGCCGGTGATGTCCTCCACCGTGACGTTCGAGAGCGCGATCCGCGCGGCCAGGCTGCCCTTGCCGGTGGCGATCACATCGAAGGCCTTGTTGGCGGTCAGCCCGTGCACGTGGCTGTCTTCCAGCAGGAGCGTGTAGTTGAACGCCTGGCTGCCCGGCGGCACGCGGATCACCGCATTGCCGGCCGCATCCGGTGCGAGCGCACCGTCGATGTCCAGTCGCGCCAGTCGCAGCGAACCGCCCGCACTGATCTCGAACAGGCTGGGCCGCGAGAACTGCACGCTGGCCTGGCCACGCGCGGGACCTGCCACGCTCAAGGGATGGTCCACCGCGAGCACCTGGCTCACGTTGTAGCGGCCACGCTGCAACTGCAGCCGGTCGCCCGGGGCGCTGGCAGCCACGGCGGCGGTGAGGGTGTCCTCGCCCGGTGCGACCGTGCGTACCGCGCCGCTGTCCAGGGCGGTGGTGGTCAGGGTCTTGGGGTACCAGTCCACGCCGACCTGGTCGCGGGCGATCGGGGCAAGATCGCGCGGGGCGCCGGCATCGAGCGCCGTAGTGGGATAAAGCAGGCCGTTGGGCGCGCGCTGCAGGGTCAGGGTCTGGCCGCTGACACCGCCGGGGAAGCCGGGCGATACGGCCGGGCTCTGCACGTTGCCGGCGAACGTGATGCCGGACAGATCGCCCTGCGTGCGCAGCAGCTCGCGTTTGCCATCGCCGATGAAGAGGTTGCCGGCGATGCGGCTGTTCACCGGCATCGCGTTGCGCTCCTCATCCAGCCCCGCGCCCAGCAGCACGGTGCCGACCTGGATGAAGCTGTTGCGTTCGATCACCGCGTGATCGATCTGCTCGTAGCGGTTCAACGGCGCGTCGTGGGTACCGGCCATCACGCTCAAGGCCGCGGCGAAGTTGTCGCCGGCAATGCCTTCAAAGTAATTGTCGCGCACGGTCTGGTGGCGGTTGATCACGCGCACCCCGCCGGTATGCGCCTTGCCATGGCCGAGGAACACATTGCGTTCGACCCGATTGCCGTGGCCGTGACGCAGCACCAGCGAGCCGCGCGAGTCCTGGAAGACGTTGCCCCGGTAGATGTTGCCGCCGGACTTGTTGGAGACGATCTCCACCTCGCCATCGCACTGCTCGAACCAGTTGTTCTCCACCACGGTGCGCGAGTCCGACTGCGAATCATGGCTGGTGCCGATGCGCATCGTCTCGCCGCCGTTGGAACCGAGGTTGGGGCGCGGGCCGAACCAGTTGTGGTCGATGCGGTGCTGGTTGTCCAGGCCGCTGGTGGCGTTGCGCACCACCACCAGGGTGGTCCCTGCATTGGTCTTGCCGACCAGCTGGTTGTGGTCGAAGCGGTTGTGCTGGCCATACAGCGCCACCCAGTGATCGGACTGCTGGCGGTCCGGTTTGTTGTAGCGGTCGATCACGATCCCGGTCACCCGGCTGCGGTTGGCCCACTCATTGGCCGACCGCCGGAACGAGACCACTTCGCCACCGGGCGCCCAGCCATCGCGGAAGACCAGGTTGGACACCTCCAGATGCTCCCCGGCCAGACGCAGCTGGGATTGGCCGCTGAGAATCACCTTGCCGGGGGTCTGGGCCGTCAATCTAATTGGTTGACCAATTTTCCCGGTTCCCCGGAAAAGCAGGTCCATGTCACGCCAGACGCCGTCGGCCAGGATCACCGTATCGCCAGGGGCAAGCGCGCGGGTGGCGTTGGCATAGGCAGCGGCGTCGCGCACCAGGTAATCGGCGGCCGTGGTCGGGAATAGGGCCAACGACAGGCTCAACAGCAGGGCGTTGGCCATGGGACGCAGCACCATCGGTGCATGCGAGTGTTGCAAAGTCACGGGGTTACCCTCCCAGATGAACCGTGGCGACTGACGCGAACCACGATCCTAACAGGTTGCCGGGCGCGAGCGTCAACCACAATCGCATACCACTTTAGGTGCATGTGGTCTGCGGTTTGCGCATTTTTCTGCTGCGTCCGCACATTAATTCAGTGCAAAGTGGTCTGGACAGTGGTGCGGGGTAGACTTTAGTACCAATTCATTGACATTGGTTCATCAGTCGTGAATCTTCCGGATCGAATCCGTGTAATCGGACGATCCATCCTGGGAGGGAGATCACGATGTTGCATGACCGCCGTACGGCCTCGCCACGAGGCCTCCGCCACACCGCGCTGCACAGCGCGCTGTTCTATGCCCTGTGCGCCACCGCGGCCCTGCCGCTGGCCCACGCACAGGACGCCGATGCACCGGCCTCGCCGCCGGGGCAAGCCACCACGCTGGATCAGGTCCAGGTGACCGGCATCCGCGGCACCATCCAGACCTCGATCGACAAGAAGCGCGAGGAGACCGTGGTCTCCGACGTACTGGCGGCCGACGACATCGGCGACCTGCCGGCGCTGTCCATCGGTGAAGCGATCGAAACCATCACCGGCGCCTCCACCCACCGCGAAAAAGGCGGTGCGTCGGAAATTTCCATCCGCGGCCTGGGCCCGTTCCTGGGCTCGTCCACCTTCAATGGCCGCGAGGCCACCAACGGCAGCGGCGACCGCTCGGTGAACTTCAACCAGTTCCCGTCCGAGCTGATCAACACCGTAGCGATCTACAAGACCCAGCGCGCCGACTTCGTCGAAGGCGGTGTGGCCGGCACGATCAACATGGAGACGGTCAAACCGCTGGAGTACGGCAAACGCACGTTCCAGCTCGATGGTCGCGGCACCTGGCAGGATTACGACGATCGCCTCAAGGACAAGGACGGCGTCGGCTGGCGCGGTACCGCCAGTTACATCGATCAGTTCGACATGGGCAACGCCGGCAAGCTCGGTGTCTCCATCGGCGTACAGGCGCTGGAAGGCAGCAACCCGGAAGAGATGTTCTCCAGCAGCTCCACCTGGGTGGCCTGCGATGGCCGTGAAGTGGTCGGGGCGACGCGCAACTGCACCCAGGTCAACGGCAACCAGGTCGCCAATGGCGTGCCGTACTACCTGGTGCCCAGCAGCCGCATCTATCGCCAGTTCATCGAACACGACAAGCGCGACTCGCAGTTCGCCGCGCTGCAGTGGCGCCCCAGCGATCTGGTGGAAGTGAATCTGGACTACCAGCACTCCAAGCGCGACTACACCGAAGACCGCTCGGATCTGTCGCTGTCTTCGATGATGCGCAACCTCAACAACCGCGTGGTCACCGATGATGGCGCGCTGCTGCACCACACCGGCAGTACCACGGTCGATTCCACCGGCAATTTCCTGGAGCGCCAGGAGGAATACACCGGCGGCGGGCTGAACGTGATCTTCCGGCCGAGCCCGGCGTGGACGCTGTCCACCGATCTGTCCTATTCCAACACCGAGCGCGATCAGATCGAACGCAGCACCCGCCTGCGCGCCGGCCGCACCGACGTCAACGGCCGGCCGGTCGGCGGCATCAAGAACACCCGCTATGTCGATTACACCTACGATTACAGCGGCGATGTGCCGAGCATCACCCTGGATCCGGCGTTCGATGTGAACAACCCGGACAACTTCACCGACTCGGCCCTGGTGCGTCGTCGCCAGCAGCACCGCGAGCACACCATCCGTGCTGGCCGCTTCGATGCCACGTTCACCCCGGAGAGCGGCTTCTTCACCGCCATCAAGGGCGGCCTGCGCCGCTCCGAGGCGACCTACACCGATTACACCGACACGGTGGATGTGACCACCACGAACGTCGCGGCGATCCGCGCCGCCAACCTTGCTTGCCGCCAGGCGTTCCCGCAGGACGACTTCCTGGCCAATGCCAGCGGCAACACCATCGACCAGTGGGCCAGCTTCGACAGCCGCTGCCTGTTCAAGGCGTTCACCGGCGTGGACGATACCGGCCTGAGCGCGGACCTGCGCAACCCGGCCAACAACGATGTCACCGAGAAAACCAGCGCGCTGTACCTGATGGGCGACTACAGCGCCGAATGGTTCGGCCTGCCGGTGACCGGCAATATCGGCGTGCGTGGTGTGCGCACCGAAGTGCGCTCGGTCGGCCTGCGCAGCGGTCTGGATGTGATCAACAATCCAGACGGTACCGTGACCCTGGAACCCACCGGCGATTTCACCTCGCAGGTGCTCAAATCCAGCAATACCGAATGGCTGCCCAGCTTCAACGCCGCCTTCGAACTGCGCCCGGACCTGCTGCTGCGCGTCGGTGCGTATCGGGCGATGTCGCGCCCGGACCTGGCCGCCGAAGGCTTCGGCCGCACCTTCAACCTGGGTGAGGTGGATACCGAGTTCAACAGCGTGGGCGATGCGCTGCGCAGCATCACGGCCACCGGCAACCCGCGCGCCAAGCCCTTGATGTCGTGGAATGGCGATCTCTCGCTGGAGTGGTATGCCAACGAAGACACCATGTTGTCCGGTGCGCTGTACTACAAGCAGTTCAACGGTGGTTCGATGCCGGTGATCGTCAACGAAACCTTCGATATCGACGGCCAGAGCGTGACCGTGCCGGTGGAGCAGCTGGCCACCAGCGACCAGAAGAGCGATCTGTTCGGCGTGGAGTTCACCGCCTCGCACAGCTTCTCCTACCTGCCGGGGATCTTCTCCGGGCTGGGCGTGAAGGCCAGCTACAACTACGCCGATTCCAACTTCAAGACCGAAGACCTGCGCCTGGGCGAGTCCACCGACCCGGCCACCGGCGTGGTGACCCCGGGCATCGTCGAGCCGGCCAACATCTTCGGCCTGTCCAAGCATGTCGCCTCGGCGCAGGTGTACTGGGGCCTGGGCAAGCTCGACCTGCAGGCGATCTACAAGTACCGCTCCGACTATTACCAGCAGTTCGTCGGCGACCCGTCGCAGAACCGCTATGTGCGGGACAATGGCTCGCTGGACTTCCGTGCCACCTACAAGGTGAACAAGCACCTGTCGCTGTCGCTGTCGGCCAGCAACCTCACCGATGAGCCGCGGGTATCGGATATGCCCATCCTCGGCAGCTTCCGCGAGTACACCACGTACGGGCGGCGGTATTATCTGGGGGTGCGCTACCGCTTCTGAGGTCAGTGGCGCGGTTTTCCCGACCGCGCCGCTCTCTGAAGGCGCGGTCGCGTGTCGGTCCCCAGCCACCTGTCAGCAGGCCTTTGATGATGTCCGAACCCCGTCTGTACCAGTCCATTGCCGCCGAAATCGTCGCGCTGATCGAGAAGGGCGAATTCCCGCCGGGCTCGCGCCTGCCGGGCGAACGCGACCTGGCCGAACGCCTGGGCGTGAGCCGGGTGACGGTGCGCGAGGCGGAAATCGCGCTGGAAGCGCAGGGCCTGATCACCATCAAGACCGGCTCGGGCGTTTACGTGAAGGCCAAACCGTCACAGGCGCCGGGCGCACTGCCCGACGTCTCGGCGTTCGACCTGACCGCCGCCCGCGCGGTGATCGAGGCCGAGGCCGCAGCGATGGCGGCCAGCCGCATCACCGACGCCGAACTGGAGGACCTGGCCGGCCTGATCGCGGCCATGGTCGACCCCAATTCGGGCGAAGCGGCGGCCAGCGAGGCCGACCGCCAGTTCCACCTCTCGATCGCGCGGATCGCCGGCAACCCGGTGGTGGAGCACTGCGTGCAGCTGATCTGGCGGATGCGCAACGAACTGCCGCGGGTCAAGCAGGTGTATGCCAACGTGTGCCACAACGACGATGACACCCGCGACGAGGAACACACCCGGATTCTGGACGCCCTGCGCCAGCGTGATCCGGCAGCGGCACGGTTGGCCATGCGCAACCACTTCCAGCGTCTGTTCGAATCGATGCTGGAAGCCACCGAGAACGAAGCGCTGGCCGAAATCCGCCGGCGTACCCAGCAGGACCGCGAACGCTTCAGGGCCGCGACCGGGCACTGAGCCCGGCGCATACCGGCGCGATTATTCGCCCTGGTACTGCTTCTCTTCGACCAGCTGCGAGCCGGCGATGCGGTTGATCTCGTTCTTCACCTTGACCCGCTCGCCATTGGTGCCATAGACGCCACGCGCCAGCTGGATGAAGGCATCGTCGAACACCTGCGCTGCTTCCTTGTCGCGCAGCTGGTCCTGGATCTCCCACATGCGCTCGTTGATCGCCTTGAGCTGCGTCTTCAGTGCTTCCAGCCCCGGCTGAGCACTTACCTGCTGCTGCCACAGCGGCCACAGGCCCTCGAGTTCCTTGCGGACGTTGGCGTTCTTGCCGGCATCGGTGATGCGTTCGGCCTTGATTTCCAGGATGGTGATCTTGTCGATCAGCTCGCCAATCGATACCGGGGTCAGGATCGCGTCCACGCCATTACTCGCAACAGGTCAGAGTGGGCATGATACCGCGCACCCCCGGGCACCACCCTGACGCAGGATTTACAGAAACGTTGCGCTGATCGGGTGGCCACGCCATGGCGGCTTTACGCCGGTCCTGAGGACACTGTCGCTCTCGACGGCGCGGCCGTCATCTGGAGCGGGACACGTGGTGGGTAACTATTCGAAACAGCGCCTGCGCTGCGGCGTGGTGCTGGTGGGGCTGGTCATGAGCGGTGCGGCCGCGGCCGCTGTGGAAGGCAATGCGACGCTGACCTCGGACTACGTCTGGCGCGGCAGCTCGCAGAGCGACGGCGATCCGGCCGTGCAGGCGGGCGTGAAACTCAGTGCGTCCAACGGCTGGTATGCCTCGGCGTGGGGCTCGGGTGTCTCGTTCCGGCCGGACAACGGCGCGCGCAGCGAGTTTGATCTTGTCGCCGGCTGGAGCGGGGCGGTGACGCCGGACTGGAGCGTGGACGTCAACCTGACCCGCTACGTATATCCGTCCGCCACGGTCGATCTGGACTGGACCGAGCTCAATGGCACCGTCACCTGGCGGCAGCGCGCCTGGCTGCAGGTCGGCGTCTCCGACAACGCGTTGGCCGGTGGCCATGGCGGCACATACGCCCAGCTCGGTGCGCGCCTGCCGCTGGGCGAGCAGTGCCGCATCGAGGGCGCGGTGGGACACTACTGGCTGGACAGCGCGCAGGCCGATGACTACCTGCATGGCCAGCTCAGCGCCATCTGGAAGGTGCACGGCCCGTGGGAGCTGCGCCTCACCGCGCACGACACCGATGGTGCGGCCAAACGCCTGTTCCCCGGCAACGCAGGCTCGCGCGTCGAGTTCGCGGTACAAACCGCCTTCTGACGGAGCGCCCACCCACCCCGCGCGGTAGAGCCGACCGTTGGTCGGCTGCTCGAGCCAACCTCACTCGATATTCCAGACGTCGGGTGCGAATCCCACCGGGTAGAGCCGACCGTTGGTCGGCTGCCCCAGGCGGCGCGCAATGCAGCCGACCAACGGTCGGCTCTACCGGCGTACTACCGCCACTGTCCACACCGCGATCGCCACCATCGCGACGCCGGCACCGGTCACGCACACGCCGGTCCAGCCGAAGCGATCAAAGACCTGCGCCGAGACCAGTGAGCCCAGCGAGCCGCCGATGAAATAGCCGGTCATGTAGCCGGCATTGAGCCGGTTGCGGGCGTCCGGACGCAGCGCATAGACCACGTTCTGGTTGCTCACGTGCAGCAGCTGCGCGGCCAGGTCCAGCACGATCACGCCCAGCACCAGTGCGATCAGCGAGTGCGTGGAAAAGCCCAGCGGCAGCCACGATGCGGCCAGCAGCACCAGCGCCACGGTGGTCGCCAGCGCCGCCTTGCCCCGGTCGGCCATGCGCCCGGCCACGCCCGCGGCCAGCGTGCCGGCCGCACCGACCAGCCCGAACAGGCCGATCGTCGCATCGCTGTAGCCATACGGTTCGGCGGCGAGCAGGAACGCCAGTGGCGTCCAGAAGATCGCGAACATCGCAAAGCTCAGCGCACCCAGCACGGTGCGCAGGCGGAACACCGGCTCCTGCGCGAACAGCGTGCCGATCGAGCGCAGCAGCTGCAGGTAGCCCAGCCCGGCGGTCTGATGGAAGCGCGGCAGATGCCGATAGAGCATGCCCGTGGTCAGCACCAGCGCGGCCGCGGCGATCCAGTACACGGTGCGCCAGTCGCCCAGCGAGGACAGTGCCCCGGCCACGGTGCGTGCCAGCAGGATGCCGAGCAGCAGCCCGCTCATCACCGTGCCCACGACCTGGCCGCGTTCTTCGGGCCGCGCCAGCGTGGCCGCGAACGGCACCAGCACCTGCGCCACCACCGAGAACAGGCCGGTCAGCGCGGTGCCCACCAGCAGCCACACGAACTGATGGCTGAGCGCGCTCAGCACCAGCCCCGCCGCGGACAGCAGCGACATCACCACGATCAACCGGCGGCGCTCGAACAGATCGCCCAGCGGCACCAGCAGGATCAAGCCGGCCGCATAGCTCAGCTGGGCCACGGTCACCACCGTGCCGGCCCGCGCGAAGGACACGCCGAACTGGCCGGCGATGGTATGCAGCAGCGGCTGCGCGTAGTAGTTGCTGGCCACGGCCACGCCGGTGGCGAAGGCCATCAACAGGACCTGCCAACGGCTGAGTGGCGAGGGCGCGTCGTTGCTCATGACGGGCTCTGGGAAAGAAGGGGCGCCAGTGTCCGCCTGATGGGCGAAAGGGGGAAATGAAACGTCTTCATCCCATGCATCTGAAATCCAGATGGCTCACCCACGCCAGGCAGTTGAGGCGCGTGGCCCCTGCATCGGAGCCACGCATCAACGACGTCTTCAGGCGCCGCGCACGCGCAGGGTCAGGCCCTTGAGGAAATTGCGCAGCATCTGGTCACCGCAGGCGCGGTAGTTCTTGTGGTCCGGCTGACGGAACAGCGCGGACAGTTCCGGCTTGGAGACCGAGAAACCCGCCGCGTCGAACACTTCGTGCATGTCCACGTCCTTCAGCTGGAAGGCGACGCGCAGCTTCTTCAGCACCAGGTTGTTGGTGATGCGCTTTTCCACCGGGCGCGCCGGCTGGCTCTCGTCGCGGCCGCGGAAATGCACGATCAGGCCATCCAGGAAATGCGCCAGGGTGCGATCGTCGCAGGGCACGAAGCCTTCTTCGTCTTCCTTGCGCAGCCAGCCGGCCACATCGGCCTTGTCGACCACGAAGGCCGGATCGGCCAGGGCACAGGTGTCGGCGATCATGCCGTCGCTGAGGTCGAGCATGTAGCGGATGCTGCGCAGTACATCGTTGTTGATCATGGGACGTCCAATACCGCCGGCGCGGCTGCGCGGCTGGCGGTCATTTTACCCCGTGCCGGGCGCGCGGCCGGCTGCGACCGGTGGTCGCTGTCATCTGGTTGCCACGAAAGTGACGCACAGTGCCGCGATCAGGCATCGACAGGCAGTGGAGCAGGCAATGCGCAGGTGGCAGGTTCTCGGGTGTGTGGGCATGTTGCTGGCGGCCCCGGCGTGGGCGCAGGCCCCCTATGTGGCGCTGGAGCAGCGGCTGGATCCGCAGGCGCTGGCCGACGTCGGGCTGACCCCGGCCCAGCTGCAGGCCCTGAACCGCCTGCTGCGCCAGGCCCAGGCCGATGCCCCCGCCCCGGTAGCCGTCGCGGCGGCACCTGCCGCAGGCCCGGGTGTGCCGACGCCGGCCCCGATGTTCCCCGGGCTGGACGACGGCCCCATCAACGCCAAGGTCACCGGCCAGGTGGACGGCTGGGCCCCCGGCACGGTGTTCACCCTGGACAACGGCCAGCAGTGGCAGGTACTCAAGGGCGAGATGAAGCTCAAGACTGCCCGCAGCAACCCCGGGATCGTCGTGGTGCCCGGCATCGCCGGGCGCTGGTTCCTGCAGGTGGATGAAGACCTGCCCAAGGCGCGGGTGTTCCGCATCCGCTGACGGGACGACCCGTGGCGCCGGTCAGCCGGGTGGCGCCCGGCGCCACACCGGGCGCGCATCGGTGCGAAAATGGTCGGGATCTTCACGGAGTACCTCGATGACCCGTACCGCTCTGATTACTGGCGCCACGTCCGGCTTTGGCGCCGCCGCTGTCCACCGTTTCGCCCAGGCCGGCTGGCGCGTGATCGCCACCGGGCGCCGTGCCGAGCGCCTGCAGCCGCTGGTCGACGCCTACGGTCCCGAGCGCGTGCATGCCGCGGTGTTCGACGTGCGCGACAGCGTGGCGATGGAAGCGGCCTTGGCCGCCCTGCCGGCCGGCTTCGCCGACATCGACCTGCTGGTCAACAACGCCGGCCTGGCCCAGGGCACCGCCCCGGCCCAGAGCGCCTCGCTGGAAGACTGGCGCACCATGATCGACACCAACGTCACCGCCCTGGTGACGCTGACCCATCGCCTGTTGCCGCAGCTGGTCGCGCGCAAGGGCGCGATCATCAACATCAGCTCCGTTGCCGGCGTCTACCCGTACCCGGGCGGCAATGCCTACGGCGGCACCAAGGCCTTCGTCAGCCAGTTCTCGCTGGGCCTGCGCTCGGACCTGCACGGCAGCGGCGTGCGCGTGACCACGATCGAGCCGGGCATGGCCGAAACCGAGTTCACCGTGGTCCGCACCCATGGTGACCAGGCCGCCTCGGACAAGCTCTACACCGGTGCCAACCCGATGACCGCCGACGACATCGCCGAGCAGATCTTCTGGGTCGCCTCGCTGCCGGCGCACCTGAACATCAATCGCCTCGAAGTGATGCCGGTCAGCCAGTCGTTCGCCGGCTTCCAGGTCGCGCGCGACTGATCCAAGGGCACCGCTGGCCAACACCTCGGCCACACACCCGAACGGGAAAACACCTCGGCCGCACGCCCGAACCGGCGAACGCTTCGGCCGCACGCCCGAAACCGGTAGAGCCGACCGTTGGTCGGCTGCCCTTGGCGCATACCCACCGCTGACGGCAGCCGACCAACGGTCGGCTCTACCTGCATCCTGGCAACCGACCAACGGTCGGCTCTACCTCAGGCGGCCGTCCACACCGCCAACTCATACCCATCCGGATCGCGGAAATGAAACCGCCGCCCCCCCGGAAAATCGAACGCCGCCTGGCAGATGTCCGCGCCGGCCGCTTCCAGCCGCTGCTGCGTGGCTACCAGGTCATCGGCATACAGAATCACCAACGGCCCACCGGCGCGCACCGGCGCGTCGGTGGTGAACCCACCGCGCAGGCGGCCATCGTAGAACTCGGTATAGCCCGGGCCGTAATCGGTGAACGACCAGCCGAACACGCTGCCGTAGAACGCCTTGCTGCGCGCGATGTCAGCCACGTTGAATTCAATGTTGTCGATCCTGCGATCGTTGCCGTGTGCGGTGCTCATGGAGGCGTCTCGTTGAAAGGTAGCCCCGTAGCGCCGACCGTTGGTCGGCTGCCTTGGGCGGTAAAAAAAAACGCCAGGCAATACCCGGCGTTCCTGTATATGTCGCGGCGCGCGGCTACTGCGCCTTGATCGCCATCGCCTGAAGCCCCGTCCCATCCAGCTTCTGCTTGGCTTCGGCCAGTTCACCGGCGCTGCCATACGGCCCCATGCGCACGCGGTACACCGTCTTGCCGTTGATCTGTGCCGATTCCACCCGTGCGGCCAGGCCAATCATCGCCAGCTTGGCCTTGGTGGCCTCGGCATCGCCAGACGCGCCGAATGCACCGGCCTGCAGGATGTAGCGCACGTTGCTGGCTGCCGGCTCAGCCGCCCCGGCAGCCGGCGTCGCCGTCGGCGTCGGTGCAGCCGGAGCAGCCGCCGCGGTCTGTGCCGGCGTCGTCGCCGGAGCCGTGGTCGCCGCCGGGCGCTCCGCCACCGGAGCCGGCAGCGGGGCGGTACTCACCGCCGCAGGCGAGGTGGTCGCAGCGGTGCTGGTCGGCGCCGGCGCGGGCGGCAACGGGCGGCCTTCCAGCGCGGCCTGCGCGCGCTGCGCTTCGGCCTTGGCACGGCGCTGGTCTTCGGCGCGTGCGCTGGCGGCCAGCTCCGCATCGGACATTTCCACTTCCTTGCCGGGCAGCAGGGTGTAGAAGTCGTACTGCGTCGCCGCCGGCTTGGCCGGCTCGGCCGGCTTGGCGGCACCCGGCTTGGGCAGCTCGGTGCCGACGTCGGTGTCGGCATCGCTCACCGGGGCCGGCTGGGCGTTCGGGTCCGGCTGCGGGCCGACCCGCAGGAAACCGTCACCGTCGTTCTTGAACAGGTTGGGTGCCGCCAGGAACACCACGGCCGCAATCGCCACACCCGCGACCAGCCACACCCATCCCGGGGTGCCCTGGTTGCTGTTGCGCCGTGCCTGGCTCTTGCCGCGTCGTGCTGCCATTTACTGCTTCTCCACTGCTTACATTTTTTCCGGGGCGGATACGCCCAGGATGTTCAGACCATTGGCCAGGACCTGGCGCGCGGCGCAGGCCAGCGTCAGCTTGGCGTTGCGTTCGCTTTCGTCGGCCACCAGTACCTGCGTGCCGTGATACCACGTGTGGAAGGCATGCGCCAATTCACGCAGGTACTGCGCGATCAGGTGCGGTTCCAGCGCCAGGCCGGCCGCCTCGACGACTTCCGGGAAGCGCGACATTTCCACCATCAACCACAGCGAGGCCTCATCGCCCAGCGAGGACAGCCCGGCCAGCCCTTCGGCCGGCGTGTAGCCCAGGCCCTTCTCCTGCGCCTGGCGCAGCAGGCTGCAGACGCGGGCATGCGCGTACTGCACGTAGAACACCGGGTTGTCGTTGCTCTGCTGGCGGGCCAGATCGATATCGAAGGTCAGCTGCGAATCGGGCTTGCGCGCGATCAGGAACCAGCGGGTCGCATCGCGGCCGGCTTCTTCGATCAGGTCGCGCAGGGTCAGGTAGCTGCCGGCACGCTTGGAGAGCTTCACTTCCTCGCCGCCGCGCATCACCGTCACCATCTGGTGCAGCACGTATTCCGGCCAGCCCTTCGGGATGCCGACGTCCAGCGCCTGCAGGCCGGCGCGCACGCGCGCCAGCGAACCGTGGTGGTCCGCGCCCAGCTCGGTGATCGCGCGCTCGTAGCCGCGCTGCCACTTGCTCAGGTGGTAGGCCACGTCGGGCAGGAAGTAGGTGTAGGTGCCGTCGGACTTGCGCATCACGCGGTCCTTGTCGTCACCGAAGTCGGTCGAGCGCAGCCACAGCGCGCCGCCTTCCTCATAGGTGTGGCCGGCCGCATTGAGCTGGGCAACGGTCTCTTCGACCTTGCCGTCCTTGTACAGCGAGCTTTCCAGGAAGTAGATGTCGAAATCCACGCCGAACGCGGCCAGGTCCTGGTTCTGCTCGTTGCGCAGGTAGGCCACGGCGAAGCGACGGATCGCATCGAGGTTGTCCGGGTCGCGCTCGCCGACCACCGAATGGCCTTCCAGCTCCACGGTGGCGCCGGCCAGGTAAGCCTTGGCCACATCCTCGATGTAATCGCCGCGGTAGCCCGCTTCCGGCCAGCCGGCGTCGTCGGGCTTGAGGCCCTTCGCACGTGCCTGGGTGGACAGCGCCAGGTTCTCGATCTGCACGCCGGCGTCGTTGTAATAGAACTCGCGCTTGGCGTTCCAGCCGTTCACTTCCAGCAGGCGCGCCAGGCAGTCACCGATCGCCGCCGCGCGGCCGTGGCCGACATGCAGCGGACCGGTCGGGTTGGCCGACACGTATTCCACGCCCACGGTGCGGCCGTTGCCGCTCAGGTTGTGGCCGTAATCGGCGCCTTCCTTGAGCACACTGGCCGCTTCGCGCTGGTAGGCGCTCGGGGCAAGGTGGAAATTGATGAAGCCCGGGCCGGCAATCTCGACGCGGGCTACGTCATCGCTCTTGGGCAGCGCATCCAGCAGCGCCTGGGCCAGGGCGCGCGGATTGCTGCGCGCCGGCTTGGCCAGCAGCATCGCGGCGTTGGTGGCGAAATCGCCGTGCTCACGGGTCTTCGGGCGTTCGACCACGAATTCCGGGGTCAGGGTATCGGCCGGCAGAGTGCCGTTGGCGCGCAAGGCTTCGATGCCTTGGCTGATCAGGGCGCGGAGGAGATTTTTCACAAGGCCTGCTTTGGGACTGGAGCGGCGGAATCGGCAATTTTAGCCCAGAAGCCACCCCGATCCATTGAACCGGGGCCGAGCGGCGGCGTTTCACGCCCGGATCAGGCCGCTGCGATGCCCATCCAGCCGCGCGCGGCCATCGATACCGGGGCGCCGTCGCCGATGACGACATGGTCGAGCAGGCGGATGTCCACCAGCGCCAGGGCCTGCTGCAGCAGCGTGGTGATCCGGCGGTCCTCCAGCGAGGGTTCGGCGCTGCCGGAAGGGTGGTTGTGGCTGACGATCACCGCCGCCGCGTTGTGCAGCAGGGCGCGCCGGACCACCTCGCGCGGGTAGACCGCCGCCGCGTCCACCGTGCCGCTGAACAGTTCCTCGCAGGCCAGCGTGCGGTGCTGGTTGTCCAGGAACAGCGCGGCGAACACCTCGTTGGGACGGGACCGCAGCCGCTGCTTGAAGTAGCGCCCGGCGGCGGCGGGGTCGCGCAGGCTGTCGCCCCGGGCCAGCTCGGCGGCCAGATGCCGGTGCGCCAGTTCCAGCCCGGCCACCAGCTTGCAGCTGCGGGCCGGGCCGAGGCCGGGCAGGGCGGCCAGCGCGGTGGCCGGCAGATCAAGCAGGTTGCGCAGGGGGCCGTGGGACTGCAGCAGGTCGCGCGCGGTCTCCACCGCATCGCGCCCGCGCAGCCCCGAGCCCAGGAAGATCGCCAGCAGCTCGGCATCGGACAGGGCGCCGGCGCCCTGGGCAAGCAGCTTTTCGCGGGGACGCTCGGCACTGGGCCAGTCTCGGATCGACATGGCCTCAGTCTCCACTCC
The DNA here is from genome assembly GCF_026241915.1 of Stenotrophomonas sp. RIT-551. Classification (NCBI taxonomy): domain Bacteria; kingdom Pseudomonadati; phylum Pseudomonadota; class Gammaproteobacteria; order Lysobacterales; family Lysobacteraceae; genus Stenotrophomonas; species Stenotrophomonas sp. RIT-551. The sequence goes on along the minus strand of NZ_JAPJIU010000019.1, from coordinate 20,951 downwards.
CTGCCGGCCCCGCCACCATCGGTGAACCAGGCGCCATCGTGTCGGTAAATGCAGGAAATCGTGCCCAGTCCGGTGGTTGCTTATGACGAAAACCTGCCTCCTTATGCCGCTGGCGCATCAGGCGCTCTACAGACCATCGGGTAAGCTAATCGCCTCGGTTCGACAGGAACACCCAAGGTGGCTGACTCCCCCCAGGCTTCTCCGGCGGCCGCGCGCCCGTTGGAAGGCCAGAAGCTGTTGTTGTGCGTTGGTGGCGGGATCGCTGCCTACAAGTCGCTGGAACTGGTGCGCCGCCTGCGCGATGCCGGGGCCCAGGTGCAGGTCGCGATGACCGCCGGGGCCCAGCAGTTCGTCACCCCGCTCAGTTTCCAGGCACTGTCCGGCCAGCCGACCCGCACCACCCTGTGGGACAGCGCGGCCGAGCAGGCCATGGGCCACATCGAGCTGGCGCGTTGGGCAGACCGCATCGTGGTCGCGCCCGCGACCGCCGATCTGCTCGCGCGGCTGGCCAATGGCCACGCCGATGACCTGGTCACCACCCTGTGCCTGGCCACCACCGCGCCGCTGACCGTGTGCCCGGCGATGAACCACCGCATGTGGCTGCACCCGGCCACCCAGGCCAACATCGGCCTGCTGCGCGAGCGCGGTGCCCAGGTGATCGGGCCCGAAGACGGCCCGCTGGCCGAAGGCGAATCCGGCCCCGGCCGGCTCACCGAACCGCACGCGATCGTGGCCGCGCTGGCTACGCTGCAGGCACCGGCCCCGGCCGAGCCGCCGGCCGCCAGTGAACTGAAGGGCCTGCGCGTGCTGATCAGCGCCGGTCCCACCTATGAAGACATCGACCCGGTGCGTTACGTCGGCAACCGCAGCAGCGGCAAGATGGGCTATGCCCTGGCCGCCGCCGCCGCCCGCCTCGGCGCGCAGGTAGTGCTGGTCAGTGGCCCGGTCCAGCTGGCCACGCCCGCGGGCGTGCAGCGTGTCGATGTGCGCTCGGCCGCACAGATGCGCGAAGCGGTGCTCGCTGCACTGCCGGCCGACATCTATATCGGTGCGGCCGCCGTCTCCGATTACACCCCACGCCAGGTCGCCCCGCAGAAACTCAAGAAGACCGCCGGCACCCAGAGCCTGACCCTGGAGCTGGTGCGCACCCCGGACATCCTGGCCGAGGTCGCCGCGCAGACCAATGCGCTCAAGCTGGTGGTCGGCTTCGCTGCCGAAACCCACGACGTGGAGAAGTACGCGCGCGGCAAGCTGGTGGACAAGCGCCTGGACCTGGTGATCGCCAATCAGGTCGGGATCAGCACCGGCGGTTTCGAAAGCGATGAAAACGCGGCCACGGCCTACTGGCAGGGCGGCGAACAGGTGTTCCCCGGCACCTCCAAGGCCGTGCTGGCCGAACAACTGTTGTCCCTGATTGCCCAGAGGTTGCACGCATGACCATCGATTCCTCCCTCCAGCCCCTGCAGGTCAAGCTGCTGGACCCGCGTTTCGGCGACGAATGGCCGCTGCCGGCCTATGCCACCGAACACAGCGCCGGGCTGGACCTGCGCGCGGCGCTGGAAACCGAGCTCACCCTGCAGCCGGGCGATACGGCGCTGATTCCCAGCGGTATCGCGATCCATATCGCCGATCCGAACCTGGCCGCGGTCGTGTTGCCGCGTTCGGGCCTGGGCCATCGCCACGGCATCGTGCTGGGCAACGGCACCGGCCTGATCGATGCGGATTACCAGGGGCCGCTGCTGATCAGCGCCTGGAACCGCGGGCGCGAGCCGTTCACCCTGCAGCCCGGCGATCGCATCGCCCAGCTGGTGGTGCTGCCGATTGCACGCGTGGCGCTTCAGGTAGTGGATACTTTCACCGACAGCGCCAGGGGAACGGGTGGATTCGGCCATACCGGGGTGCGCTGACAGGGGAGCTTGATGAGCAAGGCGAAGGCGGAAGGACGGCCGCGGTTCACGACAGGGCGCTCGGTGCCGCTGTTGGCCGTGCTGCTGGTGCTGTTGGCGGGCTGGTTCGGGTGGAGCGGTGTGCGCCAATGGCGCCAGGCGGCCGTTGGCGCCGAGCTTGAACAGTCGCGCGACCGCGTGGTCGAGGGGCTGCAGACGGCGGTGACGGGTCAGCTGGGCAGGTTCGGCAAGGTGCTCAAGACCGGGCCCGTTGCCAGTGCACTGGCCAGCGGCAACGCACAGGGGGCGGTCGTGGCCATCCGCGAAGGCTGGCCGGGCGTGGAAGACGTCCATGTCCTGACCGCCGATCTCGATGCGGCCTACGCCGATCCGAAGGCCTTCGGTTACTCGCGCCTGGCGCTGCTCGAAGCCGCCATCGCAGATGACAAGCCGGTGGCCCGCGTCGTACGCGATGCCGGTGGGCAGCGTCTCGGCCTGGCGGCCGCCGTCGATCTGGGCCCGCAGGGTGCGGCAGTCGTCTATGTGCGCCAGCCATTGCTGCGTTTGACCGGCGTGTTCGATCAGGTTGCCGTGCCCGCCGACGGTTACCTCGCACTGCGCCAGGGCAACCACAACGTCGTCGAACAGGGCAGCCGCGCGCTGTCCGGCGGCGCTGAAGCGTTGGCGCGCCCGATCGGCACCAGTGGGCTGCGCCTGTCTGCAGCGGTGCCGGACATCGAACCGGGCCCGTTGGGGCTGGGGGCGATCTCCAGTGCGATCGTGGCGCTGTTGCTGCTGCTGATCGCGGTGCTGCTGGTGCTCGGCAAAGGCAAAGTGCCCTTGCCGCGCCGCCGCGGTGCGGATGACGGTGCCGCCGACGCCGGCCCGACCCTGAGCGAAAGCCTCGCCCAGGCACCGCTTGCGGTGGAGGCCGTCGACACCAGCGACGAGGCAGCACCGCCGCCGCCGTCCGTGCCGGGCGAATCCGTTGCCGCCGATATCTTCCGCGCTTACGACATCCGCGGCGTGGTCGGCCGCGAGCTGACCCCCAAGGTCGCCGCCCTGATCGGGCAGGCGATCGGTTCGGTCCTGCAGGTGCAGGGCCTGCGCGACATCGTGGTGGGTCGCGATGGCCGCCTGTCCGGTCCCGAGCTCACCGCCGGCCTGATCGAAGGCCTGCGCCGCGCCGGCTGCAACGTCACCGACATCGGCCTCGCGCCGACCCCGGTGGTGTACTTCGCCAGCTACCACCTGCGCGCCGGCAGCTGCGTGGCGGTCACCGGCAGCCACAACCCGCCGGACTACAACGGGTTCAAGATCGTGGTCGGCGGCGAAACGCTGTCCGGTGATGCGATCACCGAGCTGTACCACCGCATCCGCGATGGCCAACTGCACGTGGCATCAGAACCGGGCAGCTTCCAGACCCGCGAAGTCAATGCCGATTACATCCAGCGCATTGCCGATGACGTGCAGCTGGACCGCCCGCTCAAGGTGGTGGCCGATGCGGGCAACGGCGTGGCCGGCGAACTCGCCCAGCCGCTGCTGGAGGCGATTGGCGCCGAGGTCATTCCGCTGTACTGCGATGTGGACGGCAGCTTCCCGAACCACCATCCGGACCCGAGCGATCCGCACAACCTGGAAGACCTGATCCAGACCGTGAAGCGCTTCGACGCGGATATCGGCCTGGCCTTCGATGGCGATGGCGACCGGCTTGGCGTGGTCACCCGCGAAGGAAAGATCATCTATGCCGATCGGCTGTTGATGCTGTTCGCGGCCGACGTGCTGATGCGCAACCCGGGCGCGCTGGTGATCTACGACGTGAAGTGCACCGGCAAGCTCTCCGACTACGTGCTGCGCAACGGTGGCAGCCCGCTGATGTGGAAGACCGGCCACTCGCTGATGAAGGCCAAGATGCGCGAGACCGACGCCGAGCTGGCGGGCGAGATGAGCGGCCACTTCTTCTTCAAGGAACGCTGGTTCGGCTTCGACGACGGTCTGTACGCCGCCGCGCGCCTGCTGGAGATCCTGGCCCAGCGCGATGAGACGCCGTCGGAGGTGCTCGACGAGCTGCCCGACAGCGTCTCCACCCCGGAGTTGAAGGTGCCGGTCGATGCGGGTACCCCGCACGCGCTGGTGTCCTTGTTCGTCTCCTCGGTGCAGGTGGAGGACTCGCCGTTCGCGGGCGCGCGCCTGTCCACCATCGATGGCCTGCGTGCCGATTTCCCCGATGGCTGGGGCCTGGTGCGCGCATCCAATACGACGCCGGTGCTGGTGCTGCGTTTCGAAGCTGACGACGAGGCGGCACTGGAGCGCATCAAGGCATTGTTCCGCGCGCAGCTGCAACCGCTGCTGCCGGGTGTGGAACTGGGCTTCTGATCTGTGGGTACCGACCGTGGCACTACCGTGCATCTGCGCCACGCGCATGTGCATCCATGCCCTGCCCATGCAGATCCACGCCATGCGTGGATGCCGTCGATCACCCCTTGAAGCGCAGCCCCACGCCCGGCTCGGTGAACAGATAGCGCGAATCCAGCGCCGAATCGCCCAGCTTGTGGCGCAGCTTGCCGACCAGGATCCGCAGGTAGTGGGTGTCGTGCTGGTGGGTCGGCCCCCAGATCTCCTGCAGGATCTGCGGCTGGGTCACCACCCGCCCGGCGTTGCGCAGCAGCAGCGACAACAGTGCGTACTCCTTGCGGGTCAACGCCACCGGCGCGCCGTCCAGGTGCACTTCGCGCCGGACCAGATCGATATGCAGGTGGCCATCATCGAACTGCGGCAGCACGCCTTCGCTGGACACCGTGCGCGAGCGCAGCAGGGCACGCACACGCGCCATCAGCTCCTGCGTACCGAACGGCTTGGTCACGTAGTCGTTCGCACCGGCATCCAGCGCCCGCACCTTCTCGGTCTCGCTGGCGCGCACGGTCAACATGATCACCGGCACCTGGCTCCACTGGCGCAGCTCGCCAAGTACCTCATGGCCTTCCATGTCGGGCAGGCCGATATCCAGGATCACCAGATCCGCCCCTTCGCCGACCAGTGCTTCCAGCCCGGCCTGGCCGGTCGCGGCCTGGGACACGCGGTAGCCCTGCGCGCGCAGGCTGATCTCCAGGAAGCGCCGGATCTGCGCTTCATCGTCGATCACCAGCACGCGCGCCGGCGGCACGCCGTGGGAAGCCTCAGGAATCGTCGTTGTCATCGGCGGGGTGGGGATGCAGCAAGGGCAGGGTGATGCGGATCAGGGTACCGCGTCCGTCGCGGCCCGGCAGCGCCTGTACGCTGCCGCCATGCGCGCCGATCATGCCCTGGCAGATGGTCAGGCCCAGCCCGGTGCCATGCCGGCCGCGGTCGCCGCGCTCCACGCTGTAGAACATGTCGAAGATGCGCGCGCGCTCCTCGTCCGGGATGCCCGGTCCGGCATCGAGCACGTCGATGCGCAATTCGCCCTCGACCAACCGCGCCTGCACCTCCACCGCCGCGCCGGGCGGGGAGAACTTGGCGGCGTTTTCCATCACGTTGAACACGGCCTGTTCGACCAGCGCCGGATGCACCCAGATCGGCGCCAGCTCAGCGGGTATGTCCAGCTTCAACAGCACATCGGGCTGATAGCGCTGCAGGCGGCGCGCGGCCGAGCCGACCAGCTCGTCCACGCCGATCCAGTCGCGGTTGATCTGCAGCCCGTCATGGCCCAGCCGGGTCATGTCCAGCAGGTTCTGGATGTAGCGGTCCAGGCGCTCGCCTTCCACCAGGATGGTGTCCAGCAGGGCGCGCCGGTCGCTGGCGTCCATCGCATCGGCATAGCTGGAGAGGCTGTCGGCCGAGCCGATCATCGCTGCCAGCGGCGAGCGCAGGTCATGCGAGACCGAGGACAGCAACGCCGAGCGCAGGCGCTCGGTCTCGTTGCTCACATGCGCCTTTTCCAGGTCGGCCACCAGCTGGGTGCGCAGCGCGGCCTGCGCGATGTCGTCCACCATCGCTTCGGCCAGCTGCCGTTGTTCCGGTGTCAGCCGCGGTGCCTCGCGCGGGAAGCGCATGCCGGCCACGCCGATCGCGCGGTCGTCGCCGTCCAGCAGCGGCAGGAACCACCAGCCAGCACCGGCCAGGGTATCGGTGAAGCGTCCGCTGGGTTGGCCATGCCGGTGCGCCCAGTCGGCCGCGGCCAGATCGGTGTCGCCTGGTGCGGCGCTGCCGCTGGCACTGGTGTACTGCCCGATGCGCAGCCACGCCGGGGCGTCCATCGCCTGTTCCAGTGCCTCGCGCCCGGCCTGCGCGACCTGCTCGTTGCTCGCCGCACTGGCCAGTTGCCGGCCCAGTGCCTGGCGCGCATGCGCGTGCCGGTTGGCCGCGCGCAACGCGACCACCTGCATGCGCAGGCGCGAGGCCAACCGCCCTGCCACCAAGGCAGCGGCCAGGAACAGGAAGACCGTGATCACACCCTGGCGCGCACTGATCGCGAAGGTGAAGCGCGGCGCGATGAAGAAGAAGTTGTAGGCCAGGAAACACAGCGCGGCGGCGATCACCGCCGCACTGGTGCGGCTACGCGCAGCGACCATCACCACCGCCACGATGAACACCATCGACAGGTCGTACAGCCCGATCCAGCGCTCGGCGACCAGCGCCACCAGGCAGGCCGCCGCCGTGGCGCCGAGCGCCAGCAGCGCGTCCTTGCCGGCGCTGCGGCTGGGAATGGACAGTCCCGACCGGCGCGCCCGCGCCCGCGCCTGCGGCGTGCCGATGATCGTGATCTCGAAATGCGCGCCACGACGGATCAGCTGCTGGGTCAGCGTGCGGTTGAGCATGCGCGCCAGCGGCCGCTCGCGCGTGCGGCCCAGCACCAGCGTGGAGACCCCGTTGTGGGCGGCGTGATCGAGCAGCGCATCGGCGATGCTGGAGCCGTGCAGCAGCTCGGCCTCGCCCCCGAGGCGGCGGGCGAGGGCGAAGGCGGCATCGATCTCGCGCCGGGTCTGCTCGTCGTGCGCGCGCGCCTGCACCGTCACCACCGTCCACGGCGCATCGCGCCGCTCGGCGATGCGCCGGCCGACCCGCACCAGGTACTCGCTCTGGCCGCCGCCATCGATCGCCACCAGCACGCGGCGGCGCAGCGGCAGGTTGCCTTCGCCGCGCGCGGCACGGGTCTCGCGCAGGCTGCTGTCCACGCGGTCGGCGGCTTCCTGCATCGCCAATTCGCGCAGTGCGGTCAGGTTGGCCGGCGAGAAAAATGCCTGCAGCGCCTGCGCCGCCTGCTCCGGCACATAGACCTTGCCCTGCTGCAGGCGCTCGATCAGTTCGCGCGGCGGCAGGTCCACCAGCACGATGTCGTGCAGACGGTCGAGCACCGCATCCGGCACGGTCTCGCTGACGCGCACCCCGGTGATGCGCATGACCACGTCGTTGAGGCTTTCCAGGTGCTGGATGTTGACCGTGGTCCACACGTCGATGCCGGCATCGAGCAGTTCCATCACATCCTGCCAGCGCCGTTCATGGCGACTGCCGGGCACATTGCGATGCGCCAGTTCGTCGACCAGCACCAGGGCCGGGCGACGCGCCAGCACCGCGTCCAGGTCCATTTCTTCCAGCGCGTGCTGTTGGTACTCGCGTTGCAGTAGCGGTACCTGCGGCAGGCCCGCCAGCAGCGCCGAGGTCTCGGCGCGGCCGTGGGTTTCCACCAGCCCGATCACCACGTCCACGCCGCGGCGCAGCTGCTCATGCGCGCGGGTCAGCATGCTGAAGGTCTTGCCAACCCCCGGGGCAGCGCCCAGGAACACAGTGAGCTTGCCGCCGGCTTCGCGCTGCAGGGTGTCGACCAGGGCATCGGCCTGGCGGGTACGGGAGTCGCTCATGGGCGGGGATTGTGCGCCGGTTCGCGCGATCCCGGCATCACGGTCGGGCCTTGAGATCCTCCAGCGCCAGGTTCAACGTCATCACGTTGACCCGGGCCTGGCCGAACACGCCCCACTGCGGGCCCAGCGTGTTGGCCTGCACCAACGCGGCGACGCGCTCGGCCGGCAGCCCACGGCTGCGTGCCACGCGGGCCACCTGCACCTGCGCGGCGGCCGGGGAGATCTCCGGGTCCATGCCGGCGCCGGACTGGGTGACCAGATCGCCGGGCACCTGCGCGGCAGGCACGCCTTCGCGTGCGGCCACCGCCGTGATCGCCGCCTGCACCCGTTCCTGCAGCGCCGGATTGGTGCGCGCCATGTTGCTGCCGGCCGCGGCCATCGGGTCGTAGTTGGCCGCCGACGGCCGCGCCTGGAAGTAGCCATCGCCGACGAACGGCTGGGCGATCAGCTGCGAGCCACGCACCTGCCCGTCGCGGATCAGCAGGCTGCCATCGGCCTGCGCCGGGAACAGCAGCCGGCTCACGCTGGTCGTGGCCACTGCATAGGCCAGGCCGAGCAGCAACAGGCTGCTCAGGCCGAGCACGAGGGCCGGGCGCCAGGCGCTGTCCTGCTGCAGGTGGAGGGAGGCGGCCGCGCGACTGCGCGCCGAACGGGGAACAGAAGCAGCTAGCGAGCGGTTCATGCGCCGAACACCGAGACAAGGAAGAGGTCGATCAATTTGATGGCCGCAAACGGCAGCAGCACGCCGCCCAGGCCATACACCAGCATGTTCCGGCGGAGCAGTGCGGTGGCCGTGGCCGGGCGGAAGCGCACCCCGCGCAAGGCCAGCGGGATCAGCGCCGGGATCACCAACGCATTGAAGATCAGCGCCGCCAGCACCGCATTGCGCGGGCTGGACAGGTGCATCACGTTCAGCGCCGCCATCGCCGGCAGGGTGGAGGCGAACAGCGCCGGCAGGATCGCGAAATACTTGGAGACATCGTTGGCCAGCGAGAAGGTGGTCAGCGCACCGCGGGTGATCAGCTGCTGCTTGCCCACTTCCACCACCGCCAGCAGCTTGGCCGGGTCCGAATCCAGATCGACCATGTTGCCGGCCTCCTTGGCGGCCTGCGTGCCGGAGTTCATCGCCAGCCCGATGTCGGCCTGGGCCAGCGCCGGGGCGTCGTTGGTGCCGTCGCCGACCATCGCCACCAGCCGCCCACCGGCCTGCTCGGCGCGGATGCGGGCCAGCTTGTCTTCGGGGCGGGCCTCGGCGATGTAGTCGTCCACACCGGCTTCGGCGGCGATCGCCGCAGCGGTCAGCGGGTTGTCGCCGGTGATCATCACCGTGCGGATGCCCATCGCGCGCAGCTGCGCGAACTTCTCGCGCATGCCGTGCTTGACCACGTCCGACAGCTCGATCACGCCCAGCACATGGCGGCCTTCGCACACCACCAGCGGGGTGGCACCGTTGCGCGCCACCTGCTCCACGCGGCCCGGCAGCTCCGACGGCACGGTCCCGCCCAGCTCACGCACATACGCGGTGATCGCATCGGAAGCGCCCTTGCGGATGCGGCGGCCGCCGTCCAGATCCACACCGGACATGCGGGTCTGCGCAGAGAACGCAAGATAGTCCGCACGGTCCGGCTCGGCGGTGGTGCAGCCCAGCTCACGCGCGAGACGCACGACCGATTTGCCTTCCGGCGTCGGGTCGGCCAGCGAGGACAGCAGCGCTGCTTCGCGCAGCTGCGTGGCATCAATCCCCGCCAGTGCATGGAAGTGCGTGGCCTGGCGGTCGCCATGGGTGATCGTGCCGGTCTTGTCGAGCAGCAGCACGTCCACGTCGCCGGCCACTTCCACCGCCTTGCCGGACTTGGCCAGCACGTTGGCGGCCAGCGCCCGGTTCATGCCGGCGATACCGATGGCCGGCAGCAAGCCGCCGATGGTGGTCGGAATCAAACACACCAGCAGCGCGATCAACAGCAGCGGATCGACCTGCACACCAACGAACGCACCGATCGCCGGCAGCGTCGCCACCACCACCAGGAAGGTCAGCGTCATCGCCGCCAGCAGCAGGGTCAGGGCGACCTCGTTCGGGGTCTTCTGGCGGTTCGCGCCTTCCACCAGGGCGATCATCCGGTCCAGGAAGCTGTGGCCCGGCTCGGCGGTGATGCGCACGATGATCTGGTCGGAGAGCACCTTGGTGCCGCCGATCACGCCGCTGCGGTCGGTACCCGCTTCGCGCAGCACGGGGGCCGATTCGCCGGTCACCGCCGCTTCGTTGATGGTGGCCAGGCCCTGCACGATCTCGCCATCGGCCGGGATCAGTTCCCCGGCACTGACGATCACATGGTCGCCCGGGCGCAGTTCGGCCGCCGGGACCTGGGTCTCGCTGGCCCCGGCATGCGCGGCCGCCAACCGGCGCGCGCTGAGGTCCTGCCGGGCGCGTCGCAGCGAGGCGGCCTGGCCACGGCCGCGCGCTTCGGCCACCGCCTCGGCGAAGTTGCCGAACAGCACCGTCAGCAGCAGGATCGCGGTGACCGCCAGGCCGAAGCCCAGCGGCGCATTGCCGGTCAGCGTGACCAGGGCGCTGACCACTGTGCCGACCATCACCACGGCCATCACCGGGCTGTGCAGCAGGTGCCGGGGCGAGAGCTTGATGACGGCGTCGCGCAGGGCACGGCGCCAGCCGGCGCCGTCGAGCAGGCGCTGGCGGCGATGGGAAGAAACGTTCAACGGATACGTACTCATGGAAGGCGGTCTCAGTGCAGCGTCAGCGACAGGTGATCGGCGACCGGGCCCAGCACCAGCGCCGGCATGAACTGCAATACGGTGAGGATGACGATCAGCGCGATCAGGGTCAGCGCGAAGGTCGGGGTTTCAATCTGCAGCGTGCCGGCCGATTCCGGCGCCCGCCGCTTGGCCGCCAGCTGCGCGGCCACGATCAACGGGATCACCAGCACCGGATAGCGGCCCAGCAGCAGCACCAGGGTGCAGCTCAGGTTCCACCACACCGTGGCATCGCCGAGGCCTTCAAAGCCCGAGCCGTTGTTGGCGAACGCCGAGGTGTACTCGTAGAACACCTGGCTGATGCCGTGGAAGCCGGGATTTGAGGTGCCGGTGATCGACGGGATCGCCAGGGTCAACGCGGTGAAGCCCAGGATGGTGATCGGCTGCAGCAGCACCAGCAGCGCGAGCAGGCGCACCTGCGGCGTTTCCAGTTTGCGGCCGAACAGTTCCGGGGTGCGGCCGGTCATCAGGCCGGCCAGGAACACGCCCAGCAGTAGGTACACGATGAACTGCTGCAGCCCACAGCCGATGCCGCCCCAGATCGCATTGACCAGCATGTTGACCATCGGCACGGCGCCGGCCAGCGGGCTGAGCGAGTCATGCATGCCGTTGACCGAACCGTTGGATACCTGGGTGGTGATCGCGGCCCACAAGCCCGTGCCATCGGCACCGAAGCGCACTTCCTTGCCCTCCATCAGCAGCGGGCTGGCCGCAGTGGCCGAGTGGCCTTCCAGCCACACCGTGGCGGCGATCGACACACTGGACATCGCCAGCATGCAGCCGAACACCAGCCCGGCCAGGCGCTTGCGTCCGGTGAAGGCGCCGAGCATGAAGATCACCGCGATCGGGACCAGCAGGATGCCGATCAGTTCCAGCGCGTTGGACAGTGGGGTCGGGTTCTCCAGCGGCATCGCGCTGTTGGGGCCGTACCAGCCACCGCCATTGGTGCCCAGCTGCTTGGCCGCGACCATCGCCGCGACCGGCCCGAGCGGCAGCTTCTGCGTGCCCATGCCGGCCGAGGCGTCGATCGGCGTGGCCTGCGGACCGCCGGCGAGGGTGGCGGGCACGCCCTGGCTGGTCAGCAGCACCGCCCACAGCAGGCACAGCGGCAGCATGAAGCGCACGCTCGAGCGCACCACATCGGCGTAGTAATTGCCCACATCGACGCGGCGGTCCGCACTCAGCAGCGCAGCCTGGTCGGCCGGCACATCCTCGGGGCGCGCGCCGAACAGCGCACGCAACGTGGCCACCACCAGCGCCAGGCCCATCATCGGCGTCACCACCTGCAGCCCGGTGATCGCGGTCATCTGCGAGAAGTACGACAGCTGCGCCTGCCCGGAATAATGCTGCTGGTTGGTGTTGGTCAGGAACGACACCATGGTGTGCAGCGCCGTATCCCAGCGCATGTTGGGGATCTGGTCCGGATTGAACGGCAGCCAGGCCTGGGTCATGAAGACGGCCTGCACCAGCACCGCGATCACCACGTTGCTGAGCAGGAAGGCGCCCACGTAGCCACGCCAGGACATGCCGCGCGCCGGATTCACCCCCAGCAGCCGGTAAAGGGGTTTTTCAACCAGCCCGAACAGCGCATCGCCACGCATCGGGCCACCGCGCATCACCCGGGCCAGGTACAGCCCAAGCGGAAAGGCCAGCACGATGCTGGCCAGCAGGATCAACAGGATCTCGGTCATGGTCGGCTCCGGTCAGAAGGTTTCGGGCCGAAGCACGACGTACAGCAGATAGGCGGCGGCAACGAGCACCAGCACGCCGCACAGCAGGGAAAGCCAGGCAGACATGGTCGTGGCCTCAAACGCGGGAAAGGGAGCGCGCGGTGCACGGGGCACCGGCGGGGAAGACAGGCAGATACGGGCTCATGAGACGTCCAGGTGGAACCACTCCACGTCAGGCGCCCATGGTCTGCCTGCACGGCATAAACGCTCCACGCCCGAAACCGGCGCACCGCGTAAAAAGTGCATAAAAAAAGGCGACCCCAAGGCCGCCTTCGTTTCAACGCCATCGCACCTCCGCCCTTACCCGCGCGGATCGCTCCCCACACCCTTGAGCAACCGATAGCGCTGCAGCGTGCTCTCGATCTCCACGTCCAGCGCCCGGCGCTGCTGCTCGAACGAGGCCTGCATGCGCCGCTGCGTCACCAGCTCGGCATGCCGCTGGCGGATGCGCTCGGCCTGCTTGTCCGGCACCGGCTGCCCATCCAGCTCGCGGTTGCCCGCACTGGCCAGCAGGGTGACCAGCGCATCACGCACGCTGGCCACGTTGTAGCTGGCAGTGTGGATGTTGTTGTCCAGGATGCCGCCGCGCTCGGCGAACACCCGGCGCAGGTCGTCCTCGCTCTCGTACGTGGCCAGCATCGCCTGCTCGGTACGCTGGCGGGTCTGCTCGGCGGCCAGGTCCAGGCGCTGCTGCGCGGCCTGCGCCGCGGCATCGGCGCGTTCGTCGTCAGTCAACGCGCGCTGCACTTCCCCACTGCGCATGCCGCTGCGCAGGTTGAACTCCTCGCGCGCACTGTTCACCGCCTCCTGGGGCAGGGCATCACTGCAGATCCGCTCGCTGCCCTTGTTCCAGCAGTACAGCTTCTTCGGCGCTGCGTCGGCCGCGCGCTTCTGTGCCTGGGCAGGCAACAGCGGCACGGCCAGCAACAGGCCGACAACGGTGAACGAGGCAAACCTGGACATGGTGAAAGCCCCCTGCTCTCAACGTGTAGGACGGCTGCCGTAGCGGGAACGATAGTCCTCCAGCGGCTGCCGGTAGCCCACAAGTTCCGGATTTCCGGAGGCAAAATCAAGCAGGTCGGCCAGCGTGGCCACGGCGACCACCGGAATGCCGGCTTCTTCGGCCACGGCCTGCGCGGCCGAACGGCGGTCGGTTTCCGAGGCGATCTCCTGGCGGTCCAGGGCCACCACGATGCCGGCCGGGGTGCCACCAGCGCCCTTGATGATCGCCAGTGCTTCGCGGATCGCGGTGCCGGCGGTGATCACATCATCGACGATCAGCACGCGCTTGCCATTCATGTCCGCGCCGATCAGGTTGCCGCCTTCGCCGTGGTCCTTGGCTTCCTTGCGGTTGAACGACAGCGGCAGGTCGCGGCCGCGCTGGGCGAATTCACAGGCGGTCGCGGTGGCCAGCGGGATGCCCTTGTAGGCCGGGCCGAACACGACGTCGAACTTCAGCCCGGTGGCTTCCACGGCATCGGCGTAGCAGGCCGCCAGCTGGGACATGCGCGCGCCGGAATCGAACCGGCCGGCGTTGAAGAAATAGGGGCTCAGACGGCCGGACTTCAGGGTGAACTGGCCGAAACGCAGGGCATCGGCGGTCAGGGCCAGTTGCAGGAAACGGTGGCGATGGTCGCTCATCAAGACTCGATTCAATTCATTTGGAGCGCAAATCCTAATGCATGCCCGCACTTTTCCGCTCGTCGAGCCCTGCGGCCCGGTGTCGCACGGGCTGGCGAGACGGCTTCGCCAGATGGCCGCGGGCGGTAATGCCGTCCGTTTCCAGCCAGCCCCTGCAAGGGCCGAAACGGTATGCTCTTGCGGGTATCGTTCCAGACCCGGGTCAGCATGCGCATCATCAGTTTCAACGCCAACGGCATCCGTTCCGCCGCCACCAAGGGCTTTCTCGAGTGGTTCCGCGCCCAGGACGCCGACGTCCTGTGCATCCAGGAAACCAAGGCCCAGGAAGACCAGCTGACCGACCCGATGTTCCGCCCGGACGGGCACCACTGCTTCTACCGCGACGCCATCACCAAGAAGGGCTACAGCGGCGTGGCGATCTACAGCAAGCGCGAGCCGGACCAGGTGATCACCTCGCTGGGCTGGGCCCCGTTCGACGATGAAGGCCGCTACATCGAAGCCCGCTACGGCAACCTCAGCGTGGTCTCCTTCTATATCCCCTCGGGCAGCTCGGGCGATCTGCGCCAGGGCTTCAAGTACGAAGTGATGGAGTGGCTGCGCCCGATCCTGGCCGGCTGGCTGGCCAGTGGCCGCGACTACGTGCTGTGCGGCGACTGGAACATCGTGCGTTCCGCGCTGGACATCAAGAACTGGAAATCCAACCAGAAGAACTCCGGCTGCCTGCCGCCCGAGCGCGACTGGCTCAACGGCCAGTGCGTGGATGCCGACCAGGCGCTGGACATCGCCGCCGGCCAGGGCTGGACCGATGCCTACCGCCTGCTGCACCCGCAGGGCGAGGACTACACCTGGTGGAGCAACCGCGGCCAGGCGCGCGCCAACAATGTCGGCTGGCGCATCGATTACCAGTTCGTCAGCCCGGGCCTGCGTGACCGCCTGCGCAGCTGCTCGGTGTACCGCGATGAACGCTTCTCCGACCATGCGCCGTTCACGGTGGACTACGCCCCATGACCGAAGCGGTCGAGCCGGTGTCCTACAAGGGGTGGGCGGGGATCAAGCGCGCCTTCGGTACGCCCTCGGCGCTGACGATGGCCTTCCTGGGCTTCGGCAGCGGCCTGCCGTTCCTGCTGATCGCCTCGCAGACGCTGTCCACCCGCCTGCGGGATGTCGGCCTGGATCTGGGCAGCATCGGGCTGATCAGCCTGGCCAGCTTCTTCTATCTGATGAAGTTCGTCTGGGCCCCGCTGATCGACCGCTACGCGTTCCCGCTGATCGGCTTCCTCGGCCGGCGCCGCTCGTGGCTGCTGGCCTCGCAGATCGGCGTCACCGGCGGGTTGTTCGCGCTGGCCTTCGTCCGGCCCGAACTCGGCGTCACCCCGCTGGTGCTGTGGGTGCTGGTGGCTTCGTTCGCTGGTGCGACCCAGGATTCGGTGGTGGACGCCTACCGCATCGAGATCGCACCGGAGAGTGCCCAGGCGGCGCTTGCCGCGACCTATACGCTGGGCTATCGCATCGGCCTGATCCTGGCCGGCGCGGGCGCGCTGTACCTGGCCCAGTTCGAGAGCTGGATCGTGGCCTACCTGGCGATGGCTGCGTTGATGATCCTGCCGATCATCACCACGCTGCTGTGCCGCGAGCCGGAGCAGCCCGAGGTGCGCATCCAGCGCCGGATCGATTTCTTCGGCGCGTTCTGGCAGCCGATCGCCAGCTTCTTCAGCACCAATGGCGTGGTGCTGGCGCTGGTGCTGCTGGCCTTCGTCGGGCTCTACAAATTCCCGGACCAGGTGATCGGGGTGATGGCCGGTCCGTTCTATCTCGATTCGGGCTTCACCAAGGCCGACATCGCGACCGTCTCCAAGCTGTTCGGCGTGTGGATGGGCATCGGCGGCGCATTCCTCGGCGGCATCGCGGTGGCTGCATTCGGCTTTCGCCGCATGTTGCTGGTCGCCGCGCTGGGCGTGGCGCTGTCCAACCTGGCGTTCCTGCTGATGGCGCACAACCCGGGCCAGCTGTGGGCGTTCTATGCGGCGCTGAGCGCGGACAACCTGTTCCAGGGCTTCGCCGGCACGGTGCTGGTCGCCTTCATGTCCTCGCTGACCGACCGCAACTTCACCGCCACCCAGTACGCGCTGCTGGTCTCGCTGGCCAACCTGCCGGGCAAGTTCGTCGGCGGCGTCTCCGGTTACATCGTGGAGGCGAGCTCGTACAGCACCTTCTTCATCCTCAGCGCCACCACGGTCATCCCGACCCTGCTGCTGCTGATCTGGCTGTGGCCACGGATCCGGGACCGCAGCTCGGCCTGAGTGGTTTGCGTGCCGGCAGAGCCTGATGGATCATGCCGGCACAGTCGCTGCGGGGATGGCGGCGCGCCAACGGGGAGAACGATGGCTGATCTACTGCTGCGGGATATGGACCCGCTGTTGCTGGAACGTATCCGCCGCATCGCAGTGGCGCGTGGCTGGTCCCGCGAGGACACCTGCGTGGCATTGCTGGAACAAGGCCTGTTCGCCAGCGAACTGGAGGTCCGCAGCGGCTTCCACGATCCCGAAGTCGATGCGCTCGCCGATGCCATCGCGGCACTGCAGGCGCTGCCGGACGCGCAGGGGCTGTAACGGCGGCACGCGCCGAGCCGCGCATCGGCGATCACCGCCGCACGCAGCGCCCGCCGCCGTGGCGCCTCAGGCCGGGTGGATCGCCCCGAGAATCCGCGGCCCCCGCGCGCCACTCACGCTCGGCAGATTGCCCGGCAACCCGGCCAGCGTGCGCTGCGCCAACCACGCAAACCCCATCGCCTCCAGATAATCCGGATCCAGCCCGTGCACCGCGCTTGACTCGATCACCACGCCCGGCAGGCGTGCGCCCAAGCGCCGCAGCAGCTGCGGGTTGCGCACGCCACCGCCGCAGACCAGCACCCGCTTCGCGCCCGGCAGGTGCGCCAACAGCGCATCGGCCACCGTCGCGGCGGTCAGCTCCAGCAGGGTCGCCTGCACATCCGCGCCGGAGACCTGTCCCTCGCCCAGTTGCGCCTGCGCCCAGTCCAGGTGGAACTGCTCGCGCCCGGTGCTCTTGGGCGGCGGCAGCGCAAACCATGGATCGGCCAGCCACCGCGCCAGCAGCGCCGTATCGACCTGCCCGCTGGCCGCGAATGCCCCGTCGGCGTCGAACGGTTCGCCGCGGTGGCGCTGGCACCAGGCATCCATCAGCGCATTGGCCGGGCCGGTATCGAAGCCGCGCGGGGTGCCCTGGCGCGGGATCAGGGTGAGATTGCCGATGCCGCCCAGGTTGAGCACGGCGCGGTCTTCGTCGCTGTCACCCAGCATCGCCAGGTGGAACGCCGGCATCAGCGGCGCGCCATGGCCGCCGGCGGCCACATCGCGGCGGCGGAAATCGGCCACGGTGGTGATGCCGGTCAATTCGGCGATGCGGTTGGCGTCGCCGATCTGCATCGTGAAGGCAGGATCGGCCAGCGGCCGATGGCGTACGGTCTGCCCGTGCGAACCGATGGCGTGCACCTGGGTGCGGTCGATGCGCGCGCTGTCCAGCAGCCGGTTGGCAGCCGCGGCGAACGTGATCCCGACCTCGGCATCGAGCCGGCCCAGCGCGTCCAGCGAGGCGATCGTGCCGCCTTCGCCCAGGGCGATCAGTTCGGCGCGGATCGCCGGATCCCACGCGTGGGTCAGTCCATCGACAAAGCGGCAGCCGCCCTCGGCGGGGAACTGCACCAGCGCGGCATCGATGCCGTCGGCGCTGGTGCCGGACATCAGGCCCAGGTAGAGCGGGGTGGTGGGATCAACAGCAGAGGTCATGGCCAGGCGGTCCAACGGGTTGCATGCAGCTTCCGCGCAACCCGTTGCCGCCGTCAATCGATGCGATCAGCCGCGGTTGGATTTGACCGGCTTGCCGGCCTTTGCGGTGGCCGTATCGGCCGACGTGGCAGCCGGGGCCGGGCTGGCGTCGGCGTAGATCAGCTTCTCCATGCCCTGGATGCGCGCCAGTGCCGGCGCGGTCTGCGCACGGAAGGCGGCCAGCTCGGCACCCTGCAGCGGCTCCGGCGGCGGCATCGTCACCGACAGCGGGTTGCGGTGCACGCCGTTGACGCGGAATTCGTAATGCAGGTGCGGGCCGGTGGCCATGCCGGTCGAGCCGACGTAGCCGATCACGGTGCCCTGGGCCACGCGCTGGCCGGTCTTGATGCTGCCAAAGCGCGACATGTGCCCGTACAGCGTGGTGTGGCCACGGCCGTGGTCGAGGATCACCACGTTGCCGTAGCCGCGCTGCACGCCGGCGAACTGCACGCGGGCATCGCCGGCGGCCATGATCGGGGTGCCGGTGCGCGCGGCGTAGTCCACGCCCTTGTGCATGCGCATCTTGCCCAGCACCGGGTGCTTGCGCGCGCCGAAGCTCGAACTCAAGCGCGCGAACTGGATCGGCATGCGGATGAAGCTCTTCTTCAGGGGGCGGCCGCTGGCATCGAAGTATTCGGACTTGCCGTTGCGGTCGAAGCGGAAGCCGCTGTAGGTCTTGCCACCCGAGCTGAAGGTCGCCGCGAGGATCTTGCTGGTGTCCACCTTCTCGCCTTCGCGCCAGGTTTCGTCCATCACCACGCTGAAACGGTCGCCGGGCTGCAGGTCCTTGGAGAAGTCGATGTCGTACTTGAAGATCTCGTCGGTCATCGTCGCGATCGCCGAGGGCGACAGCCCGGCCTTGCGCGCGGCGGCGTACAGCGAACTGGTGATCTCGCCACTGGCGACCACCCGGCGGGTGGAGGTCTCGCGCTTGCTCACCGTCTCGGTGATCTTGTCGCCAGCCAGGGACAGCTCGACGCGGTTGTCGGCATCGCGGTCGAAGCGGATCGTGCGCAACTCACCGGACAGCGGCAGGTCGAAGGCGATCTCCGCGCCGGGGCGCAGCTTGGTCAGCGAGTCGCGCACACCGGGGTGCTCCAGCACCTGGTGCATCACCGTGGCCGGGATCCCGGCCTGGTCGAACAGATTGCTCAGGGTCTGGCCGCGCTGCACGCGCAGCACCTGCCAGCTGTCGCCGGGGGTCTGCTGCTGGCGCTCCAGCGACAGCGGCGGCAACGGCAGCGCCAGGGTCGAATGGCTGACCGAGTAGGGCGAGTCGATGGTGTGCGAGAAGCCCGGGACGATCGTGGCCACCAGGGCGCCGATGGTGGCGAACAGGCTGGCGTGCATCCAGTGGCGGCGGGTCCAGCGCTGGTTGAAGGCCGCGGGAAGATGCTGTTTGAGCTTCCGATGGAGGGCGGTGTCGTGGAGGACGTGGAGACGTTCCTTGAAGCGCTGCTTGCGCGCGCGGCCTTGATCGGAATTGAGCATCGTCGGTCTGTTCCTGGCTGGCCCGGGAGCGCGGGCCCAAACGTCGGTAACATAGACAGGTATAAATACCGCGTCAAACCCTTGTGCCTATTGGCTTTTGTGAAGCACCTGCGGTTAACTTGTACTTAACGTCATTCATATAAATAAGGCATTGCCGGGAGTTGTCACGTGTCCTCGATTGAAGAAGCCATTGCCCTGATCGGGCGAGGCGCCGATGAGATCCTCAAATCCGACGAACTGCGCCAGCGTCTGGAAAGCGGCCGTCCGCTGCGGGTCAAGGCCGGCTTCGACCCCACCGCCCCGGACCTGCACCTGGGCCACACCGTGCTGCTGAACAAGCTGCGCCAGTTCCAGGACCTTGGCCACCAGGTGATCTTCCTGATCGGCGACTTCACCGGGATGATCGGCGACCCGTCCGGCAAGAACGTCACCCGCAAGCCGCTCACCAAGGAAGATGTGCTCGCCAACGCGCGTACCTATGAGGACCAGGTCTTCAAGGTGCTGGACCGCGAAAAGACTGAAGTGCGCTTCAATTCGGAGTGGTTCGGCAAGATGGCCGCCGCCGACATGATCCGCCTGGCCGGCCAGCACACCGTGGCGCGCATGCTCGAGCGCGACGATTTCGCCAAGCGCTATGCCGCCCAGCAGTCCATCGCCCTGCATGAGTTCCTGTACCCGCTGGTGCAGGGCTATGACTCGGTCGCACTGGAAGCGGACGTCGAACTGGGCGGTACCGACCAGAAGTTCAACCTGCTGATGGGCCGTGGCCTGCAGGAGCACTACGGGCAGAAGCCGCAGATCGTGCTGACCATGCCGCTGCTGGAAGGCCTGGACGGCGTGGCCAAGATGTCCAAGTCGCTCAACAACTATATTGGTATCAGCGAGCCGGCCATCGACATCGTCACCAAGACCATGAAGATCGGCGACGACCTGATGTGGCGCTGGATCGAGCTGCTCTCCTTTGATATCAGCCAGGCCGAGGCCAAGGCCCTGCGTGAGCAGGTCGAGGCGGGCGGGTTGAACCCGCGCGAGGTGAAGCTGCGCCTGGCGCGTGAGCTGACCACCCGCTTCCATGATGCGGCGGCAGCCGAACAGGCCATCGCCGGCTGGAATGCCGCCGTGACCGGGCAGGGCGATGTGACCCTGCTGCCGCTCCAGGAAGTGACCATTCCGGCCGAAGGCCTGCGTATTGGTGCCCTGCTGACCGCTGCCGGGCTCACCCCGAGCAACTCCGAAGCCTCCCGCAAGCTCAAAGAGCGTGCAGTGAAGGTGGACGGCGAGGTGGTGGAGGACGCCCAGCAGGTGTTCGCGCCCGGTTTTGAAGGCCTGCTGCAGGTCGGCAAGCGCACCTTCGCACGCGTGCTGCTGGTCGCGGCCTAAGTGGCACAAGGGGTCCGGGCGATCCGGCCCCCTTCCAGCATGAATGGGAGGGAGGCGACGTGAAAAAATGTCGCTTACCCCCTTCACAAACGATGCGGATAGGGACATACTTTCCCTCCCCCGACGCAGGGGCCACCGCAAGGCGGCAACCGCGAAGGATCAGGACTTCAACTTCTTCGAAAGAAGGTGTTGACGGAAACGAAAAGCCTGACATAATAGGCGGCTCGCTTCGACGAAAAGACCTTCGGGTCGCACGACGAAGCAGCATCGGCAACAACGTTTCACTTCGGTGAAACGACCTTGAAAAAAGGTGTTGACGAGGCGGAAAAGCCGGCTATAATGGGCGGCTCGCAACGACGGAAACGTCGTGGCACG
>NZ_JAPJIU010000018.1:0-67605 GCF_026241915.1 Stenotrophomonas sp. RIT-551 | reverse complement strand
TCGCCGACGAGGTAGAGGTGGAACGTCGGGTCTTCCTCGGCCAGCGCGACATGCGGGAGACCGAGCCGCGGCAGGGCCCGCAGCCAGTAGGCATGCGCCGCCAGATCGCCGCGGAACACTGCGAGCAGCCATTGCCCCTCGCCGGGGCGCAGCAGTGTGCTGACCACATAAGCGGCCAGGCCTTGCCGCCGGTACTTGGGGAGCACGAAGAGGTCGGCCAGTTCGGGATAGTGGTGCCCGTCCCGTTCCACCCGGTCCACCAGCACGAAGCCGGCGAGTGCTTCGTCGACGAACAGCAGCCGTGCCCACTGCGGGTCATCGCGCAGCGAGGCCTCGACGTCGCGCCGGTCACAGTCGAACAGGCCGTCGGGACGTACCTCTTCCCCGCTCCA
The DNA here is from genome assembly GCF_026241915.1 of Stenotrophomonas sp. RIT-551. NCBI lineage: Bacteria > Pseudomonadati > Pseudomonadota > Gammaproteobacteria > Lysobacterales > Lysobacteraceae > Stenotrophomonas > Stenotrophomonas sp. RIT-551. Next base: position 67,213 of record NZ_JAPJIU010000018.1, on the reverse strand, counting down.
GGCCGAGGCCTCGAAGTAGTAGAACTGCATCAGATGGAACAGGCGCTCGGCGTCGCCGGACGTTGCGTGGCGCAGGGACAGGCGTGACATGGACACCTTACTCGGGAAGACCGCACTGCGCGGTCGCGAGCCCGATTGTAAGGCCCGGCCCACCGCAAACGGCAGACCGGGCATCGCCCGGCTACTTCGCCAGGCGCTTCGTGCGCGCACGCTGGTCGTCGACCGCTGCCTTCAACTGCTGCTGCAGCGCCGTCTGGTCGACCGGTGCATCCAGCACGAACACGCGCACGCCGTGTGCGGGTACCTCGGCAGTCAGCGACCCCTTCACCGTCTGGCTGGCACCGCCCAGTGCGTCGCGCCAGGTACCGGCCTGTAGATAGCGGCGGACCTCAAGGGTGCGGGCGGTGTCACCCTTGTTGAGCAGGACCAGCGCGGTCTGGGCGGTATCGCCCTGCTGCAGCACGCGGAAGAACACCGCTTCATCGCCGTGCAGGCGCTCGTTGACCTGCAGCCCGCGCTGCAGGGCGGGGGTGGCCTCACGCAGTTTGGCGATGCGTTGCAGCGGCGCGTAGATCGGGCTCTTCGGCGCCTCATCGACGCGCTTCTGGCCGAAGTAGGCACGGTTGCCGGCATGCTCGGCGCGGCTGCGCATGAAGCCGGTTTCCGAGCCGTAGTAGATCACCGGGATGCCACGCGCGGTGAACAGCCAGTTGTGGGCGTCGATGAACCCGGCATCGGTTGCGTCCAAGCGCGCCATGTCGTGGTTGTCGTAGAAGCTCATCAGCTCGTACGGATTCGCATATGGCCCATGGAGCAGGTGCAGCGGTTCGGCCAGCGTCTCAAAGCCCTTCTGTTCTTTGCCGAACACGGACGACAGTGCGCCACGCAGCGGGAAGTCCAGCACGGAGACGTTCGCATTGGCCGGCCAGGTGTGCTCGGCGATCTTGCTGGCGTCGTAGTCGAACGCTTCGCCGAACATGAACATGCCCGGATGCTCCGCGCGGATGCGGTTGACGAAGGCATGCCACCACGGGTGTGGCAGCCAGCCGATGGTGTCGATGCGCAACGCATCCACGCCCTGCGCGGTCCACTGCAGGTACGCGCCCACCAGGTAGTCCATCACCGCCGGATTGTGCTCGTTGAAATCGGAGAGTTCGGCCAGGTTGCCATCGAAGATCGAGCCGCTCTTCCCGTCCACCGGGCCGATGTTGTTGTAGAACGCGTGCAACGGGTTGTGGACCGGGTCCAGCTGCTGCGGCGGGAGGTTCTGATGGTCGGCGATCAGCCGGCCGTCCTTGTCGAAGATCTGACCGAACTGCGGCTGCGCCACCGGCATCGTCCACGCGGGCGAGCCATGGTTGCCCACGATATCCAGCACCACCTTCAGATCGGCCGCGTGCAGGCCACGGGTGAAATCGGCGAAGTCCAGGTCCTTGCTCGGCAGATGTTCGTCGAGCGTGTAGAAGTTGACGCCCCAGTAGCCGTGGTAGCCGGTCTTGCCGCGGTCGGTCAGCGTGCTGGTGCAGCTGATCGGCTTGCTGCCGGTGAAGGCCTGGTCCGGGTTGTCGATGATCGGGGTGATCCACACCGCGCCGAAGCCCAGATTGCGGATGTACGCGGCGTTGTCGAGCACCCCCTTGAAGTCACCGCCCAGATAGCCGATGTTGCCGTCCACCTTGTCCGGGCACGGCACCGGGATGTCGAAGGTGGGGTGTGCACCGCCCTGGTCGCGGTGATCGTTGGACGGGTCGCCATTGACGAAGCGGTCGGTGACCACGAAGTAGACCGCCTGGCTGGCGAACGGCTCACGCGTGCCGACATAGTCCGGGCGCTCGACGGCCAGGGCGGGACTGGCGGACAGCACGAATGAAAGGGCCAGCGACAACGACGAATACCGGGACATCAGACACGCTCCTGTTGGGATGGCACATACAGCACGCACAGGCCGGCCAGCAGCAGGCTACCGCCCCCAAGTGCGAGCACGTGCATCGGGTCACCGCCCAGCCACGTGCGCAGCAGGAAGCCGAGCGCACTGGCCGCGACCAGCTGCGGGATCACGATGAAGAAATTGAACAGGCCCATGTAGATCCCCATCTTGGCCGCCGGCACGCTGTCGGACAGCAGCGCATACGGCAGCGACAGGATCGAGGCCCAGGCGAAGCCGACGCCGACCATGGACAGCAGCAGCCAGTGCGGATCTCGGATGAACAGCATCGAGATCAGCCCCAGGCCGCCCAGCCACAGGTTGACCAGGTGACTCCAGCGCAGGCCCAGTGCGCGCACCATCAACGGGATCAGCAAGGCCGCCAGTGCGGCGAACCCGTTGTAGGCACCGAACAGCACGCCAACCCAGTTGGCACCTTCGTTGTAGGCGGCCGAGGCGGTATCGGTCGAGCCGAAGTGCGTACCGGCGACGGCGGCCGTGGTGTATATCCACATCGCGAACAGCGCGAACCACGAGAAGAACTGCACCCACGCCAGGCGACGCATGGTGCGTGGCATCGCACGCAGGTCGTCGACGATGGTGGCCAGCATGTTCGCGCCGGGCACGCAGCGCGCCACACCGAGCAGCACGCCATAGGCGACGCAAAGGCCGGCGAGCACATACAGCATGCGGTCACCCTGCTGCGACGCGATGGCGGCGGCAAGCACGAGACCGGCCGCCACCCAGCCACCGATCTGCGCCCAGGGTGGCGGTCCGGCCACGCGCGCACTGTGGTGCACGGCGGCCGGCTCGGCATCGTCGAAGCGGGCCAGTTCGGCAGGCGAGTACTCCCGGGTGCTGACCACCGTCCAGGTGATCGCCGCCAGCAACACCGCCGCGCCGAAGTAGAACGCGTAGCGCACGGTATCGGGCACCTGCCCCGCTGCGGCCGTATTGGCCACGCCGAAGTGGGCCAGGATGAAAGGCAGGAAGCTGGCGACGATGGCGCCGATGCCGATGAAGAAGCTCTGCATCGCAAAGCCGGTCGGCCGCTGCCGCGGGGCCAGCTGATCGCCGACGAACGCGCGGAACGGCTCCATCGATACGTTGATCGAAGCATCCAGCACCCAGAGCGTGCCGGCCGCAATCCACAGCGTCGGCGAATTCGGCATCACCAGCAGGGCGAGCGTGGTCAGTACCGCACCGATCATGAAGAACGGGCGACGGCGGCCCCAGCGCGTCCAGGTGCGGTCGGACAGGTAGCCGATCACCGGCTGCACCAGCAGGCCGGTCAGTGGCGCGGCGATCCACAGCCCGGGCACCGCATCCATCGGGGCGCCGAGCGTCTCGAAGATGCGGCTGGCATTCGCGTTCTGCAGCGCGAAGCCGAACTGGATGCCGAGGAAGCCGAAGCACATGTTCCAGATCTGCCAGAACGACAGCGTCGGCTTGGGCGAACGGCTCATCGGCGCGGCTCCGTCGAGGCCGCCACCGGCATCAGGGTCAGTGCGGATACGCGCGCCTGGTTGAGCACGCCCGCGCTGCCGCCCTTGCCGCCGTTGTACTGCGCGAAGTGGGTCAGCGCGCTCATGTTGAAGCCCTCCTCCAGCGAGATGCGGCAGGCCCCTGCCGGCGTCTCGAACTCTACGGCTGTTGAATCCTGTTCGCCCACGCTGTGCGGCATCACGATGGGGCGGCGCTGCTCGGGCTGGCCCGCACACTGCAGCACCAGCGTCTTCACCGCTGCGGTCACGCCGGTGTTGATCGGGCCGTTGGGGTTGTTGTATCGCAGCCGTGCACGCCAGCGGCCGGCGGTCGGTGCGGTCCACTCCCACTGCGTGTCGCCGGCCAGCACCTGCTGCGGGCCGATGCAGGTCATCGGGCTGTGCAGCGATTCCAGCGCGCCTGCACGGCGGGTCAGGCTCAGGCAGTGGCTGGCACCGTCCTTGACCAGCGTGGCGACACCCTGCACGGGCACTACTTGCTGGCCGTCGCGCCACAGCACGTGCCCGACAGGCACCGTGATCTGCCAGCCAGCCGTCGTTTCACGCGGCACCGGGGCGGCGGGGGTGGCCGGGGCGAACACCGCCGAGGGACGCAGGATGGCCGGTGATGGCGTCGCGCCCGTGGCATGCAACGGCACCAGCTGCACCGTGGTGGTCGTGCCGTCGCGCTGGATATCACCCGCCACCAACAGCTCGCCGGCAAGCTGCTTCGGTCGCACCAGCACGTAACGCTGTTCGCCATCGTCCAGGCGGATGCGGTCCTGCGCACCGAACAGCGTCGGCACCAGCGACACCGGTAGCTTCGGCGCGATACGACCGTCGTCCTCCACGCCGAACACACCTTCCAGCACCATCGAGAGATAGCCGGCCACCGACCACAGCTGGCGTGGCGAATTGACCACCGGGCCGCTGAGGGCACCTTCATCGACATGCACCGCCAGCGTGCGCATCTCGTAGTTCTCCATGTTGGAACCGGCCAGCGCAGTGCCGCGCATCAGTGACTCGATCTCCATGGCGATGCGCGGGGCATCGTCCAGCCGGCGCGCCGCGCGCAGCGAGTACGCGCTGACGAAGGGCCAGATGCCGCGGTTGTGGTAAATCGGCTGTTGGGCTTCCTGCGGCCAGACGACCGGACTGCCACCGGCCACGGCCGGGTAGTTCGACAGGGCACGCCGCGCGCGATCGGCCGGAAACCCATCGGCCAGCACGCCCAGCGAGAGCGCGAGCAGGTCGTACTTGGCATACGGCACCGGGTGCGCGGCTTCACCGATGTAGCTCATGTACTGCCCGGCATCCTCGCGCCAGAAGCGCGCGTCGATCTGGCGGGCCAGCGCGTCGGCCCATTGACCGTACGTGGCAGCCCGCGCATCGCCGTGCTGGCGTGCCAGCTGCCCGGCCAGCCGCAGGGCCTGGTAGTGGAGCACGTTGGTGGACAGCGCGAAGGACTCGCCGATGAAGCGCACGTCTTCGCGGGTCCAGTCCGGGTAGGTCTGCTCACGCCAATCCAGGAACGAAGTCTCGCCGCGATACAGGCCGATCCGTGCATCGAACACCGCTGCACGATCCTGCGCCAGGGTGGCCTGCAGTGCCTGCCAGACCTGGTCGGCAAAGGCCGCGTCATCCAGCAGCCCGCGTGCGGCCAGGAACCACACCACGCGGTCGCTGCTGATCGGCCAGCTACCACCGGAGCCGGTGTCCTGGGCGACGAACAGGCCTGGCGTATGCCCATCGCGTGCGGTGGACAGCTTGAACTGCAGCGACTGGCGCGTGCGTACCGGATCCAGACGCGACAGCGCCAGATCCGCGGCGAAGCTCACATCGCGGGTCCACACATAGGGCCAGCGCTCGCCGGTCTGGAAGCACTCGCAGTCCACGGGCTTACCGTGATTGAAGGCCGGGTCGCGGATCGCCTCCACGCGGTCGGCATCCATCTCCTGCTGGGCCAGCCCGAACAGCGCATCGAACAGCACACTGCCGGTTTCGCTGCGCATCGGCTGCGCGTTGACGCGCACCTCGCCCTGCGGTGCGTGCAGACGGTAGCCACCTTCAACGGCGGTCTCGGCACGCGCATGGCGGCCATCGAAGTCCAGGTCGGCCGCACGTGCGGTGGACCCCATCGCTGCCCCGAGGGCAACGGTCAGGCAGATCATCTTCAGCATCGAAGTGGCGAACCGGCTCGCGCCTGTTGCCTCCCTCCCCTTTGCTCGCGTTGTAGGTCCGCACCGCCTCGCGGCAATGCGCTCGCGGCCCCCTCCCAGGGTGCCTTGGGCCCATGGTAGACGGCACGCCGCAGCCTGCATCGAGCTGCATACGTATTCATGGCCAGGGCGGTCGGCAATCGTGACCGCCTCGCTATAGTCCGGGGGTGTTTTCGGCCGCCTTGGGAGGGGAAATGCCGTCACTGTCGCATCCAACAAACGGGCATTTCGCACGTCGTCGCCTGCCCCTGCTGGGCTGGATCCTCTGCGCATTCAGCGCCACCGCCTTCGCCCAGCCGGTCACTGTCGCCAGTGTCGAGTCGCCCGGCAAGGTACTGCGCGTGTCGCTGCAACTGGATGGTGGCAACCCCAGCTACCGGGTGGACCGTTTCGGCGAAACGGTGGTGGACAACTCCAAGCTCGGCTTCCAACTGCGCGATGGCCGCCTGGACCGCGACCTTGCCGTGGTCGGCCAGCAGTCGCGCAGCGTCGATGAGACCTGGGAGCAGCCCTGGGGCGAGCGCCGGCTGACCCGCAACCACTTCAACGAAGTGGTGGTGCAGCTGGTCGAGCGCAGCGGCACCAAGCGGCGCATCGATGTGGTGTTCCGGGTCTACGACGACGGCCTGGGCTTTCGCTATCGCTTCCCGCAGCAGCCGGGGATGCGCGAGGCGATCATCGATGATGAGCTGACCGAGTTCGCGATCGCACCGACCGCCACCGCCTGGTGGATTCCGGCCGGCGAGCCGATCCACTACGAATATCTTTACCAGCGTACGCCGCTGGACCAGGTGCCGCTTGCGCACACGCCGATGACGCTGCGCAGCCGCGATGGACTGCATGTCTCCATCCATGAAGCGGCCCTGGTGGACTACGCCGGCATGTGGCTGCGCCGCACCGAAGGCCAGCGCCTGCGGGCGCAGCTGTCACCCTCGGCCGAAGGCTGGAAAGTGCGGCGCAGCCTGCCCTTCGATACGCCGTGGCGCACGCTGCAGATCAGCGACACCGCCGGCGGGCTGGTCGAATCCAGCCTGATCCTCAACCTCAACGAACCCAATGTGCTGGGTGACGTGAGCTGGGTGAAGCCCTCCAAGTACCTGGGTGTGTGGTGGTCGATGCATCTGGACAAGGAAAGCTGGGCCACCGGCCCGCGACATGCTGCCACCACGGCCAAGACCCAACGCGTGATCGACTTCGCTGCCCGGCATGGCTTCCGCGGCGTGCTGGTGGAAGGCTGGAACCCTGGCTGGAACGGCGACTGGGTCGGCAACGGCTACGCATTCGATTTCACCCGGCCCACTGCGGACTTCGACATCGAGGCGCTGTCGACCTACGGCGCGACGAAGGGCGTACACCTGATCGGCCACCATGAAACCGGCTGCGCCATCGAACACTACGAGGATCAGCTCGGCGCGGCGCTGGATCTCTACGCGCGGCTGGGCGTGGACTCGTTCAAGAGCGGCTATGTGTGCGATGACGGCCAGGTGGATCGGCGCAACCCGGCGGGTGGGCCACTGTGGCGCGAGTGGCACGATGGCCAGTTCATGGCCCGCCATCACCTCAAGGTGGTGCAGGAGGCGGCCAGACGGCATATCGCGGTGAACCCGCACGAGCCGATCAAGGACACCGGCCTGCGCCGCACCTACCCGAACTGGATCACCCGCGAAGGTGCACGTGGGATGGAGTACAACGCCTGGGGACAGCCGCCGAATCCGCCTGAGCACGAGGTCAACCTGGTGTTCACCCGGATGCTGTCCGGGCCGATGGATTACACCCCCGGCATCCTCAGCCTGAAGGGCCGTGGCGGCCAGGCGATCCCCAGCACGCTGGCGCGCCAGCTCGCCCTGTACGTGACGATCTACAGCCCGATCCAGATGGCCGCCGACCTGCCCGAGCACTATGAGCAGCACCGTGAGGCCTTCCGCTTCATCGAAGATGTGGCGGTGGACTGGGAGGACACCCGCGTGCTCAACGGCGAGGTGGGCGACTTCGTGACCATCGTGCGCAGGGACCGCCACAGCCGCGACTGGTTCCTTGGCAGCATCACCGACGAACATGGCCGCGTGCTGCCCATCCCGCTGGGCTTCCTGGAGCCGGGCGTACGTTACCGGGCGGAAATCTATCGCGATGGGGACGGCGCCGATTTCCGCAGCAACCCCTTCGCTTTCGTGCGCGAGACCCGCGAGGTCACCAGCGCCGACGCGCTGACGCTGGTGCTTGCGCCGGGCGGCGGCCAGGCGATCCGCTTTACCCCGCTGTAGACCTGATCAGAGGTCTCGACGCAGGCCCATGACGTTTGCACGGCAAACCGTGGCGCGGTGGCGCGGTGGCGCGCATGCGCCAACGCACCTGTAATCGCTTCCAACACGGCAAACGTCATTGAATACGTATGCAGGGTGATTCCCGCGGCAGGCGCGCTGCCTACCATAGCCACGCAGTCAACGGCCACCGCGCCGTGACGCTCCCGGGTCCTCCGGGCAACCACAAAATCGATTGGCAACATTGCCTGGGAGGGGAAAATGTTGAACCGCAAGCGCAGCGCGCTGAGTCTCGCGCTGGCCGTCGCCCTGACGCCGTTGATGGCGTCGGCGCAGACCGCCGAATCCAGTACCACCACCCCACCGACCGGAAATACGGCAACCAACCTGGACACCGTCCAGGTCACCGGCATCCGCCGTGGCATCGAGAACGCGATCGCGATCAAGCAGGACGCCACCTCGGTGGTCGAAGCGATCTCGGCCGAGGACATCGGCAAATTGCCTGACGTGAGCATCGCCGAATCGCTGGGCCGCCTGCCCGGCCTGGCCGCGCAGCGCGTGGCCGGCCGCGCCCAGGTCATCAGCGTGCGCGGCCTGTCGCCGGATTTCGCCACCACCCTGCTCAACGGCCGCGAAGTGGTCAGCACCGGCGACAACCGCAGCGTCGAGTTCGACCAGTACCCCTCGGAACTGGTCAACGGCGTGACTGTCTACAAGACCCCGGACGCCGCCCTGGTCGGCCAGGGCCTGTCGGGCACCATCGACATGCAGACCGTGCGTCCGTTGAGCTTCGCCGAGCGCGTGATCGCCATCAGCGGCCGCTACCAGAGGAGCTCGCTGGGCAAGGCCGCCAACGTCGACCCGTACGGCAACCGTTTCAGCGCCAGCTACATCGATCAGTTCCTGGACAACACCCTGGGCATCTCGATCGGCTACGCGCACAGCGACATGCCCATCCAGGAAAACCAGGTCGGCCTGTACGAGCCATGGACCACCGAGCAGACCGACCAGGGCAACCGCCCCGGCCTGGCGCCGGGCACCGTGTTCTCCGATGGCATCAAGGCCCTGCGCCGCACCGGCAACAACGAGCGCGACGGCGTGATGGCCACCGTGCAGTTCCGTCCGTCGAACGTGTGGACCAGCACGCTGGATGCCTTCCACACCGAAGCCGAGCAGATCGACACTGCCAACCAGTTCGAGGTCAACCTCAGCAACTACAACGGCGGCTATACCCCGGGCCTGCTGATCACCAACCCGCAGATCAACGCCGACGGCACCTTCGCCGGTGGCGTGGCGACCGGCGTGTACCCGCTGGTGCGCGGCATGTACAACAAGCGCAAGGACAAGATCGACGCGTTCGGCTGGAACAACGAGTTCAACTTCGAGCGGGTCAAGGTTGTCGCCGATGTGAACTACTCCAAGGCCACGCGCAACGAACTGAATCTGGAAAACAACCTGCAGCTCACGCCGATGCCGCAGCTGGATTCGGTCGGCGTGGTGGTCAAACCGGACGGTTTCTCACAGATCAGCCCGGGCCTGGACTATTCCAACCCGGACGCGCTGTTCCTGACCAACACCATCTACGGCTCGGGCTACGGCAAGGTGCCGATGGTCGAAGACCGCCTGAAGGGCGCCCGCCTGCAGGCCACCTTTGCGATGCCCGATTCGCTGCCGTGGTTCTCCGATGTGGACGTGGGCGTGAACTACGCCGACCGCCGCAAGGACAAGACCCAGGCCGAGGGCAACATCCTGCTGGGCGACCAGGGCGATGCCAACATCGCCAGTGACCTGCAGTACGCGCCGGTCAATCTGGGCTTCGCCGGTATCGGCTACATCCCCGCCTGGAACGTCCCGGCCGCGGTGGACCGCTACATGGTGTTCAACCCGGTCACCAACCTGGACTACCTGATTCCCAAGGCCTGGACGGTGCAGGAAAAGACCAGCACCGCGTGGATCCGCGCCAACATCAATACCGACCTGGGCGAGGTGGGCCTGCGCGGCAACATCGGCGTACAGATGGTGCGTACCGACCAGAGCTCGCAGTCCAACTACTTCGACCGCTCGCGGCCGGACGGCCAGAACATCCTGCCGATCGATGACGGCAAGACCTATACCGACTGGCTGCCGAGTTTGAACCTGGCCTTCATGTTCCCGCACCAGCAGACACTGCGCTTCGCCGTGGCCAAGCAGGTGGCACGCCCGCGCGTGGACCAGATGCGTGCCGGCCTGGAGTTCGGCGTGGACACCGCCACCGGCAAGCCCGGCGGCAGCGGTGGCAACCCGCTGCTGGATCCATGGCGCGCCAACGCCATCGACCTCTCGTACGAAAAGTACTTCGGCGAGAAGGCCTACGTGGCCGCCGCAGTGTTCTTCAAGGACCTGAAGTCCTACGTCTATACGCAGTCGCGCGATGACTACGACTTCAGCGACCTGCTGGCCAGCTACGTACCGCAGCCGGGCATGATCGTGCCGGTGCTGCCGACCGGCACCTTCTCGGCCCCGCAGAACGGCCAGGGTGGCAAGCTGAAGGGCCTGGAGCTGACCGCCTCGTTCCCGCTGGAGATGCTGACCGAGAGCCTGCGCGGCTTCGGCGTGCAGGCCAGTGCGACGTTCAACGACAGCGACATCAAGATCCTGGACCCGGAAAGCGCCTCCAGCGTGGGCAGCGATCCGATCAGCCTGCCGGGCCTGTCCGAGCGCGTGTACAACTTCACCGCGTACTACGAGCGCAGTGGGTTCGAGGCACGCGTGAGCCAGCGCCGTCGCTCGGACTTCATCGGCGAGATCGGCAATTTCAACGGCAACCGCACCCTGCGATACGTGGTCGGCGAGAACGTGACGGATGCGCAGGTCAGCTACACCTTCGCCGACAGCAGCAGCCTGCATGGGCTGACGCTGCTGCTGCAGGGAAGCAACCTGACCAACGAGCCGTATCGGACCTATGCCGGCACCAAGGATCGCCCGCTGGAGTACGTGGAGTGGGGCCGCACCTACATGCTGGGCGTGAACTACAAGTTCTGATTGAGCTTGCTTCAGCGACGTAGTGCCAGCATCAAGCGTTTGAAGAACCCGCTGCCTTTGCAGCGGGTTTTTTGTTGGTTTCCCTCTGCCCTCTCAAAAGCGTCAGTGCCGACTGTCCGTGGCCTGGTCGGGGGTGTGTGGGTTCGCGGGACGCGCCGTAAACCCATCCATGGGGCTCGTGAGCCGCATCGATGCGGCACAACGGTCCCGCCAACCCACACACCCCCGCCCTTCGACAGTTGGTTGGTGGCCGTGGGAGTGCAGTGCAGTGCACTGCAACGCAAACCAGAGCAGAGCAAAGGGAGATCGAACGAGGTATCTGCGGTTAGGACCAGCTCGAGCAGTTCGGCCGCCTCGACACTTTTGACCGTGCCGACTACGTCGAACGCCCCGATTGCCGTGACCGCCTGGACCGTTCCGATCACACCGATCATCTCGACCGCACTGGCCGATACGACCGTTGTGAATGCTTCAACTGTTTCAACTGTTTCAACTGCTTCAACGCCTGAGACCAGCGCGTCAGCTCAAGCCTTTCGAATTCCGGTCAACATCAGCCTCGCCGGTGCGATGTCGTGCCTGCCCGGCATCGCCTTTCCCTTGCACACCGACACACTGTGAAAGGGTGGGCAGGGGTGGGTTGGCGGGACCGTATGCCGCCATGGATGGCGGCATACGAGCTTACATGGACGTACTTGCAGCGGGTCCCGCTGACCCACCCCTGCCCGCCCAAACCAGCACGACCGCAGCCCTGAGCGCTGTGGCTGTGGCTGTGGCTGTACTCAACGCACAAACGCAAGACAAAAAAAGGGCGAGGCACCTGGCCCCGCCCTCTCAATACCACCGGAAAACCTGATCAGCCGCGTCGCGCGCAATACATCGACTGCGCCGGCAACACCAGCTCACTACCAACAACCTCGCCCGCGTCCGGACCCGGCACCTGCACCACCTGCCAGTCTCCCACCGGCAGCGACACCCGCACCGGATCCGCCGACAGATTGAACGCCAACAGCAGCGTCTCCTCCCCGTGCACCCGCTCGAACATCAACACCGGCTCGGCGCACGCAAGAAAACGGATATCGCCCACCAACAGCGTCGGCATCGTGCGCCGCCACGCCAGGAACTGACGGAACGCATTCAACACCGAATGCGGATCATGTTCCTGCGTCGCTACCGAGGCGGCCTGATGCTCGGCGGGAATCGGCAACCACGGCTCACCGGTCGTGAACCCCGCCTTCGGCGCATCGAGCCACGGCATCGGCGTGCGGCAGCCATCGCGGCCCTTGAAGTTCGGCCAGAAGGTGATGCCATACGGATCCTGCAGCGCCTCGAACGGCACATCCGCTTCGCCCAGCCCTAGCTCCTCGCCCTGGTACAGGCAGATCGAACCCCGCAGCGAACACAGCATCGCCACCAGCATCCGCGCCAACCGCGGTTGGGCCGGATGGCCGCCCCAGCGCGTCACCGCGCGCTCCACATCGTGGTTGGAGATCGCCCAGCACGGCCAGCCTTCGGTCATCGTCGCTTCCAGCCGCGACACCGTATCGCGGATGTAACCGGCGCTGAAATCCTTCACCAGCAGCTCGAAGCTGTAGCCCATGTGCAGCCGGCCCGGCGCGGTGTACTCGGCCGTGGTGGCCAGCGAATCTTCCGCGGAGATCTCGCCCAGGCTGACCGAGCCGGGGTACTCGTCCAGCAGCACGCGCAGCCGCTCGATGAAACCGATGTTCTCCGGCTGGGTGTTGTTGTAGTAGTGGTACTGGTAGGCGTACGGGTTGTCCGCGCTGAAGCCACGGCCCAGGCGCTTCTCCAGCGGCTTGGCCGGGTTGTCGCGCAGCTGTGCATCGTGGAAGCAGAAGTTGATCGAATCCAGGCGGAAGCCGTCCACGCCGCGATCCAGCCAGAACCGCACGTAATCCAGCGTGGCCTGCTGCACCGCCGGGTTGTGGAAGTTCAGGTCGGGCTGGTCGGCCAGGAAGTTGTGCAGGAAGTACTGCTCGCGGCGCGGCTCCCACTGCCAGGCCACGCCGCCGAAGATCGACATCCAGTTGTTGGGCGGGGTGCCGTCCTCGCGCGGGTCGGCCCATACGTACCAGTCCGCCTTGGAATTGGTGCGGTCCTGGCGGCTCTCCTGGAACCAGGCATGCTCGATCGAGGTATGGCTGAACACCTGGTCGATCATCACCTTCAGGCCCAGCGCATGCGCCTTGGCCAGCAGCTGGTCGAAGTCGGCCAGCGTGCCGAACATCGGATCGACATCGCGGTGGTCGGCGATGTCATAGCCGAAGTCGGCCATGGGCGATTTGAAGAACGGCGAGACCCAGATCGCGTCGACGCCCAGCGCGGCCACGTAGTCCAGGCGTTCGATGATGCCGGGCAGGTCGCCCACGCCATCGCCATTGGCATCCAGGAAACTGCGCGGGTAGATCTGATAGATGACGGCACCGCGCCACCATGGAGACTGCGACATTGAGGCCCCCCTTCGGGCTTCCACGGCACCCGCGAGGGGGCCAGAAACGAACCCGACAAGCTTAGCGGGGCGCCTCCAGCGGTGGGGTCGGATGCATACGTATTCACGCCAGATGGCGGTGTGCGGCGCATTGCCGGCGCCCGGCCGGGCGGCAGCCAACCGGGCATGGCGCATCGGTGGCGGCGCCCAGGATAGGCAGGGTCCGGCCCCCGCCCCGCGTCTGCCGCGCACCTTGGCCGGGCCACAGGCGCGTCTTCGCAGGCGGAATACGACGGCACCGCCTATAATTCCGGCCAAGCCTGAAAGTCAGACCGCATGACCATCACCGAAGACACCCGCCCCGCGCTGGGCCTGCCCCAGATCCAGTCGCTCGCTGCGCCCGACATGGACGCCGTCGATGCGCTGATTCGTCGCCGACTGTCCTCGGATGTCGTGCTGATCAACCAGATCGCCGACCACATCATCTCGGCCGGCGGCAAGCGCCTGCGCCCGATGCTGGTGATGCTGGCTGGCCGCGCGGTCGGCCAGGCCGGTCCGGAACACCACCAGCTGGCCGCGATCATCGAGTTCATCCATACCTCCACCCTGCTGCACGACGACGTGGTGGACGAATCCAGCCTGCGGCGTGGCCGCAGCACCGCCAATGCGCTGTGGGGCAACGCCCCGAGCGTGCTGGTCGGCGATTTCCTGTACTCGCGCAGCTTCCAGCTGATGGTCGAACTGGACCGCATGCCGGTCATGCGGATCCTGGCCGACACCACCAACCGGATCGCCGAGGGGGAGGTGCTGCAGCTGCTGCACGTGCATAACCCGGATACCGACGAGGCCGCCTACCTGCGTGTGATCGAGCGCAAGACCGCGGTGCTGTTCGCCGCCGGCACCCGTCTGGGCGCGCTGGCCAGTGGTGTCGATGAGGCCACCCAGCAGGCGCTGTACGACTACGGCATGCACCTGGGCTACGCCTTCCAGATTGCCGACGATGTGCTGGACTACTCGGCCAACGCCGATGAGCTGGGCAAGAACCTGGGCGACGACCTCGCCGAGGGCAAGGCCACCCTCCCGTTGATCCACGCGATGGCGCATTCGGATGCGACCACCCGCGAGCGCCTGCGCGAGATCGTGCAGAACGGTGACGCCGAGGCGATGCCGGAAGTGCTGGCGGCCATCCACGCCACCGGCGGGCTGGACTACAGCCGCGCGCGCGCCGAGGAGTATGCCGACGCCGCCGAGCGTGCGCTCGACGGCCTGGCCGACAACGATGCCGTGGCCGCCCTGCGCGGGCTGGCCCGTTACGCGGTGCAGCGTTCGCATTGACCGAGGGCGTGACGACCCACGGTCGTAACCCTCAGAGGTAGAGCCGACCGTTGGTCGGCTGCGCTTCGCCCCCGCACCACGATCACCGATGAACGCACCACGCCATGCGCGGTGCAGCCGACCAACGCTCGGCTCTACCGGGGGGTGGTCTCGAACTGCTCCTCACCGGGCTCTGGTCTCGAACCGCTCCTCGAAGAATTCATCCAGTGCCTTCCAGGCACGCTTGGCCGCCCGTTCGTTGTACAGGCAGCCTGGCGGGCTGTTGGCATCGGATTCGGCGAAGCAGTGCACCGCGCCGCTGTAGTTGGTGAACTCCCAGTCGACCTTCGCCGCGTTCATTTCCTGCTCGAAGCTGGCGATGTCCGCTTTGCTTACGCCCTTGTCGTCGGCGCCATTGAGCACCAGCACGGAGGGATGCGTCCCGCCGGCCTTGGCCGGGAGCGGTGAGCCCAGGCCACCGTGCAGGCTGACCACGCCAGCCAGCGGTGCACCGGCGCGCGCCATCTCCAGCACCGTGGTACCGCCGAAGCAGAACCCGACCGCGCCGATCCGGCTGGCATCCAGCGGCGTCTTGCCGGCCTGGGCCTTGAGCACCTCGATCGCCTTGAGCGCACGGGCGCGCAGCACGGGGCGGTCGTTGCGCAGCTTGGTCGCCACCGGACCGGCCTCGGCGTCGGTCGTCGGTCGCACGCCCTTGCCGTACACATCGGCGACCAGCACCACGTAGTCATCGCCGGCGAGCTGCTTGGCCTTGGCGATGGCCGAGTCGTTCACGCCCTTCCAGTTCGGCACCATCACCAGGCCGGGGCGCTTGTCATTGTCACTGTCGTCGTAGACCAGCACCCCACTGAACGTGGTGCCGTCCTGGGTCCACTCCACCGGCTTGGCCTGCATTGCCGCCAGCGCGGGCAACGCCGTCATGCCCAACAGCACCGCCGCACCCCACCGCCATTGCCTGTTCATGCGTCTGCTCCCGACCGAAAGAGCCCCGAGTGTATGACGGCCGGTTGACGGCACCGTGTAGAAGCGCCGGGTCGACGGCCCCCCGTGATCCGGCAGGCCGGCCACGCCCGACCTGATCTGGATTGATCACCGCCGTCCCTGTTGTTGGATTAACTCCCTCCGTCCCTGTTATGGCAGGCTGGCCGGCCCCGTGTACGGAATACCCCATGAGCCTTGTCGACCGCTTCCTCTCCGGCCTGGTGCCGCGCCTGCCCGACGACGATGCGAGGATGTGGGCGTGGGTCGAGGGCGCCAGCACGGCCGATCTGCAGCGCCTGCGCGAGCGCTGGCCACAGGCGCCCGAGAGCCTGGTCGCGTTGCTGGCGCGGGTGGATGGCACGCATTTCCGCGCCTACCCGGGCGGCGAGGTGGTGGTGCTGATGCTGGGCTCGGACGTCGAAGAGGGGCATTACCCCTACTACCTGCGTTCGGTGGACCAGGTCTTCGAGGACAGCGCGCAGTGGGATGACAGCATCCGCTCGATCTACGAGGAATGGCTGGAGGAAGACCCGGAGATTCTCGGCGACGGCATCGATGCCGACCTGCCGATGGGCAAGCGCCTGTGCTTCTCGCACTGCATGAACAACGGTGGCACTTCGGTGCTGTACTTGGATTTCGATCCCGCGCCGGGCGGCACCGTCGGCCAGGTGGTGCGCTACCTGCACGACCCGGACAGCTACCGGGTAATCGCGCCGGGTTTCGACGTATACCTGCAGCAGCTTATCGATGGGGACTACGCGTTCATCGATGAAGAAGACGCCTGATCGCAGGATCCCAGGCAGCCGACCAACGGTCGGCTCTACAGCGACCTATCAGGCGATCCCGATGCCCGGGATCGCCGTGATCGCATCGGGATCGAAGCCGGCCAGTTCGGCGAAGTGGCGGCCACGGGCGACGTAGTCGCGGTACACGCCATAGCTGGGCGCGCCCGGCGACAACAGCACCACCCCGCCCTGCCCGCCGAGCGCGGCCTGCGCCAGCTGCATGGCCTCGGGCAGATCGGCGGCCGCATGCAGACCGAAACGGCCGGCATCGGCCAGCGGCTTCAGCAGTGCGTGGATGCGCGGGCCGTTGGCGCCCATCGTGACGATCTCCACCGGCGGCACGTCGTGCGCCATGTGCGCGACGAAGTCGTGCCAGTCCAGACCCCGATCATGCCCGCCCACCAGCAGCGCGATGCGGTGCCCGGCGAAACATTCCAGCGCCGCCAGGCTCGCGTGCGGCGTGGTGCTGATCGAATCGTTGACGTAGGTGATCCCCTCGCGCGTCCCGATCGTCTGCAGGCGGTTGGGCAGCGGGCGGAAGTCCTGCACCCTCGGCGCGAGCGCCACTGCGTCCAGGCCCAGCGCTTCGATCGCCGCCAGCACCGCACACAGGTTGCCGCGGTTGTGACGGCCGGGCAGCGGAGTATGCGAGGTATCGAACACCGGCTGCTCGCCGCGATGCACGACATCGCCGCGCATGTGCCAACCCAGCGGCTGGTTGAACCAGATGATCTCGCTGCGGGGCAGCGACAGCCCGGCCAGGTGCGGATCGGCTGCGTTGAGCACCGCGATCCGCGGCGCGGCCCCGGTGACCAGCTGCAGCTTGTCTCCGATGTAGCGCGCTTCGCTGCCGTGCCAGTCCAGGTGTTCGGGGAACAGGTTCAGCACGATGGCGACCTGTGGGTGCGCGCCACTGCGCGCGACCTCGCCGGTCTGGTAGCTGGAGAGTTCCACCGCCCAGTACTGCGGCGCGGGCTGCGGCGCCAGCACTTCCAGCAGCGGCAGGCCGATGTTGCCGATCAGCCCGGTGCGCGCGCCGGAGGCACGCAGCAGGTGCGCCAGCAGCGCGGTGGTGGTGCTCTTGCCCTTGGTGCCGGTCACGCACACGGTGTCGTGCACGATGCCGTCGGCGGCGGCCTGCTCGGCGAACCACAGCGAGGTACCGCCGATGAACTGCGTGCCCTGCGCCCCGGCGTGCAGCGCCGCCTCGCCATACGGGCTGATGCCCGGTGATTTGATCACCACGTCGAACGCGGCGAGCGCCTCGCCGGTGACCTCCGATCGCACCGTCAGCGCAGCGCCGGTTTCCTCGCGCGCCGCGGCGGCCTCGGCCTCCGGGCAAAACAGGGTCAGCGGCAGCGATGGCAGCCGCTGCTGCAGCACGCCGAACGCAGCGCGCCCCTCGCGTCCCCATCCCCACAGGGCAACGCGCTTGCCCTCAAGCTGCGAAATTCGCACGCAGGCGCTCCCAGATCGCCGGCGGAATGCGGTGTTCGCCTTCCAGTACCAGCAGCGGTTCGATCTGCAGTTCGGTGGCCTCCAGCTGCGGGCGGATCTCGTGGACGAAACGCTTCACCAGCGCGTCTTCATTCCACTCCGGGCGCGCGGCCAGGGTCGCCATCGCCGCTCGCGATTCGCGGCCTTCGCCGACGCACTCGAACGGTTTGTGGTCCTGGAATTCCAGCAGCGCATCGAAGCCCGGGGCCTGCTCGATATCGTCGAGCAGATTGCGGCCGAAGATCCCGACCAGGCGCATCTTCGGCATGAACGGAGCCAGCGCCAGGAACACGAAGTGACACTTCGGGCAGACACCGCACCAGCGGTTCACCGGGCGCTCGCCCAGGATGTGGAAGTTGCGGTTGCAGCTGGAGAAATGCGCGTCGTAGAAATCGCTCTTGGCGAACTGACGCGCCACCGCCAGCTCCGAAAGCGGGCGCAGCAGCGAGTAATAGTGCAGGTCCGCCGCAACGTGCTGCTCCAGGTGCTCGCCGAAGGCCTGCTCGAACGCCCAGCCCTTCGACCACTGGTGGTTGACCTCGCCGGTGCCGGGAATCTGGCTGCCATAGCTGGCCGAGCGTTCGTTGGAGAACACCACCTGGTCCACGCCCTGCAGCAGCGCGGCCAGCACCATGATCGCCGAGTTCACCGCGGTGACCGGGATATGCCCGTTCCAGGCGCCCTGGCGATTGAGCTCGAACAGCTCCGGGGCCAGCGTGCGGCCGATGTTGAGGATCGGCAGGCCGGTGCGCTCGGCGCAGGCGCGGATCAGCTGCGAGCCACCGATCCAGGTGACGGTCTCGGCGATGCCCAGGTGGCGCAGCGCTTCGATGCTGACCAGTGAATCCTTGCCGCCGCCGATGGCGACCAGCGCGTGTTCGCGCAGGCCCAGTGCCGGCGCGGCGAAGGCCTCGCCCTCCACCGGCAGGCGGAACCGGCCACGCAGGTTCAGGCCATTGCGGTAGGCGAACTCGCCCAGGCCGTTGAGGTACACCGTCTCGACCAGCGCGGCGGTGGCCGCATCGATGGCGTAGCTGTCGATGCGCACCTGCTCGGGAACGCCCGCCTTGTAATAGCTCACACCGGCGATCAGGTGCAGCAGGCGCAGGGCGCGCTGCACCGCTTCGGCGCGGTCGCCCTCGAGCACGAACGGCGCACCGGGGATGGTGACCGTCTCGATCAGTTCCGGGCCGTCATCGAAGGCGTAGACCAGCTGCGCCACGCCGGTGTCCGCGGCGAACGCGCAGCGGACGAAGCGGAAAACGGCAACCTGGTGTTTATCAAAAGCAGTCATGGTGTATCCGGTTTGAAAGGCGGCAGGCAGCGGTCACGGGCCATCATCGATGACGTCCTCGCGCGGCAGCTCGCGCTGGTTGTAAGTGTTGGCCATGACGTAGCCATACGCGCCGGCGTCGGCGATCAGCATCACATCATCCGGCGCGGTCGAGGCCGGCAGGCGGCGACGCTTGCCGAACACATCGCTGGATTCGCAGATCGGCCCGACCACATCGAACATCGCTTCGGAGTAGCCGCTGAGGCGGCTGAGGTTCTCGATGTCATGCCAAGCGTCGTACAGGGCCGGGCGCATCAGCGTATTCATGCCCGCATCCAGACCGACGCGGCGGATGCCATCCTTCTCCACCACCTGGGTGGCCCGGGCCAGCAGCACGCCGGACTCGGCCACCAGATAGCGGCCCGGCTCGATCGCCAGCCGGAACGCCGGGTGCACGGCCTTCACTTCGGCCAGGCCGGCGGCCCACGCGTCCAGATCGAAGGGCTCGTCGTCGGCGCTGTACGGGATCGGCATGCCACCGCCGATATCGATGGTCTCGACGCTGCCGATGCGGCGGGCGAACCCGGCCAGCTCATCGCACATCAGGCGCCAGTGCTGCGCGGTTTCCACGCCGCTGCCCAGGTGGGCATGCAGGCCGACCACGCGGGTGCCCAGCTCGCCGGCGATGCGCACGAACTCATCCACGCGCGCGATCGGCAGGCCGAACTTGGAGTCCTTGCCACCGGTGCGGACCTTGGCATGGTGGCCTTCGCCACGGCCCAGGTCCACGCGCAGCCACAGCTCGCGGTTGCTGAACAGTTCCGGCCAGCGCTGCAGCGCTTCCACGTTGTCCAGGGTGACGGTGACGCCCAGCGCGAACGCGGCATCGTATTCGGCGTGCGGCGCAAAGCTCGGGGTGAACAGCACGCGCTTGGGCGACAGCGTCGGCAGCGTGTTGAACACGTGCTTGAGCTCGCCATGCGAGACGCACTCCAGGCCGAAGCCTTCCTGCTCCAGCACTTCCAGGATGGCCGGGTGCGAGTTGGCCTTGATCGCGTAGTAACGCTGGTCGATCGCCTTGATCGCGTTCAGCGCGCGCGCACGCGCCCGCACCGTCGGCAGGTTGTACACGTAACGCGGCGTACCGGCCTGGGCGAGCGTCAGCAGATGCTCGCGCTGGCCCCGCCACCAGGCGGTTTCGCGCGGGCGGATGGTACCGGCGATCTCGCGCCAGCGCGGGCCGAATACTTCGCCCTCTTCCACCGGCATCGCGCCGCTGTCGATCAGCTCGGCGTGCAGGATCGGCAGCAGGCCGTCCGCATCCGCCTCGTCGATCACGAAGGTCAGGTTCAAGTCGTTGGACGACTGCGAAATCATGTGCACGCGTTCGCGGCCGAAGGTGGCCCACACGTCCGAGAGCTTGTGCAGCAGCGAGCGCATGCCGCGGCCGACCAGGGTGATCGCCGCGCACGGCACGATGATCTTGACCTTGCAGATCTGCGAGAGGTCGGCCGACAGCGCGGCCAGCACGTCGGTGCTGACCAGGTTCTCGGAGGGATCCAGCGAAACGGTCACGTTGGTCTCGGCCGAACCGATCAGGTCAACGGACAGGCCATGCTTCTTGAACAGCCCGAATACGTCGGCCAGGAAGCCGACCTGCTGCCACATGCCGATGCCCTCCATCGAGACCAGCACGATCCCGTTGCGGCGGCTGATCGCCTTCACGCCCGGCACCGCTGCGGCATTGCCGTCGATGCTGGTGCCCGGCAGCTCGGGGCGCTCGGTATCCAGGATCGCCATCGGCACCCCGGCGTCGCGGCACGGCTTGATCGAACGCGGGTGCAGCACCTTGGCGCCGGTGGTGGCGATTTCCTGCGCCTCGTAATAGTCCAGGCGGGTCAGCAGGCGCGCGTCCGGCACGTCCTTCGGGTTGGCACTGAACATGCCCGGCACGTCGGTCCAGATCTCCACGCGGCTGGCGCCGAGCAGCGCACCGAAGTACGCCGCCGAGGTATCCGAACCGCCACGGCCGAGGATGGCGGTGCCGCCATCGGCGTGGCGGGAGATGAAGCCCTGGGTGATCAGCATGCGGGTCGGCTGGGCGCGGAAACGCGCGGCCCAATCGGCCTCGGCACGCCACTGGCAGTTCACCGACAGGCGCTGCGACCACTCGCTCTGGCTGGGCTGCGGCGGCAGCGCATCGAGCCACTCGCGCGCGTCCATCCAGCCGAAATCCAGACCGCTGGCGCGCAGATAGGCCGCACCGACGGTCGAGGACAGCAGTTCGCCCTGGCCCAGCACCTCGGCCTGCCATTCCAGCGGCCGCCCGGCGGCACGCGGATCATCGAGCAGCCCGGCCAGCGCGTCCAGACGGACGTCCAGCGCGGTGGCATCCAGCTCCAGCTCGGTCAGGAACTCACGGTGGCGCGCGACCAGCGCCGCGACGCGGTCGCGGCTGTCGGCGGCGCCATCGGCGATCGCGGTGAGTTCATTGGTCACCCCGGACAGCGCCGACACCACCACCAGCACGCGCGAGCCCGTTTCTTCCGCCCGTTTTTTCGCCAGTTTGCCGATGGTGTCCCAGCGGTGACGACGCGACACGGAGGTGCCGCCGAACTTCAGTACGATCCAGCGATCGACAAGGGGGGAAGCTGACATGGAGGTGGAGGTTTGGGTAGTGAGGGGAATCGCCCGGCACGCCGGGCCGAACCCCCGATTCTATGCCAAGCCTGGCCGTTGCAGGGCCCGGGCGGCCCAGGCCGGGCGGATTTGGCCGGTCGCCGGTGCGCGGGGCGCCGGTCACGGCCCGGAACGCAGCCCCGATTGGTAAGCTGCCCGCCCGTTTTTCGTTGAGCGATCTGCCATGACCTCCCGTCGTTTCCTGCAGCTGGATGTGTTCTCGCCCTACCCCGGCGCCGGCAACCCGCTGGCCGTCGTGCTCGATGCACAGGGGCTGGACGAGGCGGCGATGCAGGCCATTGCCCGCTGGACGCGGCTGCCGGAAACCACCTTCGTGTTCCCGCCGCAGGCCCCGGGCGCAAGCTACGGCATCCGCATGTTCAGCCCGCAGAAGGAAGTCCCGTTCGCCGGGCACCCCAGCGTGGGCACCGCCCATGCCGTGCTGGAACTGGGCGTGGCCGCGCCGGTCGAGGGCGTGCTGGTCCAGGACGGCATCGCCGGGGCGCTGCCCCTGCGCGTGGACGGCAGCGGCGCTACCCGCACCATTGCGATCCGCACGCCGCGTGCAGCGGTGGCCGAAGTGACGACCGCCAACGATCCGCGCCTGCAGGCCGCGCTGGCCGGTTGGCCGCTGGGCAGCCTGCCGCCGGCGCGCATGGCCGGTGGCCGCAGCTGGTGGGTGGTTGAACTGGCAGACGAAGCGGCCCTGCGCGCACTCACCCCGGACTGGGATGCCGTGGCCACCCTCGCCGAAGCCACCGACAGCATGGGCGTGTTCGCCTATGCGCGCAGCCAGGGCCAGGCCTGGGATCTCGCGGTACGCGCCTTCGTCGGCAATGGCCGTCGCTTTGAAGATGCCGCCTCCGGTGCGGCCAATGCCGTGCTCGCTGCCTGGCTGGACAGCCGCGATGCCCTGCCCGGCACCGCGCACGGCTACGTGGTCAGCCAGGGCCGCGAAGTCGGCCACGATGCGCGCCTGACCCTGCGCATCGATGACCACGGCGATGTCTGGTCCGGCGGCCAGGTGCAGACCGTCATCCGCGGCACGCTGGACTGGTGATCCTGCCGCGGCGCCTCAGCGCGCCGCGTCGTAAACCGGTGCGCCATCGACCCAGGTCGAGCGCACCTGCAGGTCGGCCAGCCCGGCGGGCGGCACGCTGAGCGGATCGCGATCAAGCACCACGAAGTCTGCGCGCAGGCCCGGCTGCAACCGTCCGACCTGGGTGTCGTCATGACCCGCCCACGCCGCATCGGAAGTGAACCCGCGCAGCGCTTCGGCTGCGGTCAGCCGCTGATCGGGCTGCCAGCCGCCGGGCGGTCTGCCGGCACGATCCTGGCGGGTGACCGCCGCATGCAGGCCCAGCCGCGGGTCGACCTGCTCGACCGGGAAGTCCGAGCCCAGCGCGAGCCGGGCACCGGAGGCCAGCATCCGCCGCCAGGCATAGGCGCCGAGGATGCGCTCGGGGCCGACCCGATCCTGCGCCCAGCCCATGTCCGAGGTGGCGTGGGTAGGCTGCATCGAGGCGATCACGCCGAGCTGGGCGAAACGCGGAATGTCCTCCAGCGCGACCACCTGCGCATGTTCGATGCGCCAGCGATGGTCGCCACTGCGGCGCTCGCCGAGCACCCGTGCATAGGTATCCAGCGCGATCCGGTTGCCGCGGTCGCCGATCGCATGCGTGGCGACCTGGACATGGCAGGCATCGGCGTTGCGCACGGCGGTCTCGAAGTCCTCAGGTGAGGTGACCAGCAGGCCGCGGTTGTGCGGGTCATCGCTGTAATCGGCCAACAGCGCCGCACCGCGGCTGCCCAGCGCGCCATCCATGAACAGTTTGACCCCGCGCATTTCCAGCCGGCCGCCGGCGTGCTGGTAGGCCCCGTTCGCGCACAGATCGGCCAATGCGTCGCTGTTGCCATCGGCATAGGCATCGATGCGCAGCGGCAACCTGCCGGCGTCGGCGAAGCGGCGCATCAGGGCCAGATCGGCGCGCGATACGCCCATGTCGTGCACGCCGGTCAGGCCCTGGCTGACTGCTTTGTCGAGCGCGCGGGTCAGCATCTGCTCGCGTGCGGCCTCGCCCGGGACCGGTATCGCCGCCTGCACCAGGGTCATCGCTTCATCGATGAACACCCCGCTCGGCTGGCCCTTGGCATCGCGCACGATGCGCCCGCCTGCAGGCTGCCAGTTGCCCTTCAGCGCGCGTTGCCCGGGGCGCTGGGCGACCGCGCGCAGTGCCGCGCTGTTGCCCCAGCCGGCGTGGCCGTCGATGCGGCCCAACCAGACCGGGCGGTCCGGGAATGCAGCGTCGAGATCGGCCACGGTCGGAAACTGTCTGCCCGCCCAGCGGTTCTGGTCCCAGCCGCTGCCCAGCAGCCAGCCCTCGGGGTTCTCCGCCGCAAAGCGCTGCAGGCGCGCGACGATGTCGGCAGTGCTGGTCGCGCCCGTCAGGTCGGCCTGCATCAGGGTGCCGCCGAGGAACATCAGGTGCGCGTGCGCGTCGATCAGGCCCGGGATCACGGTCGCCTGGCCGACGTCGGTCAGCGCCGCCAGTGGATACAGCTCGAGCATCGCCTGCCGGTCACCGACGGCGAGCACGCGCCCGGTCTCGGTCTCCCATGCCAGCGCGGTGGCGGTCGGCGCGTCCGGATCGCCGGTGTGGATGGTGGCGGCGGTCAACAGGCGGACATCGGCCTGCGCGGTGCCCGCCAGCAGGCAGGCCATCAGGGCAGCGAGAGCAGTCGGACGCATGCAGACACCCCACAAAAGGAAAGCGGCGACTATGCGGCCGCCGCTCTCCCATCACAATCTGCTGTGCACCAATCGTGCGCCGATCAACTGGCCAGTTCGGCTTCCAGCGTGATCGGCACCGCACTGAGCGCCTTGGAGACCGGGCAGTTCTGCTTGGCGTCATCGGCGATGGCACGGAACTGGGTGGCCTCGATGTTCGGCACCACGGCCTTCACCTTCAACGTGATCTGCGACAGCTGCGGGCCACCTTCCATCGAGAGGTCGACCTTGGCTTCGGTATCCAGCGAGGTCGGCACGAAACCGGCTTCGGTGAGCTTGGCCGACAGCGCCATGGTGAAGCAGCCGGCGTGTGCGGCGGCGATCAGTTCTTCCGGGTTGGTGCCCTTCTCATCGCCGAAGCGGCTGCTGAAGGCATAGCGGGTTTTATCCATCAAGCCGCTCTGGGGCGTGCTCAATTGTCCCTTGCCTGTCTTGAGGTCACCTTCCCAATGCGCGGTGGCATGACGCGAAATACCCATCGTTGATCTCCTGCGGGATGAATGGCCAGGCCAGCCTAGACCGGTCCGCGTTAGCACCGTGTCTGGCCGCCGTCAGCCTGCCGCCGGGTGTCGCCCCCAGCTGAATCGGCGATCAGGATGGATGCTGTTTTCAAGTGGTTTTCGTGCGACAGTCGGGGTGCGACGGTCCATGACCGATGGCACCCGCCGCGAGGGCGGACCCTGTTTTTTGGCTATGACCTGATGCACCGCGGTAACGAAGGGCGTGGAAATCACGAATTTTTATGCGTCTGCCTATTGGCGGCGCCCCATAGTTGCCCTACATTTCGCTTGCCGACGGGGTTCGGCGCGACCAAACAACCAACCGTTCACGGAACAGGAAACCATGGCAAAGACCGCTAAGAAGGCTGCCCCGAAGAAGGCAGTAAAGAAAGTCGCTACGAAGGCAGCCGCGAAGCCGGCCGCTCCCAAGCCGATCAAGGAAGTGCTGAGCAAGTCTGGTCTGGTTGCACACATCGTTGAAGCGTCCGGCGTTGTCGCCAAGGACGTGCGCGCCGTGCTCGCCTCGCTGGAAGGCGCCGTCGCCGCTTCGGTGCACAAGAAGGGCGCTGGCAGCTTCACCCTGCCGGGTCTGCTGAAGATCTCCACCGTCAGCGTGCCGGCCAAGCCGAAGCGCAAGGGCATCAACCCGTTCACGAAGGAAGAGCAGTGGTTTGCCGCCAAGCCGGCGTCGACCAAGCTGAAGGTGCGTCCGCTCAAGAAGCTCAAGGACGCCGCGCTCTGATCTGCGCGCTTCCTGCAGCACCCGACGGGACGGCTCACGCCGTCCCGTTTTTTTTGGAGGTTCTGCCATCCCATCGAGGCGGCGGGTGGGTCCTGCGCTGGCGAAACACAGCGTTTCCAAAGCCATCAACGGCGCGCCCTTCCCGCGCAGATGCCTCTCCTGCCGTGATCCACGCGATGGCAGGACCGGCCGGAACGCACAGGGTGGAACACTGCGTGCGACCGCGCCTGTCGTCGCGGTGCGGATCGCAGCCTATGGTGGCCTTGTCCCCCACCGCGCAGGCAGCCATGGCCAGCTCTTCTTCCCAGCGTTACCGCATCACCGTCACCCCGATCGAAAAGGACGGCCTGCAGTGCAGCGGGCGCTGCACCATCGAGCTGGAGCATCGCGCGCAGCAGGACTGGATGCGCCTGCTGGAAATCGCACGGCGCAACACCGGCCTCAGCGGAGACGAACGGGCCGCGGCGATCGTCGCCACCCAGCTGCTGCGCGATCTCGCCCAGCGCCACGCCGATGAACCCAGCCACCCGCTGACCGTGCTGCAGCCGCAGCTGGACGAGGTGCTGGCCGCGCTGGAATCGATCCAGGGCGCGCCCTGAGCCCACCACCCGCACGCGTCAAAGCTGGATTCAGCCGCGCGGGTTATTGTTGGCGTCTCATCCCCGCACGGCCTGCCGTCATGAACGTTCGCCCGCTGTTGTCCCGCCTCGCCGCCTGCACCGTGCTGCTGGCCGCCGCCATCGGCGCGCAGGCCGCGCCCAGCATTTCCGGCCGTCAGTTGTCGGTGGGCGCCACCGATGTGCAGCAGTACCTCGATGGCAGTTTCCCGCGCACGCAGGACGCGCTGGGCGGCCTGATCGCGATGACCATGAGCCATCCCCAGCTCACCCTGCCGCAAGGCAACCGCCTGGATCTGGGTTTCGACATCGCCATGGCCACTGCCGGCGGCAACCCGGCCCCGCTGGGCAAGGTCAAGCTGAGCAGTGGCCTGCGTTATGACGCGCAGACCCAGGGCTTCCACCTGCAGGAGCCGACGGTCGATGACTTCACGCCGGCCAACAATGGCGGCAAGCTCGATTCGCGCACGCGTGGCCTGCTCAATGCCTGGCTGGTCGATTACGCCCGGCGCGAGCCGATCTACAAGATCGACCCGACGGTCGCGGCGGTGCTGGGCACGCTGCAGGTGCAGTCGGCGCAGGTAGAGAACGGCAAGCTGGTGGTCACCTTCAACCAGGACCTCGGTGCGTTGGTGCCGGCAGGCTTGCTGAGCAAGTAACCGGAAATGGCACCGACCCACGGTCGGTGCCTGCATCCATCAAGCGGCCAGCGCCTTGGCCACGGCATCGGCGAACGCCGGGATGTCACCCGGCTTGCGGCTGGTGATCAGGCCACCATCCACCACCACCTCGGCATCGGTCCACTCGGCACCGGCATTGCCCAGATCGGTTTTCAGCGACGGCCACGAGGTCACCTTGCGGCCCTTGGCCAGGCCGGACTCGACCAGCAGCCACGGCCCGTGGCAGATCGCAGCAACCGGCTTGCCCGCGGCGCCGAAGGCCTTGATCAGGGCCACCGCGTCGGTATCGATGCGCAGCTTGTCGGGATTGATCACACCGCCGGGGAGGACCAGCGCGTCGTAGTCGTCGGCCTTGGCGCCCTTCAGGGGGGCATCGACCTTCACGTTCTCGCCCCAGTCCTTGTCTTTCCAGCCGCGGATCTGACTGGCGTCACCCGGGGCGATCACCTTCACCGAGGCGCCCCAGGACTCCAGCAGTCGCTTGGGTTCCTGCAGCTCGGACTGTTCGAAACCATCGGTGGCGAGGATCGCGATGTGCTTGCCGTTGAGTGCATGTGCCATTGAGCGGCTCCAGTAACTAGGAGCCTTCAGTGTGGCCAGGCACGCATTGGGCGACAGTGACCAGGATGTGCACAGCGTGTCGGCGCAGTCACCGGCGCACGTGGCCGGTGAGCGCCAGCGCGGTCAGCGCTTGGGCTGGAGCATCGTGCCGGTGCACTTTTTAGAGCCGCAGCGGCATTCCCAGATCTTCTTCAGGCGCGCGGTGTGACGCTCGGCCAGGGTGATGCCGTAGTTGTAGGTCAGCTCGTCGCCCGGCTGGATGTCCTTGATCGCCTCGATGAAGACCTTGTCCTCGCGGCGGTTGTCGCCCTCGGCTTCCTCGATCACCGCTTCGCAGTTCGGCTCGCAGCTGTGGTTGAGCCAGCGCGCGTCATTGCCCTTGTAGTTCGCATCGATGACGTAGTCGTCATTGAGGGTGAACAGGAAGGTATGACCACTCTCCACATCCCCGGTGTCGTCGGCATCCACGTCGGCGTGGCTGCGCAGCAGACCCTTGTACTGGATGACCCGCTCACCTTTCTTGATCGGCGCCAGCGCGAATACGCCATTGCCATGGATGGTGGACTTGCGGGCCTGGATCTTCTTGGGCATCTGGCTGACCGTTGCGGTGGGAAGCCCCGATTCTCGCTTAATCTTTGTGATTGCCAAAGCGATGCGGTTCAATACGCCTCAAAGGCCGCCCTGCGGGCGCCTGAACGGGCGGGTTGGATGCCGGCGGAGAAAAGCGTACAATTTCAGTCCGCTTTATGGTTCTGCCCCCACCATGCTCCGCGTCACCAAGCTTACCGATTACGCCACCGTCGTGCTGACCGTACTCGCCGCCCGCCCGGGCGAGGTACTCAGTGCGACCGAACTGGCCGAGTTCGCCCGTCTGGAACCGCCGACCGTCAGCAAGCTGCTCAAGCCTCTGGCCCAGGCCGGGCTGGTGGAAGGCCTGCGCGGCGTGCGCGGCGGCTATCGGCTGACCCGCGCGGCGGACCAGATCACGCTGTTCGAGATCGTGGAAGCCATGGAAGGGCCGTTGGGCCTGACCGAATGCGCCCACGACCACAGCCAGTGCGGCCGCGAGCTGCAGTGCGGCGCCCGCAGCAGCTGGCGGATGATCAACGACGTGGTGTCCGAAGCGCTGCGCGCGGTCACCCTGGCGCAGATCCTGCCCCCTCTTCCCCTTGTTGACGCCCACCGCCGCGCGATCGCGGCGGATGTCGTCTCCTGATCAGGCAGCCCCCATGGCCACCGATACCCTCGATACCGTCGCCACCGGCGATACCCCCAACCGCGAGATCCATGAGCAGCTCGGCCGCAAGTATTCGGCCGGCTTCATCACGGACATCGAATCGGACTCGTTGCCGCCCGGCCTGGACGAGGACACCATCCGTGCCCTGTCGGCCAAGAAGGACGAGCCGGAGTGGATGACGCAGTGGCGCCTGGACGCCTACCGCCACTTCCTGACCATGCCGATGCCGGACTGGGCCAAGCTGCAGATCGCACAGATCGACCTGCAGGCGCTGAGCTACTACTCCGCGCCGAAGGGCCCGAAGTACGCCTCGCTGGACGACGTGCCCAAGGAACTGCTGGACACCTACGACAAGCTCGGCGTGCCGCTGCATGAGCGCGCCAAGCTGGCCGGCGTGGCCGTGGATGCGGTGTTCGATTCGGTCTCCGTCGGCACCACGTTCCGCAAGGAACTGGCCGAGAAGGGCGTGATCTTCTGCTCCATGTCCGAAGCGATCAAGGAGCACCCGGCGCTGGTCAAACAGTACCTGGGCACCGTGGTGCCGGTCGGCGACAACTACTTCGCCGCGCTCAACTCGGCGGTGTTCTCCGATGGCAGCTTCGTGTTCATCCCCAAGGGCGTGCGTTGCCCGATGGAGCTGAGCACCTACTTCCGCATCAACGCCGGCCACACCGGCCAGTTCGAGCGCACGCTGATCATCTGCGAAGACAAGGCGTACGTGTCCTACCTGGAAGGCTGCACCGCGCCGATGCGCGATGAGAACCAGCTGCACGCCGCAGTGGTCGAGCTGGTCGCGCTTGAAGATGCCGAGATCAAGTACTCCACGGTGCAGAACTGGTACCCGGGCGACGAGAACGGCGTGGGCGGCATCTACAACTTCGTCACCAAGCGTGCCGAGTGCCGTGGTGCGCGCAGCAAGGTCACCTGGACCCAGGTCGAGACCGGCTCGGCGATCACCTGGAAGTACCCGTCGTGCGTGCTGCTGGGCGATGATTCGGTCGGCGAGTTCCACTCCGTCGCGCTGACCCACCATCGTCAGCAGGCCGACACCGGCACCAAGATGATCCACATCGGCAAGCGCACCAAGAGCAAGATCGTCAGCAAGGGCATCAGCGCCGGCCACGGCCAGAACACCTATCGTGGCCTGGTCAAGGTCGATCGCGGCGCCGAAGGCGCGCGCAACTACACCCAGTGCGACTCGCTGCTGATCGGCAAGAAGTCCGGCGCGCATACCTTCCCCTACATCGAGGTGAAGAACCCCAGCGCGACGGTCGAGCACGAAGCGACCACCTCCAAGATCTCCGACGACCAGCTGTTCTATTGCCGCGCCCGCGGCATCGACCAGGAAAACGCGGTCTCGATGATCGTCGACGGCTTCTGCAAGCAGGTCTTCCGCGAGCTGCCGATGGAGTTCGCGGTGGAAGCCAAGAAGCTGCTGGAAGTCAGCCTGGAAGGCTCGGTCGGATGAAGAGCGTGCTGACCTTGGCCCTGCTGCTTGGGGCTGCGGCGCCGGCGTCTGCCGAATCGGCCTGCGATGACCTGAGCACGCAGATGCAGATGAACGAGTGCGCCAACGAAGGGTTCGAAGAAGCCGACGCCGTGTTGAACGCGGTGTATCGACAGGTGGTGGGCAAGCTGGCCGACGCACCGGTGGCGCTGGCCAACCTCAAAGCCGCCCAGCGCCTGTGGGTGCAGCTGCGCGATGCCGATCTGGAAGCGCAGTACCCGGTTGGCAAGGATGAAGACCCGCGCATGCTGTACGGCTCGATGTACCCGATGCTCTATTCCGGGGCCAAGACTGCATTGACTCAAACCCGCACCGATTACCTGCGCAAAGAATTCCTCGAGCGCAGCGAATACGACCTCTGAGTCGCGCTGCCTCCAGTCCCCCTATCTGACAAGACGATTATCGACATGTTGAAGATCGACAACCTCCACGCACGCATCGGCGAAAAAGAGATTCTCAAGGGCCTCTCGCTCGATGTGAAGCCCGGCCAGGTGCACGCCATCATGGGCCCCAACGGCGCCGGCAAGTCCACCCTGGGCAATGTCCTGGCCGGCCGCGACGGCTATGACGTGAGCGAAGGCAGCGTGCAGTTCGAAGGCCGTGACCTGCTCGAGCTGGCGCCGGAAGAACGCGCGGCCGCCGGCCTGTTCCTGGCCTTCCAGTACCCGGTTGAAATCCCCGGCGTGAACAACACCTACTTCCTGCGCGCCGCGCTCAACGCCCAGCGCAAGGCGCGCGGCGAGGAAGAACTGGATTCGATGCAGTTCCTCAAGCTGGTGCGCCAGAAGCTGGCCGTGCTGCACCTGAAGGACGAACTGCTGCACCGCGGCGTCAACGAAGGCTTCTCCGGTGGCGAGAAGAAGCGCAACGAGATCTTCCAGCTGGCCGTGCTCGAGCCGAAGCTGGCGATCCTGGATGAAACCGACTCCGGCCTGGACATCGACGCGCTCAAGAGCGTGGCCGACGGCGTCAACGCGCTGCGCTCGCCGGACCGCTCCTTCATCGTGATCACCCATTACCAGCGCCTGCTCGATTACATCAAGCCGGACGTGGTGCACGTGCTGGCCGATGGCAGGATCGTGCAGAGCGGCGGCCCGGAGCTGGCCCTGGAACTGGAAGCCCACGGCTACCACTTCCTGAAGGACCGCGTGGTGCCGGAGGCAGCGGTCTGATGAGCGCCCTGCTCGATTCCCTCGCCAGCGGCTTCTGCGGCAGCGATGCACGTCGCGCCGAGCTGGATGCCGCGCTGCAGGCCGGTCTGCCCGGCCCGCGTACCGAAGCCTGGAAATACACGTCGCTGCGCCAGCTGGAGCGTCGCAGCTTCCAGCCCGCCCCGCTCGCCCCGGCCGTGGTCGATGCCGCCCTGCTGGCCGACATCCCGTCGCCGCGGCTGGTGTTCGTCAATGGCCGCCCCTCCGGCGCGCTGAGCGATGTCGCTGCGGTGCCGGCCGGTGTGCAGCTGGCCACGCTGTCCTCGGCGCTGGCCGCCGGCGATGAAGCCGGCCGTTTCCTCGGCCGTCGCTTCGAGCGCAGCGAGGAAGTATTCGCCCGTCTCAACGCTGCACTCGCCGATGAAGGCGTGCTGCTGCGCGTGGAAGAAGGCGTGCAGGTCGAGGCGCCGCTGCAGCTGGTCTTCATCGGCGTGGCCGGCGAGACCGATCTGTCCTGGCACCATCGCCACCTGATCGAACTGCGCAGCGGTGCCGCGCTGGGCGTGGTCGAGCATCACCTGCATGTCGGTGATGCCGCGCACCTGGACAACACCCTGGTGCACGTCCACCTCGCGCAGGATGCCGTGCTCTCGCACGCCCGCGTGCAGGCCGATGCCACCCGCGCCACCTCGCTGCTGCGCACCGACGCCGTGCTGGCCCGCAACGCGCAGTACCGCCGCGTGGACCTGGAGCTGGGCGCGGCGCTGAGCCGCCATGAGCTCAACGTCCGCCTGGAAGGCGACAACGCCCAGCTGACCGCCAACGGTGTGCTGCTCGGCAATGGCCGCCGCCATGTCGATACGCGCCTGGGCATCGAGCACATCGCGCGCGATACCGCCTCGGAAATGGTCTGGCGTGGCGTCGCCGCCAATCGCAGCCGCGTGGTCTTCCACGGCGGCATCCATATCCGCGAAGGCGCCGATGGCACCGACGCCAACCTCTCCAACAAGAACCTGCTGCTGTCGGCCGATGCCGAGATCGATACCCAGCCCACGCTGGTGATCGATGCCGACGAAGTAAAGGCGGCACATGGCGCCACGGTTGGCCAGCTCGACGCCAACGCGCTGTTCTACCTGCGCTCGCGCGGCCTGCCGGCCGATCGCGCGCAGCAACTGCTGAGCGCGGCGTTCTGCCATGAACCGTTGAACGTCCTCGACGCACGCCTGACCGAGCAGCTCACCGCCCAGCTCAGCCGTGCGCTGGCCGTGGCGGGCGTGGCATGAACCTGTCCACGCCGCGCCCGGCCGCCGATACCGGCACCGCGCCCGACTGGGACCGCGTGCGCCTGGACTTCCCGCTGCTGATGCGCGAAGTGCACGGCAAGCCGCTGGTGTACTTCGACAACGCCAACACCGGCCAGAAGCCGGTGCAGGTGATCGGCGCGGTGGACGAGTTCTACCGCCGCTACAACGCCAACGTCAGCCGCGCGGTGCATGCGCTCGGCACCGAGGCCACCGATGCCTACGAAGGCGCACGCAACAAGCTGGCGCGTTTTCTCAACGTCCGTGCCAGCGAGCTGGTGCTGTGCAGTGGCACCACCTTCGCGATCAATCTGGTCGCGTATTCGTGGGCGTTGCCGCGGCTCAAGGCCGGTGATGTCATCCTCGTCTCGCGCATGGAACACCATGCCAACATCGTGCCGTGGCAGCTGGTCGCCCAGCGCACGGGCGCGACGATCCGCGTGGCCGAGATCACCCCGGAGGGCGCATTGGACCTGGACGCGCTGCGCGCGGCGATGACCCCCGAGGTCAAGCTGCTCGCCGTCGCCCATGTCTCCAACGTGCTGGGCACGGTCAACCCGGTCCGCGAAATCTGCCGCGAGGCCCGCAAGCGCGGCATCGTCACCGTGGTGGACGGCTCGCAGGCCGTGCCGCACCGCAAGGTCGACATCCCCGCGATCGGCTGCGACTTCTATGCCATCACCGGCCACAAGATGTGCGGCCCGACCGGCACCGGCGCCCTGTGGGCCAGGCGCGAACACCTTGATGCCATGCCGCCGTTCCTCGGCGGGGGCGAGATGATCAAGGAAGTGAGCTTCGAAGGCACCGTGTTCAACGACGCCCCGCACAAGTTCGAAGCCGGTACCCCGAACATCGCCGGCTTCATCGGCCTGGGCGTGGCGGTGGATTACCTCGAGTCGCTGGGCCTGGAGCACGTGGAAGCCCGCGAAGGCGAGCTGCTGGCGCACTTTACCGAAGAGCTGAACAGGATCGACGGCCTGCGCATCTTCGGCACCACGCCGGACAAGGCGGCGGTGGTCTCCTTCCTGGTGGACGGCGCGCACTCGCACGATCTGGCCACCCTGCTCGACCTGGAAGGCGTCGCGGTCCGCTCGGGCCAGCACTGCGCGCACCCGCTGCTGCAGTACTACGGCGTCGCCGCCACCTGCCGTGCCTCGCTGGCGTTCTACAACACGCATGAGGAAATCGAGCGCTTCATCGTGGCGCTCAACAAGGTGCGCAGGCTGCTGGGCTGAGCCCGCGCCAGACTGCGCCCCACTCGAACGCCGTGGCCTGCCACGGCGTTTTTCATGGCGCGCCCCGCACATTTCCGTAGCGCCCCCTGCGGGCCTAAAATGGCGCCATGAGCACCCTGACCTTCCGCGCGGCCACTGCCGCCGACATCCCCGCCCTGATCGCCCTGGTCACTTCCGCCTACCGTGGCGATGCCAGCCGGGCCGGCTGGACCACCGAGGCCGACCTGCTGGACGGCGCCCGCATCGATGCCGACGGCCTGCAGGCCGACCTCGCCAAGCCACGCTCGACCATCCTGCTGGCCGAGCGCGATGGCCAGCTGCTGGCCTGCGCGCACGTGGCCGATGACCACGGCAAGGGCTACTTCGGCATGTTCTCGGTCGACCCGTCCCAGCAGGGCGGCGGCATCGGCAAGCAGCTGATGCTCGCCGCCGAGGCCCACGCGGCGCGCGAGTGGGGCGTGCCGGTCATGCAGATGACGGTGATCGACGTCCGCGACGAGCTGATCGCTTTCTACGAGCGCCGCGGCTACCAGCGCACCGGCATCAAGAAGCCCTTCCCGTATGGGGATGAGCGTTTCGGCATTCCCAAGCGCGACGATCTGCGCTTCGAGATCCTGGAAAAACCGCTGGCGGTGCCGGCATGAGCGAGACCTGGACCTTCGTCTGCGCCAGCGCCGAGCTGCTCCCCGGCGAGATGAAGAGCACCTTCGACGAAGTGACCGGGACGCCGATCGTGGTGTTCAACCTGGACGGGGAACTGTACGCACTCGAAGACCAGTGCACCCACGATGAGTTCGAGCTGTCCTCGGGCACCTTCGATACCGGCGAGGGCAGCATCGAGTGCGTCCTGCACGGGGCCCGTTTCGACGTGCGTGACGGCGCTGCCCTCTGCGCGCCGGCCTATTCGCCGGTGGCGAAGTTCCCGGTCAAGCGGGAACACGACGCCGTCTGGGCCCGCGACGACCGCGACTGAGCCGGCCTGAACGCGGGCGTTTTGAAAACGCGAATTGTTCCTATTACCATAGGCATTGCGGCCACCCGGCCGCTTCTGCCCGGTAAGCCGTGTCCGCCAACCGCTCCGCCCTTGGTCTCGCCGCCCTGTGGGCCACGTTCTGCGTGGTGCTGCTGGCCTGCGGCTGCCTGACGGGCGGCGGCGCCGGTAACGCCGGGCCGGCGCCGGCGGCGGCGCACACCGCGGGCCTGCTGGGCGCCGACAGCGCGCGCCAGGCATCGGCGCCGTCCACGCCTGCACCGGAGCTTCCTGCCGAGCCGACCCTGGCGGCGGAGACCGGTGCCGACCCCGAGCCCAGCCCGCCGGCGGTACTGACCCAGCTGCGCCGCACGCCCTGGGTCGCCGTCGTCCCGCTGTGGCCGTCCGACGCGCTGCGCTGGCAGCGGCTGGAACCTTCGCTGCGGCTCAACCCCGGCCACGCCCCGCCCCACGCCTGATTCCGGCGGCGACGCTGCGCGTCGCTGCCCGCCCACGCCCGTGCCATCGCGCCGCCGTCGGCCGTCTGCCCGTTTTCCCCACCTGCCTCCGCTCCGCCGTGACCGCCACACGCTGTCCGGCCTTCGTCCGTCCTGCCAGGAATCACCATGACCGTCCGCCCGACTCCGTTGTCGTCCGCCCTGCTGCTGGCCATCGCCGCCCCCGCCATCGCCCATGCCGAGGCCGACGCTGCCGATCCGCAGCGCGCCACCGAACTGGATGGCGTCGACGTCCACGGCGAGCGCGTGCGTGCGCAATCGTCCAAATTCACCGCGCCGCTGCTGGATACGCCCAAGTCGGTCAGCGTGATCTCCCAGCAGGTGATCGAACAGACCGCCGCCACCACCCTGCTCGATGCACTGCGCACCGTGCCGGGCATCACCTTCGGCGCCGGCGAAGGCGGCAACCCGACCGGTGATCGTCCCTTCATCCGCGGCTTCGATTCGGCCTCGGACATCTACGTCGACGGCATCCGCGACGCCGGCAGCCAGACCCGTGAAGTGTTCGCCATCGAGCAGATCGACGTGGTCAAAGGCCCGAGCTCGGCCTACTCCGGCCGCGGTTCAGCCGGCGGCACCATCAGCCTGGTCAGCAAGACGCCCAAGCTGGAGAACTTCGTGGCCGGCAGCCTGGCCGCCGGCACGGACAGCTACTACCGCGGCACGCTCGATGCCAACCAGGTGATCGGCGACGGCATCGCCGCCCGCGTGAACATCATGAAGCACGAGGCCGACGTGGCCGGGCGCGATGAAGTGAACAGCAGCCGCTGGGGTATCGCGCCGTCGCTGGCGTTCGGTCTGAACGGCCCGACCCAGGCGGTGATCAGCCACTACCACATGGAAACCGACGACCTGCCCGATGCCGGCGGCTTCCCGTACAACAACCCGTTCACCAGCGGCCCCAACCTGGCGCTCAATGGCGACGGCAGCCCGATCGTGACCAACCGCGACGCGTTCTACGGCCTGGTCGACCGCGATTTCCAGAAGACCAAGGCGGACATCACCACCTTGAACCTG
Organism: Stenotrophomonas sp. RIT-551; assembly: GCF_026241915.1. Classification (NCBI taxonomy): domain Bacteria; kingdom Pseudomonadati; phylum Pseudomonadota; class Gammaproteobacteria; order Lysobacterales; family Lysobacteraceae; genus Stenotrophomonas; species Stenotrophomonas sp. RIT-551. The sequence goes on along the minus strand of NZ_JAPJIU010000018.1, from coordinate 30,487 downwards.
TCGCATGATTTCGGCGGCATCGTCCTGCGCAACATCACCCGCTACGGGGACACCAGCAACGATTACCTGTGGACCCAGCCGGACGACAGCAAGGGCAATCCGAATCTGTTCGGCATCGTCTGGCGCCGCACCAACGCGCGCGCCACGCAGACCGACAGCTTCGTCAACCAGACCAGTGTGACGGGTGAACTGGAGACCGGTCCGCTGCGCCACAGTTTCAACGCCGGCGTGGAATACAGCAGCGAAAAGACCGTGCGCGGCACCTACGCGATCGCCGATGTGCGCCGCCCCAATGGCCAGACCACCGCAGGCACCAACAACCCGCTGACCGGCAACCAGAGCTGCCCGACCACCGGCGCGGCCACCGGCTACAACTGCACCGACCTCACCAACCCGAACCCGCCCGATCCGTGGTCGGCCACGCACACGGTCACCCGCAGCGACCCGGCCCGCGACGTGCGCCAGACCACGCGCACCAAGTCGGCCTACGTGTTCGACACGATCAGCTTCAGCGAGCAGTGGATGTTGAACCTGGGCGCGCGCTTCGACGACTACAACACCCATCAGTTCAACCCGGCCGCCGCGGCGAACGTGCAGCATCTGCGCAACGACACCTCGTTCTGGAACGGCCAGGCCGGCCTGGTGTTCAAGCCGATGGAAAACGGCAGCATCTACGTCTCCTGGGGTACCTCCTCCACCCCGGTCGGCGTGGACGGCGGTGATGGCGCCGACGGCATCAGCGCGACCATCCAGGATCTCAAGCCGCAGCGCAGCCGCAACATCGAGCTGGGCACCAAGTGGGATCTGTTCGATGCCCGCCTGTCGCTGACCGGTGCGATCTTCCAGACCGAGATGAGCAACGCGCGCGTGACCAGCGATGCGGGCACCACGCAGAACGCCGGCACCAAGAAGGTCAAGGGCGCCGAACTCGGCTTCAGCGGCACGATCGTGGAGGGGTGGCAGGTCTTCGGTGGTTACACCTACCTGGATGCCGTGGTCGAGGACAACGGCTTTGCGCTGGTGAACGGGGTCTACGTGCCATCGCCGTTCAACGGCAACGCGTTCCCCAACACCGCCAAGCACAGCGCCAGCCTGTGGACCACGTGGGCGCCGTCGTTCGTGCCGGGCCTGAGCCTGGGCGCCGGTGCCAACTACGTGGACAAGGTCTACGGCAACGTCAACAACACCAAGTGGGTGCCGTCCTACACCCGTTGGGATGCGATGGCCGGCTATGCCTTCAGCGAGCGCTACAGCCTGCAGTTGAACGTGCAGAACCTGACCAACAAAACCTACTTCACCAAGGCGTACGCTTCGCATTACGCCGCCATCGCGCCGGGCCGCTCGGCCACGTTGGCCTTCAATTTCAAGTTCTAAGCGATACGCCCCCTCCCGCGCGCTCGTGCGGGAGGGGCTGGAGCCCACCATGCTGCTGCACATTCCCGACGTCCTCACCGCCGAGCAGGTCACCCAGGCCCGCCAGCAGCTGGCCACGGCCGGCTGGACCGACGGCCGCCTGACCGCGGGTTACCAGTCCGCGCAGGCCAAGCACAACCTGCAGTTGCCCGAGTCCGATCCGGCCGCGCGTGCGGTCGGCTCGGCCATCCTCGATGCACTCGGCCGCAACAGCACGTTCTTCTCGGCGGCACTGCCGCGTCGCATTTTCCCGCCGCTGTTCAACTGCTATCAGCCGGGGCAGACCTTCGGGTTCCATGTGGACAACGCCGTGCGCTACGACTACACCGCCCCCGGCCAGCCGCAGCCGGTGCGCACCGACCTGTCGGCCACGTTGTTCCTGAGCGACCCGGATGAGTACGAGGGTGGCGAGCTGGTGATCGAAGACACCTACGGCAACCAGCGGGTGAAACTGCCGGCTGGCCACATGGTGCTGTACCCGGGCACCAGCCTGCACCAGGTCACCCCCGTCACCGCCGGCACGCGGCTGGCCTCGTTCTTCTGGATCCAGAGCATGCTGCGTGATGACGGCCAGCGGCGCCTGATGTGGGACCTGGATGTCTCGATCCGGCGCCTCACCCATGACCACCCCGAACACCCTGCGCTGGTGAATCTCACCGGCGTGTATCACAACCTGCTGCGGCAGTGGGCCGATGTCTGAGCCGGCCCCGCCCGCGTTCGACGTGGCAGCACTGGCCGACCAGTTGCAGCACGATCCGGCCGCCGCGCTCGCCGCGCTGGAAGCGACCGCGCAGCGCGGCGACCCACAGGCGCAGTTCCTGCTCGGGCAGGCCCGGATGGAAGGGCGCGGGATCGCGCCCGATGCGGCGGCGGCCGTGCTCTGGTTCGAGCGCGCCGCCAACGGTGGTCTGCCCCTCGCCATGAACATGCTCGGCCGCTGCCACGAACTCGGCACCGGGACGCCGATCAACCTGGCCCTGGCCGCGGTCTGGTATCGCAAGGCAGCGGATGCCGAGCTGGACTGGGGGCTGTACAACCTGGCCAACCTGCTCGGCACCGGCCGCGGCGTGCCGCGCGATGACGCCGCCGCGTTCGCCCTGTACCTGCGCGCGGCACGGCTGGGCCATGCCAAATCGATGAACCTGGTCGGCCGCTGTCTGGAAGACGGCATCGGTGTGCCGGCCGATCCGGGTGCGGCACCGGCCTGGTATCGGCGTTCGGCCGAGGCCGGTGACTTCCGCGGGCAGGCCAGCCATGCCTCCCTGTTGCTCGCCGCCGGTGATATCGACGGCGCGGCGGACTGGCTACGGCGCGCGCTTGCGCACGGGAGCGCGTCGTTTCTGGCTCACGTGCGCCCCAGCTTGGCGGCCTCTCCGCATCCCGCGATCCGGGCACTGGTCAGCTGATTCCTGCGTTCGGGGCGCGCAGGGACCGAAATCATTAATCATTCTCATTTGCGTCCGCTAACGAATCTCACCTACAATCCCGCCGCGTTGCTGGTCGGCTGATCGACTGGCCGTTCACAGGGGCCCGCCTTGCGCCATCCACACCGCCACCGCAGCTTTGCTCCCGCCATGCGCGGGCGGCAGCAGGCGTTGTCGAGCGTGCTGGCGTGGCTGGGCCTGCTGTCGCTGCTGCTGGCCGGCCTGCCCATGCTGGAACGGGCCGCCCCGGGCAGCACCGTGTTGGTCCTGCAGATGCCAATGGGCGAGCACCCGGCCGGCGGTGGTGAGACCGCACAGGAAGAAGCCCCCGCCAAGCCACGCCGAGTGGCCAGCGTGCGCCCTGCCCCGGCGCCACCGCTGCCGCCCGCATTGCCGCCGGTGGTGGAATCGCTGGATTCGCTGATGGCCACACTGGTGGCACAGCCGCCGCGGGTCGTACCGGCCATTGACTCGGCACCGGCCACGCCGCTGCCTGCCGCACCCGGCCTGCGCGTCCAGCGCGGCCAAGCCCCACCGCAGGGCTGATGCCGACCTTCGGCGGCGCCACCGTGCCCGCCTCCGGTCCTGCGCGTTCCGCCCGCCCCGGGCGTTCCTGATTCCTGCGCGTGCTGCCGCCCTGCGGCCTGCCACGTCGCGTCCGTTTTCTCCTTTCCGAGGTTGCCCCCATGGCCCAGCGCCATCGTCGTCGCACGTCCCTGTCCCGCTGCACCCTGTCCCTCGCCCTGCTCGGTGCGCTGAGCGCCCCGGCCTTCGCCCACGGCGACGCCGCCGCTCCGACCACGCTGGACAAGGTAGTGGTCACCGCCGCCGGCTTCGAACAGAAGATCGCCGATGCACCGGCCAGCATCAGCGTGATCAGCCGCGAAGAGTTGAGCAAGCGCCCCTACACCAGCCTGGTGGATGCGCTGCGCGACGTGGAAGGCATCGACGTGGGCATGGAACCGACCGACAAGAACGGCCGCGCCACCATCTCCATGCGCGGCATGCCCTCGGACTACACCCTGGTGCTGATCGACGGTCGCCGCCAGAGCAACGCCGGCAACCTGTACCCGAACAACTTCGGCGGTGGCCAGTTCTCGTACATGCCGCCGCTGGATGCGATCGAACGCATTGAAGTGGTGCGCGGCCCGATGTCCACGCTGTATGGCTCCGATGCCATGGGCGGGGTGATCAACATCATCACCCGCCGCAACCAGACCGAGTGGCATGGCGCGGTCACCCAGGGCTTTACGGTGCAGCAGGACGACCAGTTCGGTGACGCGCGCAGCACCGATGTCTACCTCAGCGGCCCGCTGGTCAAGGACCGTCTGGGCATGTCAGTGCGCGGCAGCTATTACGACGCCAAGGCCTCCAACCCGGAATGGGATGACCTGCCGCTGCCGGACGGCACGATGTGGTCGCGCAGCATTGGCTTCGGTGCCGGTGGCAAGGCGGTGGCCAACACGAACTGGAACGCGGGCATGCGCCTGAACTTCATCGTCAATGACGACCACGAGCTGTGGCTGGATTACGACGTGTCGCGCCAGAAGTACGACAACAGTGAAGGCCAGACCGGCACCCTGGACAGCCTGGCCAGCCTGTGGCGCGTGGGCAATGCCACGATCCCCAACCCGAACGGCCCCGGCAACGTCACCCGCCGCGTGGTGCAGCCGCGCGTGGGCTACACCGCCTACCAGCGTTACGAGCGCGACCAGCTGGCGCTGACCCATCAGGGCCGTTATGAATTCGGTACCTGGCAGACCACCCTGACCCACATCACCAGCAACAACCTCGGCCGCTCGCTGCCGCTGACGCTGGACGAACGCGCCGATCTGCAGACGCTGTGGAATGATGTCTGCCGCCGCACCGGCGCCGCCGCCAACTGCGCGGCCGGTGCACGCAACGGACTGGGCGCGCTCAACCCGGCCGAGATGGCGCGCCTGCAGGCCTTCCTGCCACGCCCGCTGCGCACCATGGAGCTGAAGGGCAACGTGCTGGACACGATGCTCGACCTCACCTTCGGTGCGCACAAGCTGACCGTGGGCGGCCAGTACAACGACACCGACATGGTCGACGGCGTGTTCGGCATGGATGGCGCCGGCTACAAAGACAACGTGAAGCAGCAGCACCGTATGTGGGCGCTGTTCGCCGAGGACAACTGGTCGCTGACCGACAGCCTGACCGCGACCGTCGGCGTGCGCTATGACGACCACAACATCTTCGGCAGCCACGTCAGCCCGCGCGCTTACCTGGTGTGGAACGCCAACGATGCCTGGACCCTCAAGGGCGGCGTCAGCACCGGCTACAAGACACCCCGCCCGGACCAGTTGTTCCCCGGCATCGTCGGCTTCGGTGGCCAGGGCGTGACCCCGCTGGTCGGCTCGCCCAACCTGAAGCCGGAGACCAGCACCAACTACGAAATCGCCGCGTACTACGAAGGCGATCGCTGGGGCTTCAACGTCACCGGCTTCCTCAACAAGTTCGATGACAAGATCGCCAGCGGCGGCACCTTCGCCAACTGCGAAGTGGCCCCCAACGATGGCAGCTACTGCGTGGACATCGGCCCGGGCTGGGCCGAGCTGGGCTACAGCACCTTCGGGCAGAGCGTGAACATCGACAAGGCCGAAACCCGCGGCGTCGAAGCGGCGGCCCAGGTAGATCTGCTGGACAACCTGCAGTTGCGCGGCAACTACACCTGGACCAAGAGCGAGCAGACCAGCGGCACCGGCAAGGGCCTGCCGATCACCGGCAACCCGGCCAGGCACATGGCCAATGCCAGCCTGAACTGGCAGATCAGCGAGGCGGTGAGCCTGTCGCTGATCGGCGAAGGCCGCTACGACCGCTACCGCGACACGCTGGTCAGCAATGTCGGCGGCGTCAGCAGCTCGCAGACCCGCTATTACGAGGACTACACGATCTTCCACCTCGGCGGCAGCTGGGACATCAACAACTGGCTGACCGTCAACGCGCGGGTCAACAACCTGTTCGACAAGGACTTCGTGTCGCAGTCCTGCGTGCTGATCAGCGACAGCGAATACGACTGCGTGGATGACTATTCCACCAAGGACCAGCGGCGCAGTTACTGGATCTCGTTGAACGCCAAGTTCTGAGGCACACCGGCGCGGCGTCCGTAGTGACGCCGCCCGGTCTTGACCTCGGGCAGCGGTCCGGCAAGGGACCGCTGCCTTCTTTGTCTACAAATTGCGAATCATTCTCATCAATGGTGTAATTCGCCCCTCAGTACTCTCTCCTGCGACCGTGGCCACCAGCGCTCCCTCTTCCAGCGTGCAACAACAACGCCGCGGCTTCTGGCTGCGCACGCTGCACCAGTGGCACTGGATCAGCTCGGCGGTGTGCCTGATCGGCATGCTGCTGTTCGCCGCGACCGGCATCACCTTGAATCACGCCTCCCGGATCGAAGCCACGCCGGAGGTAGTCAGCCGTCAGCTGGAACTGCCTGCCGAGCTGCTCGGCAAGCTCGGCGACCGCACCGATGGCAAGGCACCGATCCCGCGCGTGGCCAGCCGCTGGCTGGAGACGCAGCTCGGTATCTCGATCGGGCGCCGCCCGGCCGAATGGTCCGATGGCGAAATCTATCTCTCCATGCCAAGCCCGGGCGCGGACGCGTGGCTCAGCATCGACCGGGAATCCGGGGCGGTGGAATACGAATCCACCGCCCGCGGCTGGGTCTCCTATTTCAACGATCTGCACAAAGGGCGCAATGCCGGGCCCGCCTGGGGATGGTTCCTGGATATCTTCGCCGTGGCCTGCCTGGTGTTCTGCATCACCGGCCTGTTCCTGCTGCACCTGCATGCCCGCCAGCGCCGCATGACCTGGCCGCTGGTCGGCCTGGGCCTGCTGATCCCGCTGCTGATCGCCCTGATCCTCATCCACTGACCGTCCCCTTCCGGAGCCGCACCATGCGCGTCACCCTGACCATCGCCCTGAGCGGCCTGCTGGCCACCTCGCCGGCCTATGCCACCACCCTGGACATCAACGTCGAGGTGCCCAAGCTCAACGTGGCCGAGTATCACCGCCCGTATGTGGCCGTGTGGCTGGAAGGCGCCGACCAGAAGGTCGCCGCCAACCTTTCGGTCTGGTACCAGCAGACCGGCAACGCCGAAGGCCATGGCACCAAGTGGTTGCCCGACCTGCGCCAGTGGTGGCGCAAGAGCGGCCGCACGCTGGAGGTGCCGGTGGACGGCGTGACCGGCCCGACCCGTCCGGTCGGCAAGCACGCGCTCTCGTTCAACGACAAGCAGCCCGCGCTCAAGGCGCTGGCACCGGGCAACTACACCCTCGTGGTGGAAGCGGTGCGCGAAGTCGGCGGCCGCGAACTGCTCAAGATCCCCTTCACCTGGCCGGTCACCTCCGCACAGTCGGGCAAGGCGCAGGGTGCGACCGAACTCGGCCTGGTCACCCTGACCGCCAAGCCCTGACCCCCCATCCACCTGGAGTTTTTCGATGAAGCGCACGCTCGTCCTCGCCGCCGCCATGGCCGCCGCACTTCCGTTCTCCGCCCTGGCCCACAAAGCCTGGCTGCAGCCTTCGCAGACCGTGATCGCGGGTACCAACCCGTGGATCACCGTCGATGCGGCGGTCTCCAACGACCTGTTCTACTTCAACCATGTGCCGCTGCGCCTGGACAACCTGGTCATCACCGCGCCCGACGGCAGCACCGTGCAGCCGCAGAACGCGGCGACCGGCAAGTTCCGCAGTGTGTTCGATGTCGAGCTGACCCAGCAGGGCACCTACCGCCTGGCCACGATCAACAACGGCCTGTCGGCCAGCTGGGAAGAAGACGGCAAGCCCAAGCGCTGGCGCGGCACCCCGGCCACCTTCGCCACCGAAGTCCCGAAAAACGCGAGGAACCTGCAGGTCTCGCAGTCGGTCGGTCGCGTGGAAACCTTCGTCACCAACGGTAGCCCGAACGACACCGCGCTGAAGCCGACCAACCAGGGCATCGAGATGATCGCGCTCGCCCATCCGAACGATCTGGTCGCCGGTGAGGCCGCAAGTTTCCGCGTGCTGGTCGATGGCAAGCCGACCGCCGGCCTTGAATTCGAGATCACGCGCGGCGGCACCCGGTACCGCAACGCGCAGGAGGAGATCAAGGTCAGCACCGATGCCAAGGGCGAGTTCGCCGTCACCTGGCCGGAAGCGGGCATGTACTGGCTGGAAACCGGCACCGAGGACAGCAAGACCTCGATCAAGGAAGCCAAGAAGCGTCGCCTGAGCTACGTGGCCACGCTGGAAGTGCTGCCGGAGTAACGGCATCCGGCGTGCGTTGCGCGCGCCGTCCTCCCCACCCGCCCCCGCCGACCTGACGGGGGCTTTTCACCCGACGCATTCCGGCCATCGGGCGTACCAAGGCCCGACCTGCCCCCCCATGAACAACCCGGATTTCGACATCGCCCGCCTCGGTGGCCACACCATGGGCACCACCTGGCAGGTAAAACTGGCCGTGGCGCGCACCCGCGATCTGCACCCGTTGCATGCCGGCATCCAGGCGCAGCTCGATGCCATCGTGGCGCAGATGAGCACGTGGGAAGCCGACAGCGATATCGCGCGCTTCAACCGTGCCTCCGCCGGTGAATGGCAGGTGCTGCCGCCGTTGTTCGATACGGTGATGCAGTGTGCGCTGGAGATCGCGCAGCGCAGCGGCGGCGCCTTCGATCCCACCGTAGGCCCGCTGGTGGCGCTGTGGGGGTTCGGGGCGCAGGCGCAGGCCCGGCGGATTCCCGATGCCGACACGCTGGCGGCAACGCGCGCGCGCTGTGGCTGGGAACGCCTGCAGTGGCAGCCCGGTCGCCTGCTGCAACCCGGCGGACTGGCACTGGATCTGTCGGCGATCGCCAAGGGCTTTGGTGTCGATCAGGTCAGTGCGTGGCTGCGCCAGAACGGGGTACACGCCGCATTGGTGGAGGTTGGCGGCGAGCTGCACGGGTTTGGTCACAAGCCCGATGGCCAGCCGTGGCGCGTGCTGGTGGAATCGGCACCGGAGGAAGACGCGCAGGCCACCTATCCGCCGCGCGTGCTGGCACTGACGGACCGCGCAGTCGCCACCTCCGGTGATCGCTGGCACCACTTCGAGCAGGGCGGCGAGCAGTTCAGCCACACGCTGGATCCGCGCATCGGTGCGCCGGTCACGCGCGCTGCGGCGGCCGTCACCGTGGTTGCCGACAGCGCCATGCAGGCCGACGCCTGGGCCACGGCGCTGACCGTGATGGGCAGGGACGAGGGCATGGCATTTGCGCGCACCCATGCGCTGGCCGCACGCTTTGTCGGCCGTGGCGCGCACGGTAGCGAGGAATCCATGAGTCCTGCATTCGAGCAGTTGCTTGCCGACGACCGCGTGGGCGCGGCATGAGCCTGCGCCCATCGCGTGCGTGGCTGGGCAACCTGATGGTGATGGTGCTGCTGGGCGTCATTGCCTGGGCGCTGCTGCGCCTGCATCTGGGCGACGCCTGGTGGCCAGCCGCACCGTTGGCCGCGCATTGGCGCTGGGCAGCGGGGAGCCTGGTGCTCTATGCCGCGTTCTGCACCCTGATCTGGTGGCGTGGACGACCCCGGCAGGCGCGGGTGGCCGACAACGGGCCCGCACCGATCCTGCTGGTCTGGGCCAGCCAGACCGGCTTCGCACAGCAGCTGTGCGACCGCAGCGCAGAGGCATTGCGCGCTGCCGGGCTGCCAGTGCGCATCCGTGCGCTGCATGCGGTGACGGCCGAGCTTCTGCAGCGCAGCGGGCAGGTGCTGTTCGTGGTCAGCACCACCGGCGAGGGCGATGCTCCGGATCATGCCCTGCCCTTCCTGCGCAAGGTGATGCCGCAGGCGCCCGCACTGCCCCACCTGCAGTACGGCGTGCTGGCCCTGGGCGATCGCAGCTATGGCCATTTCTGCGCCTTCGGCCATCAGCTCGACGCATGGCTGCGCCAGCGTGGTGCGCACCCGCTGTTCGATACGGTTGAAGTGGACAATGCCGATCCCGGTGCGCTGCGCCACTGGCAGCAGCTGCTCGGCCAGCTTGGCGGCGAAGCCACCGACCTGCCGGACTGGACGCCGGCCGAGTATCTGCCCTGGCAACTGCAGGCGCGGCATCTTGAAAACCCGGGCAGCCCGGGGGCACCGACCTATCGGATCACCCTGGTGCCTGCCGATGGCACCCTGCCGGTCTGGCAGGCCGGCGACGTGGCCGAGATCGGGCCGCAGCATGCACCGGCCGACGTCGAGGCCTGGCTGCGCAAGACGCCGTGGGCGGGCGACACGTTCATCGATGGGCAGACGCTGCGTGCGCACCTTTCGCGCGCGCATCTGCCCGGTGCTGAGGAGATGGCGGCGCTTGCCGACCCAGATGCCGTGGTCGCCGCGTTGCGTCCCCTGCCGCACCGGGAATACTCCATCGCCACCCTGCCCGCCGAAGGCCAGGTGCAGCTGCTGCTGCGCCGCCAGCTGCGGCCCGATGGCACGCCGGGCCTGGGCAGTGGCTGGCTGTGCGATCACGCTGCGCTCGATGGGCGCATCGATCTGCGCTTCCGCAGCAACCCGAACTTCCATGGTGTGGCGGCCGCAACGCCGCTGATCCTGATCGGCAACGGCACCGGCATCGCCGGCCTGCGCGCGCACCTGCGCGAGCGGATCAGCGCCGGCGCGCGCCGCAACTGGCTGCTGTTCGGCGAGCGTACGGCCGCGCACGATTTCTTCTTCGGCGACGACCTGCGCGCCTGGCAGCGCGACGGCTGGATCGCACGGCTGGATACGGTGTTCAGTCGCGACGGTGGTGAGCATCACTACGTGCAGGACCGGCTGCAGGCGCAGATCCACACGCTGCAGCAGTGGGTGCACGACGGTGCCACGATCCTGGTCTGCGGCAGCCTGCAGGGCATGGCACCGGCGGTGGATGCGGTGATCGAGCAGGCGCTGGGCCGCGACGTGAAAGAAGCGCTGATCGTGGCCGGACGCTACCGGCGCGACGTGTACTGAGGAGTGCCTGCAGGCCCTCAGGCGTTGCGGCCCACCGCACTGACGCGGATCGCCAACAACTCCCCGCCGCCGTGCAACGCAAACCGGCGGCGCTCGCCGGCCGCCAACCACGCGGTATCACCGGCAGCCAGCGGCGTCAGCGACGGCTCCCCTTCAAATTCGGCCTGGCCGGCCAGCAGATGGATCGCCCACGCCGCCTCGGGTTCGGTGAAAAAGAACATGCTGCCGACCAATGGGCGATGCAGCAGCTCGGCCTGGACCGCATCGCGCCGCCACATCAGATTGAAATCGTGGGTCACCCCGTCCACCAGTTCGCCGGTCACCCGCGCTTCGCCGGCAAACCGCAGCCGGTCGTGCGGCGGCATCAGCGTGTGCAGCGCGCCATCGTCGAAACGCAAGCGCAGGCCCTCGCCACGCAGCAGCACCAGTTCGCGCTCGATGCCCGGAAACGCCGAGAACGCGGCGTCCTGCTCGATCTCGGCGATCGACAGGCGAACCTGCCAATCGTCGGTGTCGGGCACGCGCAGGATTTCGCGGGTCCAGCCCAGGCCATTGCGCCAGCGTTCGCGGCGGTACTCGAAAGCGGGAATGACGCGGCTGGCCGCGCTCAGGACGGTATCGGTGGGCATGGCCCTAGTGTGCCTGAGCCGAGGTGGGCAGTCCTGTCAGGACATACCGCCGCAATCGGGTTCCAGCAGCCGCGAACGCGCCAGCCAGTCCTTGTCCGGGTAGTACGCGAACACCATCGTGCCGCCGCGCAGGCTGTCGATCAGCGGCCGCGCCACCGACAACCGCACCGCCGGGCAGCCCAGGCTGCGGCCCAGGCGACCCTGCAGCCGTGCGACCGCGGGATTCACGTACGGCGCGCCGTGGATGACGATCGCGCGGTCGCGGGCATGGTCGTTGAAGCCGGGTTCCAGCCCTTCCAGCCGCAGCGAATAGCCGTTGCCGCCCATGTAGGTTTCCTTGGCGGTGAACGCGCCCAGGCTGGACATGAAGCTGCCGTCCTTGTTGGAGAAATGCTGGGTGCGGTTGTCACCGCTGTTGCGCCCATGCGCAACCCACTCCTCGAACAGCAGCCGCTGGCGGGTCAGATCGAAAATCCACATGCGCGGTTCGGTCGACGGCCGCGAGTAATCGATCACACTCAACTTGCCCGGGTCGACGCCCAGCTCCGGCCTGCGCAGCGCACAGCGCATCGCACGCGCCGCCAGCTGCAGCACGTGCTTGTCCGCCGCAGGGGCGGCCTTGGCCAGCATCTCGGCCATCTGCACCGGGCTGCCGGTCGGCGCCGGCGCAGGGCTGGTCGCGCCCGCCGTGGCGGACGCGATCAGGCCACAGAACGCAGCAGGCAGCAATTTCACAACGGGCATGGGCAGCTCACCAGGCGGAGGCAACCCTTACAAAGTGGACCCACCGGCGTCGGATTCCAAGACAGGCTGCAGGTTCTGTTCATCGGCCACCGGGCGTACCGCCGGCAGGCTGGTCACCAGCAGCGTGGTGCCTGGCACCAGCACGCTGTACAGCTGTTCGGCGAATTCCGGCGGCAGCGCCATTGGCAGGCTCGGCGTGGCGAGCAGGTCCGGGGTCGCATTGGCGGCGGTCTGGCCCAGCAGCGGATACGCGGTCCAGCGGTGCAGCGGACGGTGCGGGTCCAGCGGGCTGGGGTTGTCCTGGTAGCCCTGGCCCATCACGAACAGGGTGGTCCCCTCGAAGGCCGGCAGCGCCTTGGCTTCCAGCCGCGACTCGCCGATCAGCACGCCATCGCGCAGCACGTACAGGCGCTGGTCGTGCAGGCTGACCAGGATGCCGACCTGGCCGGCCGGTGCGGCCGCATCGTTCCAGTAGTGCGCGGGTGCGTCGGTGCTCTCCACCAGCGGCTTGCCGGTGCTGCTGACCGGGGCCAGCACGGCCGGATAGGCCAGCGTCATCGGCGCGCTCTTGGCATCGGCCACCACCACGGTATCGCCGCGATGGGTCTCGCCGAACAGCTTCTGCGCGAACGCCTGCGGCAACCGCACGCAGCCGTGCGAGGCCGGATGCCCGGGCAGGCTGCCGCCGTGCAGCGCGATGCCGTCCCAGGTCAGGCGCTGCATGTACGGCATCGGCGCGCTGTTGTAGAGGTTGGATTTGTGGTCCTTGTCCTTCTGCAGGATCGTGAACACACCGGTCGGGGTTTCGTGCCCGGCCTTGCCCGAGCTGATCGTGCTCATGCCGATCGCGATGCCGTTGCGGTACACGTAAGCGCGCTGCTCATCGAGGCTGACCACCAGCACGATCGGGCCGGACGGGGAGATCTCCGGATGCCAGAGGAACTCGCCGGGCTTGAGATCGGTGGGGCCGCGCGGGGCCTCGGTCGTCCTGCTGGCCGTCGGCGCAGTGTTGGCGGCGGTGGCGGGAAGCATCCCGGTCGCCAACAGCGTTCCGAGCGCCAGACTCAACAGCGTGCTGCGTACTGCCATGTCGTGCATCCATTCGAAGAGATGCCGCCACGCTACACGAAGTGCCGCCATGCGTTCGCGAAAACCACGGGCGGCCACGCGTCGTATTTCGTTCGCCCCAAACAGTAATTGCCCGGCCACACCTCCGTGTGCAGACCGGGCAATCGATACATCCTTGTCGGCATCCCGCCTTCCCCCTGTGCGTCCTGCGCAGTCTGGGTGCCGGCCATGCTCCGTGCACTCGGCCGTATATGCTTCCGCCATCTCAGCCCTTCCCGGGGTCTGGATGCCACCGTCCTGGTGGGTCCGCGCCGCTCCTTCCGCGCCGCCTCCGTGCGTGCCGCCTCCCTGCAGCGGTCGGTGCCACCGCGGCATCCTGCCGTGGCAGCCAGTGACCGGCATCCTGCCCGTCCCGACGTGTCCTGTTGTTCAGCGCCTTGGTACGGTGGCCGGCGCTGCCCTCCTGGGCGGTGCCTGGACCGGCGCCTGCCTGGCCCCGGTGGTCATCCGTTGTCGATTCCGTTCGACGGTAGCTGTCCCTATCCCCTTCACCCGCGCCAGATCCTCGACGTGTTCGAAGGGGCCGTGTTGTCGCCGGTACGCGACGATCGCTTCGGCCTTCATCGGGCCCACGTTCGCCAATCCCTGCTGCAGCGTCGACGCATCCGCCGTATTGATGTTGATCCGATCGGCCGCGAAGGCCATTCCGCTCAACAGCAGTCCCAGCACCAGCGCCCTGCACGAAAACCAAGGTCCCACTGTGTAGCTCCTTGTGGCTCGGAACCGGCCCCTGCCGGCAATCCTGTCGAAGGTTCCAGCGTCCCTCGCCACATACACACAGCCTATCGTCCACGGCGCCTTCACACAGCAGGCCTAACACCCGACGTGATGTAGGGAAATACCTACCCCAGCGCAGGCGTAGAATGGACGGACTTGTCAAAAGCACTCCGGAGTTCAGATGGACAGCGCCAAGCTCGGCCAATTCGTCAGTGAAAAGTGGGACAACGAGATCGTCCCGCAATTGGTCGATTACATCCGTATCCCCAACAAATCGCCGATGTTCGACGCCGATTGGGTCGCCAACGGCTACATGGAACAGGCCGTCACCCTGATGGAAACCTGGGCCAAGGCCCAGAATCTGCCCGGCCTGACCGTCGAGGTCGTGCGCCTGGAAGGCCGCACCCCGCTGCTGCTGCTGGAAATTCCGGCCTCCGGCGCCGAGACCGGCGACGACACCATCCTGCTGTACGGCCATCTGGACAAGCAGCCGGAAATGACCGGCTGGGACGATGACCTGGGCCCGTGGATCCCGGTGCTGCGCGGCGACAAGCTGTACGGCCGCGGCGGCGCCGATGACGGCTACGCGATGTTCGGTTCGCTGGCCGCCGTGCTGGCGCTGCAGGAACAGGGCCTGCCCCACGCGCGCTGCGTGATCCTGATCGAAGCCTGCGAAGAATCCGGCAGCTACGACCTGCCCGCCTACGTTGATCACCTGGCCGAGCGTATCGGCAAGCCGTCGCTGGTGGTGTGCCTGGATTCGGGCTGCGCCAACTACGACCAGCTGTGGTGCACCACCTCGCTGCGTGGCCTGACCGGCGGCAACTTCTCGGTCAAGGTGCTCAACGAAGGCGTGCATTCCGGCGATGCCTCCGGCGTGATCCCGTCCAGCTTCCGCCTGCTGCGCCAGCTGATCTCGCGCATCGAGGACGAGAACACCGGCCGCATCCTGATCGACGGCATGAATGTCGAGATCCCGGCCGAGCGCCAGGAACAGGCCAAGCGCGCCGCTGAAGTGGTGGACACCGCCATCTTCGAGAAATTCCCGATGGTCGACGGCCTGCGCCCGATGAACGATGACCTGGCCGAACTGGTGCTCAACCGCACCTGGCGCCCGGCGCTGTCGGTCACCGGTGTGGACGGCCTGCCGCCGCTCGCCTCGGCCGGCAACGTGCTGCGCCCGCATACCGCGGTGAAGCTGTCGCTGCGCCTGCCCCCGACCGCCGACGGCAAGGCCTGCGGCGAGCTGCTCAAGGAAGCGCTGCTGCGCGATCCGCCGAACGGCGCCGAAGTGAAGCTGGACCTGGAGAAGGCCTCCAGCGGCTGGAACGCCCCGGCCATGGCGCCGTGGCTGACCCAGGCGATCGACGATGCCAGCCAGACCTTCTTCGGCAAGCCGGCGATGTACATGGGCGAAGGCGGCTCGATCCCGTTCATGGGCATGCTCGGCGAGAAGTTCCCGGGCGCGCAGTTCATGATCACCGGCGTGCTCGGCCCGCACTCCAACGCACACGGCCCGAACGAGTTCCTGCACATCCCGATGGGCAAGCGCGTGACCTCGTGCGTGTCCAAGGTGATCAGCGAGCATTACGCGGCCAGCCTGCGTGGCGAGACCAGCGGTTCGCCGGTCGCCGCCGACAGCGGTACCCGTCACGGCGGCCACGGCTGCTGCTGACGTTGGCGGACGCAGCCCGGCCTTGCTAGGCTGCGTCCACCTCTACTGACGCATTTGGCATGAACGGACTGTTTGGCAGCACCAGCTGGCTCTACATCATCCTGGTCGGCTTCGTCGTCGGTCTGCTCGGGCGTTTCTTCATGCCGGGCAACAACCGCATGGGCTGCCTGCTGACCATCGTGCTCGGCATCGTCGGCGCGCTGCTGGCCGGCTGGTTCGGCCAGTACATGGGCTGGTATGCCCGAGGCGAGCCGGCCGGTTTCATCGGCGCGATCCTGGGTGCGGTCGCGGTCCTGGCCGTGCTGCGGCTGTTCAGCAGCAAGCGCTGAGCAACGCCCTCTTCTTTCTTCCCGCGCGCCGTCCGGCGCCGCTTCGACGTACCCGTCCATGAACGATCCCGCTTCCGATCCGCTGCGCGCCGAACACCGCCGGCAGTGGACCTGTGCCGCCCTCGGCGACCCGACCACTGCGCTTGATCGTGCGTCGGTCGATGCCGGTTTCCGCAGCTACTGGCGCGCCACCAGCGCGCGCGGCAGCCACATCGTGATGGACTCCCCGCCCGGGCTGGAGGATGTGCGCCCGTGGCTGCGCATGCACGACCTGCTCGAGCCCAACGGCGTGCGCGTGCCGCAGGTCCTGGCGCGCGATGAGGACAACGGCTTCCTGCTGCTGGAAGACCTGGGCGGCCCGACCCTGGCGCGCCATATCGACAACGACAACGCCGATGCCTGGTTCGATGCCGCCTTCGCGCAGCTGATCCGGCTGCAGTCGATCCCCGTGCCCGAGGGCATGGGCAGCTTCGGCGAGGCGCTGTTGCAGCGCGATGCCGGGCTGTTCGACGACTGGTTCCTGCAACGTCACCTCGGCCTGGAACTGGACTGCGGCGAGATCGAGAACCTGCAGCGCATGCACCGCCTGCTGATGGACAACGCCCTGCAGCAGCCGCAGGTGCTGACCCACCGCGATTTCATGCCGCGCAACCTGATGCCGATCGATGGGGGGCCGGCGGTGCTGGATTTCCAGGACCTGGTGCGCGGGCCGATCGCCTACGACCCGGTCAGCCTGTTCAAGGATGCGTTCCTGAGCTGGCCGATCGAACGCGTGGACGCGTGGCTGGCGCGCTATCACGCACTCGCCCTGGCCGCCGGCTTGCCGGTGCGGCCGTGGCCGCAGTTCCTGCGCGACGCCGACTGGATGGGCGTGCAGCGCCACCTGAAGATCCTCGGCCTGTTCGTGCGCCTGCGCGACCGCGATGGCAAGGGGCACTACTTCGAGGATGCACCGCGCTTCATCGGCTATCTGGATGAAGTGCTGCCGCGCCATCCACAGCTCGCGCCGCTGCTCGATCTGTTCGAACTGCGGATCAAACCGGCGCTGGCCCGCATCGCCGAACCCGTGCTGGCGCGCCCATGAAGGCCATGATCTTCTCGGCCGGCAAAGGCGAGCGCATGCGCCCGCTGACCCTGCACACGCCCAAGCCGCTGCTGGTCGCCGGTGGCAAACCGCTGATCGTGTGGCATCTGGAGCGGCTTGCCGCGGCCGGCATCGATGAGGTGGTGATCAACACCGCGTGGCTGGGTGACCAGTTCGCACCCGCGCTGGGCGACGGTGCGCGCTGGGGGCTGCGCCTGCACTTCATCGATGAGGGCGCCGTGCCGCTGGAAACCGGTGGTGGCATCCTCAATGCCCTGCCGATCCTCGGCGACGCACCGTTTCTGGTGATCAACGGCGATGTGTGGACGGATATGGAGGTCGCCAGGTTGCCGCGCACGCCTGCCGGCGATGCGCATCTGGTGCTGGTCGACAATCCCGCGCAGCACCCGCGCGGTGATTTCATCCTGCACGACGATGGCCACGTCAGCGATGACGGCGACAGCGCGCGGCTCACCTACGCCGGTATCGGCGTGTACCGCCCGGCGATCCTCGATGGCTGGCGGGCGGTGATCGGCAACACCACCGGGGCCGGCGCGACACCGCCGCAGTTCAGCCTCGTGCCCCTCCTGCGCCATGCGATGGCGCAGGGCCGTGTGACCGGCCAGCACCATCGCGGCCGATGGACCGATGTGGGCACGCCAGAACGGTTGGCGCAGCTGGATGCGCAGCTGCAATCCCCGCACGGGTAAAACACCGCGGGCATCCCCCCCTTGGGCGACCCGGTGGTAGAGCCGACCGTTGGTCGGCTGCTCTCCGCCCCGGTGGTAGAGCCGACCGTTGGTCGGCTGCTCTCCGCCCGAGCCCACCAGAGCAGCCGACCAACGGTCGGCTCTACACGGTGGGGCCGTCTCCCGGGCAGCCGAACAACGGTCGGCGCTACAGGCGGTGTGGGCCGTCTTCCAGGACCTGGCGCAGGAACGGTACGGTGATGCGGCGCTGCGCCGCCAACGATTCGCGGTCCAGCCAGTCCAGCAGGCTGACCAGGCTGCCCAGCTCGCGGCCGGTACGGGTCAGCAACCATTCGATGGCGGCCTCATCGATGGCCAGGCCACGTCGCGCCGCGCGTTCGCGCAGCACCGCCGCACGGCCTTCGTCGTCCAGCGGCTGCAGCACCACGCGCACGCACTGCTGCAGGCGTGAGCGCAGGTCCGGCAGCACCAGCCCCAGCTGGTCCGGGGCGTGCTGCGCGGTGTACAGCAGGGTGATCCCCGCGGCGCGCGCACGGTTGTGGAAATCAAACAACGCCACTTCATCTTCGCGCTGCCCGGCTACGGCATCGAGCCCGTCCAGCGCGACCAGGTCGCGCCCCTCCAGCGATTCCAGCGCGGCGCGGGTGCGTCCGACCACCGCCTTCAGCGGCAGGTACGTCGGCTGGCGGCCGGCCTGTTCGGCCAGCGAACACATCGCCAGCGCCTGGTGGGTCTTGCCGGTGCCCGGCGCGCCTTCGAGGTAGACCCAGTCGTGCGCCGCGCCCACGGCGATGGCGCGCAGCTGCGCCAGTGCGCCATCCGGCGCACCGATGAAGGTCTCCAGCCGCTCGTCCTGCGGGTAGCGCAGGGCAAGCGGCAACTGCGGCACGACACTCACTGCGCGTCCGGCCCCTTCGGGGTGCCCACGATCACGATCTCGGGCTTGTCGACGTAGGCATCGAGCACGATCGCCGACTTCTCACCGGCATACAGATCACTCTGGCGGTAGCGCTGGTGCGCATAGCGCAGCAGCACGTTGCTGACCGCCGCCACCGGCAGCGCCAGCAGCATGCCCAGGAAGCCGAACAGCTGGCCACCGGCCATCACCGCGAAGATCACCGCCACCGGGTGCAGGCCGATCTTGTCGCCGACGATGCGCGGGGTCAGCACGTAGCTTTCCAGCAGCTGGCCCACGGTGAACACCACGCCGACCAGGATCAGCAGTTTCAGATCGAAGCCCTGCGCCTGCACCAGCGCGGCCACCACGGCCATCACGATGCCGGTGGTCGCGCCCAGGTAGGGAATGAAGCTGATCAGGCCGGCCACCAGCCCGATCAACAGGCCCAGCTTCAGGCCGACCAGCGACAGGCCCGCGGCGTACACCACGCCCAGCGCGATCATCACCAGGAACTGGCCGCGGATGAATGCCCCCAGCACCTCGTCCGATTCACGCGCCAGGTTGGTGATGGTGCCGACGTGGTTGCGCGGAATCATCGAAGCCACGCGCTCGACCAGCTTGTCCCAGTCGCGCAGGAAGTAGAACGCCAGGATCGGCAGCAGCAGGATGTTGACCACCCAGGTGACCATCGTGAAGCCCGAGCGCTGCACGTAACCGAAGAAGGTCTTGGCGAAGCCGCCGGCCTGCTGCCAGTGGCTGCGCACCCATTCGATCAGCCGGTCCGGGTCCATCCACTGCATGACCTCCAGCCCGGTCTTCTGCTCGAACCACGGGATGCCTTTTTCCATCAGCCATTGCTGTGCCTGCGGAATCGCCGCCACCAGCGTGGCGACCTGGCGCTCGATCATCGGCACCAGGATCAGCAGCGCGGCGGTGATCAGCAGGATCATCGCGACGAACACCAGCACCACGCCGGTGTTGCGCGAGCGGCCGGTGGCCTCGATCCGGTCGACCAGCGGGTCGCCCAGCCAGGCCAGCGCCAGGGCCAGCACGAAGGGGGTCAGGATCGGGCCGAGCAGCCAGATCACCCAGCCGGCGGCAAGCGCCACCAGCACATACTTCAACCGCCTGAGGAACTGCGCGATTTCCGCTTCGGGGGTAAGGATCATCGCAGGCGGTACTCGTTGCTGGCAGGCGGCGGCAGGGCCGAGGGGTTGGTTTCATCGATCGGCACCGGCAGGGCCAGCGGTGCGGTCGGCGCGATCACGCCGTTGTCGCCCAGCATGCGGTTCAGGCCGGGCAGGCCGGTGGTCAGCTCCAGCGACAGCTCCAGGCGGTCGCCCGAGGCGCGCAGCGGGGTGACGTTGCGGACCACCGCGGTCTCGCGCAGGCCGGCAGCCAGGCGCATGTAGTCCTCGGCACTGTTCAGGCCCAGCACCACGATCGTGTAGGTCCCGGCGGCACCGGTGGCGGCCCCGGCCTTGGCGTAACGGCGCACCAGCGCATCGGCGGCGCCGTCGGCACCACCGGCCATGGCGCGGCGGGCGTCACTGTCCTTGGTGCTCCACTTGTTCAGTTCCTTGCCGCCATCGACGAATACCCAGTCGGCGACCCAGCCGCTGCCATCGCGGTAGAGCTTGCCGATCAGCTGCATCGGCGGGGCATAGCGCGCCGAGGCGCGGGCGACGGCGGCCGTGTCCTGGCGCCAGATCGCGCCGACCAGCGCCTGCTCGGCCGCGCTGCCCGAGGGCAGGCCCAGCTTGTAGCCGCGTTCGATGGCCCGGTTGAGCAGCGGGCGGGCCGCGTTGGCCTGCTGCACGGTGACCAGACGCGGGCCGGAGCCATCGTCGATAGCCAGCCAGATCACCGGCTTCGGGCGGGGCTGCGGCCACAGCGGCAGGCCCAGGGCCGAGATCAGCCCGTCGACGTCATCCTCGCGGAAGCGCGCCACCAGGATCGTGCGGTAGCTCGGGGCGCCGCCGGCCGAGGTGCTCTGGTCCTGGCGGTAGTCATAGCTGGCCACGTAATCCTTGGCGTTGCGCAGGGCCTGCATCACCCCGGGGCGGCTCATCACGCTGCGGTCGCCCGAGAGTTTGGCCAGCACATTGCCCAGCGCCCTGGCCAGGGCACCGTTGCGGTCCGAATCGGCCTGGCTGTTGACCGGGACCTCGGCCTCGTAAGCGCCACTGGCGGTGGCCACATCGCCTTCGGTGCGCAGGCCGCTCTGGGCCATCGAGGCCACCGGCAGGCACAGCGCGAGGAACATCATGAAAAAGAGGCTGCGGCGCATCAGGACTTCCATTGAGCGTATCCGGGGGGAATTGTTGCCCGAATAGGGCCTGCGCGCCAACGTGGCCTGTTAAAATCGCGCTTTCACCCCAGCGCAGCGCCGACGCCCGTGACCAATTCCCCGTCCAACCCCTCTCCCCTGACCTACCGCGATGCCGGTGTCGATATCGACGCGGGCAATGAGCTGGTCGAGCGCATCAAGCCGCTGGTGAAGCGCAGTTTCCGCCCGGAAGTCATGGGGGGCCTGGGTGGCTTCGGCGCCCTGTTCGACCTCTCCAGCAAGTACCGCGAGCCGGTCCTGGTCTCGGGAACGGATGGCGTGGGCACCAAGCTGAAGCTCGCACAACAGCTGGGCCGCCACGACACGATCGGCATCGATCTGGTCGCCATGTGCGTGAACGACGTGCTGGTCCAGGGCGCCGAGCCGCTGTTCTTCCTGGATTATTTCGCCACCGGCAAGCTGGACATCGATACCGCGGCAGCGGTCGTGGGCGGCATTGCCAACGGCTGTACCGAGGCCGGTTGCGCGCTGATCGGTGGTGAGACCGCTGAAATGCCCGACATGTATGCCCCGGGCGAGTACGACCTGGCCGGCTTCACCGTCGCCGGTGTCGAGAAGAGCGAACTGAAGGACGGCGCCAGCGTGGCCGCCGGCGACGTGCTGATCGGCATCGCCTCCTCCGGCCCGCACTCCAACGGCTACTCGCTCGTGCGCCGCATCTATGACCGCGCCGGCCAGCCGGCCGACCTGGAACTGGAGGGCGGGGTCAAGCTGGTCGATGCCCTGATGGCGCCGACCCGCCTGTACGTCAAGCCGATCCTGGCGCTGCTCAAGACCCATGGCGCGGCGATCCACGGCATGGCCCACATCACCGGTGGCGGCCTGACCGAGAACATCATCCGCGTCGTCCCCGAGGGCCTGGGCCTGGACATCCAGGCCGATGCCTGGACCCTGCCGCCGGTGTTCCAGTGGCTGCAGAAGGAAGGCGCGGTGGCCGACAGCGAGATGTGGCGCACCTTCAACTGCGGCATCGGCTTCGTGCTGATCGTGGCCGCCGACCAGGTGGCCTCGGTCGCTGCCGCCGTCACCGCGCAGGGGCTGGACCACTGGACCATTGGTGCTGTGACCCCCGCCGATGGCACCGAACGCGTCAAGATCGGCTGAGCCCGGTCATGGAGCCCCGCCTGGAGGCCGCTGCCCAACCGCCGTCGCTGCCCGCCGCAGCGGCGCCGGCTGTGCCGGGCACCGCGGTTGACACCTCGCAGCTGCAACTGCTGTCGGTCTTCCACTATGTACTGGCCGGCCTGACCGCGCTGTTCTCGCTGTTCCCGCTGATCTATCTATTGATGGGCGTGGCCGTCATCTTCGCCGCACCACCGCCGTTGGCGCCGGGCGAGGCGCCGCCGCCTTTCGATCCGCGCCTGCTTGGGTGGGTGTTCGTGCTGATCGGTGGGCTGGGCTGCGCTGCCGGGCTGGTGCTGGCCGGGTACATGGCCTATGCCGGGCGCTGCCTGGCGCAGCGCCGGCGTTACCTGCTGTGCATGGTGGTGGCCGGTATCGCCTGCATCTTCATGCCGTTCGGTACCGCCCTGGGCGTGTTCACCCTGGTGGTGCTGTCGCGCCCGGCAGTCAAGGCGGCCTTCGAAACCGCATGAGCAGCCGTATCGCCGTACTCGCCTCCGGCCGGGGCAGCAATCTGCAGGCCATCCTGGACGCCATCGCCGCGCAGCGGCTGGATGCGCAGGTCGTGGCCGTGCTCTCGGACAAACCCGAGGCCTCGGCCCTGCTCAAGGTCGGCCCGGCCCAGCGCTGGGCGCGCTCGCCCAGGGACTTCCCGGACCGCGCCGCCTTCGATGCGGCGATGGCCGATGCGCTGGACGCGTTCGCCCCGGACTGGATCGTCTGCGCCGGTTACATGCGCATCCTCGGCCCGGCCTTCGTGGCGCGGTTCGATGGCCGCCTGGTCAACATCCATCCCTCCCTGCTGCCGCTGTACAAGGGGCTGCACACGCATGCGCGCGCGTTGGAAGCCGGTGATGCCGAGCACGGCGCCAGCGTGCACTTCGTGGTGCCCGAACTGGATGCCGGCACCGTGCTTGCCCAGGCCCGCGTGCCGGTGCAGGCTGGTGACACCGCCGAAGCGCTGGCCCTGCGGGTGCTGGCCGTGGAGCATCCGCTGCTGATCGCCAGCCTCGGGCTGCTGGTCAGCGGCCGCGTAACTGAACAGGCAGGTCAGCTCCAGCTCGACGGTCACCCCCTGTTTAGCCCGCTGCGCCTAGATTGCGCCGGACAGCTGAACCGATAAGCGCCGCGCACACACGCCGCTGATCCCGGCGCTGGCATTCTTCCCCTTCCCCCACCGACCGGCCCGCATGAGAACGCCTTTGTTCAAGCCCGTGCTGCTGATGGCCTCCCTGTTGTGCACCGCCGCCCTTGCCCACGCGCAGGAGACGGCGACACCCCCGTTGCCCGCCCTGCCTGCAATGGACTGGGAGGCGCCGCCGCTGCAGCCATTCACCGCCACCTACCAGGCCCTCTACAAGGGCAAGCAGGCCGGGGATGCGACCATGCGCGTCACCCACACCGGCGGCGACCAGTGGCGGGTGGACATGCAGGTGGTGGGCCGCAGCGGCTTTGCCAGCGTGCTCGGCCTGAACCTGGAGCAGAGCACGGTGTTCGAGAACCGCAACGGTACCTACGTGCCGTTGAGCCAGAGCACCGTCCGCAAAGGCCTGTTCCTGGGCAAGAAAGTGACCGGCACCTATGACTGGCAGGCCGGCACCGCGCAGTGGCTGGGCGATCTGAAGAAGGAACGCCGCCAGCCGATCCCGCTGCAGCCCGGCGACCAGAGCGCGCTGCTGCTGAATCTGGCGATCATGCGCGACGCCCGCCCCGGCGGACAGATGCACTACCGCTATGTGGACGTGGGCCGCGTCCGCCAGCACGACTACCAGGCCGCGCCGGACACGGAGAACGTGCCGGTGGGCGACCTGTCCTACAACGCGCTGCGGGTGTACCGCACCAACGGCGGCAACGATGAAACCATCCTCTGGATCGCCAACGGTGTTCCCACGCCGGTGCGCATCCTGCAACGCGAAGATGGCGAAGATCGGATTGATCTGCGCCTGATCGAATACCAAGGAGTCTGAGCATGACCACACTGAACCGTCCGCTGACCTGGATCGCCGCTGGCGCCCTGGCTGTCGTGAGCCTGCCCGCCATGGCGCTGCAGCCGTTCAAGGCCGATTACCAGGCCAGCTACATGGGCATGCAGGCCAATGGCACCATGACCCTCACCAGCGAAGGCGCCAACAAGTGGCGCTACAGCCTCAACGTCAAGAACCAGCTGGCCGATCTCAGCCAGAACACCGTCTTCGAGGAAGCCAACGGCCGCCTGCGCCCGCTGAGCAGCAACGACCGCTCGGTGCTGCTGGTCAAGAAACGCAACGTGGACGCCAACTACAACTGGACCAGCAACCAGGCGACCTGGACCGGCGACGTCAAGCCGGACCGTCGCGGCCCGGTCGCGCTCAAGGCCGGCGACATGGACGCCCTGCTGATCAACCTGGCGATCGCGCGGGATCTGGCTGCCGGCAAGCCGCTGAACTACCGCATGGTCGACGAAGGCCGGATCAAGCCGATGTCCTACAAGGTGGTCGGCAAGGAAAAGATCACCGTGGCCGGCAAGTCCTACGACGCGACGAAGGTCTCGCGCGTGGACGGCAACAAGGAACTGATCGCCTGGATCGTGCCGGAGTTCCCGGTGCCGGCGCGCCTGCTGCAGCGTGAGAGCGGCAAGGATGCGCTGGACCTGACGATCAAAGGCATGAACTGACCCAGAAAAACGCCCGCTTGCGCGGGCGTTTTTTCATTCCGGCTTGGCCTCGCCGAAGACCGTCTTGCAGTCCACCCGGATCTGCTGCCGCGTATCGCGCCAGTAGTAGGTGCTGCAGTGGCGGTTGCCGTCGACGCTCTTGTCCACGCCGACCGCATAGAACGACTGGAACACCTCGGTACGGCTGACCGTGCCGTCGCCGTTCCAGTCCATGTCTTCCTGCTGGATGCCCTGGGTGATCGCGATGCCGGCATACCAGGCGTAGCCCAGCCATGCCAGCACGATCAGCACCAGGACCAGCAGCGCCTTGCGGCGGCGGGTGAACCGGCCGCGCAGGATCATGCCGCGACGCGCCGGATGGTGGCGCCCAGCGAGGACAGCTTCTCTTCGATGTTCTCGTAGCCGCGGTCCAGGTGGTAGATGCGGTCGATGGTGGTATCACCCTCGGCCATCAGGCCGGCGAGGATCAGCGAGGCCGAGGCGCGCAGATCGGTGGCCATCACCGGCGCGCCGCTGAGCTGCTCGGCACCCCGCACGATCGCGGTGTGGCCTTCCACCTGGATGTCCGCGCCCAGGCGCAGCAGTTCGTTGACGTGCATGAAACGGTTTTCGAAGATCGTTTCGTTGATTACGCCCACGCCGTCGGCCACGCAGTTGAGCGCCATGAACTGCGCCTGCATGTCGGTCGGGAACGCCGGATACGGCGCGGTGGTCAGGTTGACCGCACGCGGGCGCTTGCCGCCCATGTCCAGGGTGATGCTGTCTTCGGTGGTCTCGATGTGCGCACCGGCCTCCACCAGCTTGGCCAGCACCGCGTCCATGGTGTTCGGGCGGGCACGGTTGACCGTGACCTTGCCGCCGGTCATCGCCGCGGCGACCAGGAAGGTGCCGGTTTCGATACGGTCGGGCAGCACTTCATGACGGCCACCGGAGAGCTTCTCGACGCCTTCAATGGTCAGGCGGGCGGTGCCCAGGCCTTCGATCTTCGCGCCGAGCGCGATCAGGCAGTGCGCCAGGTCGGTGACTTCCGGCTCCATCGCCGCGTTGTCCAGCACGGTGGTGCCTTCGGCCAGCACGGCGGCCATCAGCACGTTTTCGGTACCGGTGACGCTGACCATGTCGAAGGTGAAGTGGGCCCCCTTCAGACGCTTGGCCTGGGCCTTGATGAAGCCGTTCTCGACGGTGATTTCTGCACCCAGGGCCTGCAGGCCCTTGATGTGCTGGTCGACCGGACGCGAGCCGATCGCGCAGCCGCCAGGCAGCGACACTTCGGCCGCGCCGAAGCGGGCCAGCAGCGGGCCGAGCACCAGGATCGAGGCGCGCATGGTCTTGACCAGCTCATACGGCGCCACGTGCTGGTCCACCGAGCGCGGGTCGACCACGATCGCGCTGCCGCGCGACAGGGTGCCCTGGTCGATGGTGACCTTGGCACCCAGCTCGCCGAGCAGCTTCACGGTGGTGACCACATCGTGCAGGTGCGGCACGTTGGTGATCTCCACCGGCGCATCGGCCAGCAGGGTCGCGCACAGGATGGGGAGGACAGCGTTCTTGGCGCCGGAAATGTTCACTTCACCGTGCAGCGGCTTGCCGCCGGTCACTACGATCTTGGCCATGGAATCTACTTGGAATGAGGTAGAGCCGACCGTTGGTCGGCTGAATGGTCTGGGTAGCCGACCGTGGGTCGGCTGAAACGATAACCGTGAGGGGTACCCCGGAATCAACCGCCCGCTTCGGCCGGGGTGACCGTCTTCAGCGCCAGCGCGTGGATCGCCCCGCCCATCAGATCGCCCAGGGTCGCGTAGACCATGCGGTGGCGGGCCAGCGGCATTTTGCCGGCAAAGGCGTCGCAGACCACGGTGGCCTCGAAGTGCACGCCGTCGTCACCCTGCACGTCCGCGCGGGCGCCAGGCAGGCCGGTTTCGATCAGATTGCGGATGGTCTCGGCGTCCAACGGGCTTTCCTAATAAAATGAGCGCTCATTCTACTCTTCCACGTGGCGCTCGCATGGCTGTCTCGCCCCAACTCCCCCATCCGGCCGACGCTGCGGCACTGGTCGCCAGCGGCCGCCGCGTGTTCGAGATCGAGCGCGATGCGCTGGGCGCGGTCGCCGAGCGGCTGGGCGAGGCATTCAGCCAGGCCTGCCAACTGGTCCTGCAGGGCAAGGGCCGCGTGGTCGCCACCGGCATGGGCAAGTCCGGGCATGTGGCCCGCAAGATCGCCGCTACCCTGGCCTCGACCGGCACCCCGGCCTTCTATGTGCACCCCGGTGAAGCCGGTCACGGCGACCTGGGCATGATCACCGAGGCCGATGTGGTGCTGGCGCTGTCCTATTCGGGCGAGTCCGACGAACTGCTGATGCTGCTGCCGGTGCTCAAGCGCCAGGGCAACCGCCTGATCGCGATGACCGGCCGGCCGCAGTCCAGCCTGGCCAGCGCCGCCGACGTTCACCTGGATGTCAGCGTACCGGCCGAGGCCTGCCCGCTGGCACTGGCCCCGACCTCCAGCACCACCGCCTCGCTGGCCATGGGCGATGCGCTGGCCGTGGCCCTGCTAGATGCGCGTGGCTTCACGGCCGATGATTTCGCCCGCTCGCACCCGGCCGGCAGCCTCGGCCGCCGCCTGCTGCTGCACATCACCGACGTCATGCACAGCGGGGATGAACTGCCGCGCGTGGACGTCGGCGCCAGCCTCAGCGAAGCCCTGGTGGAGATGAGCCGCAAGCGCCTGGGCATGACCGCCGTGGTGGACGCGGACAACCACCTGATCGGCCTGTTCACCGACGGCGACCTGCGCCGTGCGCTGGATACCGACCTGGACGTGCGCAGCGCGAAGATCGCCGATGTGATGACCCGCGGCCCGCGCACCATCGGTGCCGACCAGCTGGCGGCCGAGGCCGCGCAGTTGATGGAAGCCCACAAGATCAACGGCTTGATGGTGGTCGATGCCGACGGCCATCTGGTCGGCGCGCTCAACATTCATGACCTGTTGCGGGCCCGGGTGGTTTAAACCACAGTTGCCTTCCTCCATTCAGCTGAGCTGCCCCCAGACGATGCCCTACTCCCCGTTGCCCGGTTTCCCGTCCCACCTGCATGCCGTCGCCGGCCGTATCCGGCTGGCCTGCTTCGACGTGGACGGCACGCTCACCGACGGTCGGCTTTACTACGACAAGGACGGCAACGAGAGCAAGGCGTACTACGTGCAGGACGGACTCGGCCTGAAACTGCTGCAACACCACGGTATCCACCCGGTGCTGATCACCGCGCGCAACAGCCTGTCCGCGCTCAAGCGCGGCGCGGACCTGGGCATCGATACCCAGATCGCAGTCGGCGACAAGCTGGCCAGCGTCAAGGCGCTGTGCGAGCAGCACGGGATCGGCCTGGACCAGGTGGCCTTCATGGGCGACGACCTGCCCGATCTCGGCCCGCTGTGCGCGGTCGGCCTGGCGGTCGCGCCGGCCAATGCCCACCCGTGGATCGCCGAACGCGTGCACTGGCAGACCCGCAGCGACGGTGGCCAGGGTGCCGCGCGTGAGCTGTGCGATGTCCTGCTGGCTGCACAGGGCCATGTGGACGCCGTGCTGGCGAGGTTCGGCGCATGAACGTGCGTACCGCCATCGGCGGCCTGCTCCTGGTCGCCGCACTGCTGACCGGCTGGCTGGCCCTGCATCATCGCGACAAGGCCCCGGTGGCCGAGGGCGAGGATGCCACCAAGGATTACGTGCTGCACGATTTCCAGATCGTGGCGCTGGACGAACAGGGCAAGGAATCCACCACCCTGCGCGCCCCGCTGCTGGAGCGTGCGCGCAGCGATGAAACCATGACCCTGACCACCCCGGTGTTCCTGCTGCCCGACCAGGACGGCAATCACTGGGAGATGCGCGGGGACAGCGGCTGGGTCAGCGCCAAGGGCGACCAGCTCAAGCTCATCGGCAACGTCAGCGGCGACAGCCCCAAGGTCCCCGGCGTTGTGCCCACCACCTTCCGCACCGATCATCTGGACGTGTTCCCGAACGAGAACCGCGCCAGGACCGATGCCCGGGTCACCATGACCCGCCCGGGCCTGTCACAGACAGGCGTCGGCTTTGAAGCCGACATGAAAACCCGGCAGTACAAACTCCTTTCACAGGTCAAGACCCGCTATGAACCGAACGCTGCCCGCTAAGCTCGCGCTGCTCGCCCTGCTGCTGCCCGGCGTGGCGCTGGCCAAGTCGTCCGACCGCAACCAGCCGATGAACCTGGAATCCAACAGCAACGACTGCAACCTGACCGACGATGCGGGCAAGTGCACGTTCACCGGCAACGTGGTGATCACCCAGGGCACCCTGGTGATCCACGCGGCCAACGCCGATCTGTTCCGCAAGAACGGCGATATCGAACGCGTCGTGCTGACCGGCAAGCAGGCCACGCTGGAGCAGGAAATGGATGACGGCTCCAAGATGAAGGCCTGGGCCGACAACATGGATTACAACGTCAACAGCGAAGTGATCATCCTCACCGGCAACTACAAGGTCGAGTCGCCGCGCGGCACCAACAGCGGCCAGAAAATGACCTACAACACGCGCACCGGCAACATGCAGAGCGGTGGCGACGGCACCCGCGTGCGCACCGTGATCCAGCCCAAGAACAAGGGCGCCGCACCGGCCGCCCCGGCGGCCAAGCCGGCCACGCCCGCGGCCAAGCCCGCCACCCCGCCCGCCGCCGGGAGCAAGAAGTAATGCTCGTCGCCAAAGGCCTGCGCAAGCGCTACAAGCAGCGTGAAGTCGTCAAGGATTTCGGGCTGACCCTGGAGGCCGGTGAAGTGGTGGGCCTGCTCGGCCCCAACGGTGCCGGCAAGACCACCTGCTTCTACATGATCGTGGGGCTGGTCGAGACCGATGCCGGCAGCATCGTGCTGGACGGCAAGGACATCACCAGCGACCCGATGTACACCCGCGCCAAGCAGGGCGTGGGCTACCTGCCGCAGGAACCCTCGGTGTTCCGCAAGCTGACCGTGGCCGACAACCTGCGCCTGGTGCTGGAACTGCGCGAGGACCTGGACAAGGCCGGCCGCGAAAAGGAACTGGCCAGCCTGCTGGACGAACTGCAGATCAACCACGTGGCCGACCAGCTCGGGGCCAGCCTCTCCGGCGGTGAGCGCCGCCGCTGTGAAATCGCCCGCGCGCTGGCGGCCAAACCGCGCCTGATCCTGCTCGATGAGCCGTTCGCCGGCGTCGACCCGATCTCGGTCGGTGAAATCCAGCGCATCGTCACCCATCTCAAGCAGCGCGGGATCGGGGTGCTGATCACCGACCACAATGTCCGCGAAACCTTGGGAATCTGCGACCGCGCGTATATCCTCAACGAGGGCAGCGTGCTGGCACAGGGCGCGCCGGACGAGATCCTGGCCAACGCCGACGTCCGCCGCGTCTACCTTGGGGATACCTTCAAGCTCTGATCCAGCGGCCGCCGCAACGCCTTCCTTCCGTTCGGCACAGGCATGAAAGCACGGCTGCAGACATCGATGGGGCAACACCTGGTCATGACGCCGCAGCTGCGTCAGGCGATCAAGCTGTTGCAGATGTCCAGCGCCGAGCTGGAGCTGGAAATCAACGAGGCGGTGGAAACCAACCCGCTGCTGGACTGGGCCGAGAAC
>NZ_JAPJIU010000017.1:0-68209 GCF_026241915.1 Stenotrophomonas sp. RIT-551 | reverse complement strand
AACCAGCTGCGCCAGCCACCGCCTTCGCTCTGCTCGCCGCCCTCGCCTTCGGGCAACGCGCTCGGCGCGGCGCACGGTACATAGGCAGGGGTATACCCCACCACGAACGGGAAACGACGCGCGCCCGGGCAGCCTTCATCGGTGGTGGCGGTACCGCTGGCCTCCACGTACTGCCAGTCCAGGCCCTTGTTGCTCACCTTCAGGGGCGCGCTCGGCAGGCGCTGGAAGATGCCCGACCAGACCCGCATCGAGCCGGTCGCGCCATACAGCCCGGCCTGCTGATTCTGGTCATTGCCCATCCAGATCACCGCCAGGTGGTCGCCGGTGTAGCCGGCGTACCAGCTGTCGCGACCATCATTGGTGGTGCCGGTCTTGCCGGCCGGCTGCAGGCGGCCCAGCCCATCGGCGTTGAGGCGCTGCGCGGTACCGCTGGCCACGACCTGCTGCAGGCCGATGCTGATCAGGTTCGCGGCGATCGAGTCGCCCTCCTGCGCCGGCGCCGGGGTCTTGTCGTAGCGCTTCATCAGCTTGCCCTGCGGATCGAGCACGCCACGCACCGCATGCAGCGGCTGGATTTCACCGCCGGAGGCCAGGAACTGGTACAGCTGGGCCATCGCATACGGGCTCTGATCGGTGGAGCCCAGGATCACCGCTGGATTGGGGTCGGCCTTGATCCCGGCCAGGACGTGGATCAACTGCGTAACCCGCTCCGGGCCGACCTGCATGCCCACCCGCACCGTGGCCTGGTTGTAGGAATGGGCGAGTGCGTCGATCAGGCGGACCGTGCCGTGACTGCGGTTGTCCGCGTTGCCCGGCGACCATTGCTTGCCGCGGCTGAGCTGCACCGTCACCGGGGAATCGTCGACCCAGCTGGACAGCGAGTAGCGGTCCGGCTGCGCCAGCGCCAGCAGGTACACGAATGGCTTGAGCAGCGAACCCACCGGACGCTGCGCCTCGATGGCGCGGTTGAAGCCCGGCTCGGACACTTCGCGGCTGCCGACCACGGCCAGCACATCGCCGTTGTGGACGTCGGTCAGGACCAGGCCGGCCTGCAGCTCGGGGCGACGCTTGCTCTCCAGCGATTTGATCGTCTTGGTGACCGCGCCTTCGGCATACGCCTGGGCAGACGGTGCCATGCCGGTCATCACGCTCAGCCCGGCGCCCTGCAACACGGACTCGGGATAGTCGTGGCCAAGCTGGCGGCGGACCAGATCCACATAGGCCGGGAAGCGGTTGGCCGCGATCAGCCCCGGCGTCTTGGGGACACCCAGCGGCGCTTCGACGGCACGCTTGTACTCGGCATCGTCGATCAGATTGGCTTCGCGCAGCTTGCCCAGCACGAAGTTGCGGCGGTCCAGCGCGCGTTCGGGATTGCGGCGCGGGTCGTAATAGGACGGGCCCTTGACCAGGCCGATCAGCAGCGCGACGTGCTCGGTGTTGAGCGAAGCCAGATCACGGCCGAACCAGAATTCCGCACCCGAGGACATGCCATGGATGGCCTGGCTGCCGCGCTGGCCCAGGTAGACCTGGTTGAGGTAGGCCTCCAGGATGGTGCGCTTGTCGTAGCGCGCCTCCATGATCAGCGCGTACAGCACCTCGTTGAATTTGCGGGTGACGGTCTGCTCTTTGCCGATCCCGAGCAGGCCGCTGCGGGCCAGCTGCTGGGTCAGCGTCGAGGCACCCTGGCGGCTCTGGCCGCCGGAGCGCACGGTCACCCACACCGCGCGGGCGATACCGCTCAGATCGATACCGTGGTGGCGGCTGAAATCCTTGTCCTCCACCGCCTGCAGGCCGGTGACCAGCAGCTCGGGGGTTTCCTCGATGCGAACCAGCCGGCGCTCTTCCTGCTTCTGGCCGTACAGCGTGGCGATACGGGCCGGATCCAGGCGCGCGGCCTTGAGGGCCCTGCGGCTGTCGGGATCGCGCAGCGAGGCGATCGACCCGCCGGACAGGCTCAGCTCGACGCGGCGCGGGGCGACCCGGCCATCCACATCGTTGTAGCCACGGCTGGAAATGACGAAGCGCCCGCCTTCCTGCGTGTACGTGGCCGGCGACTTGCCGATCCCGTCATCGCGGTAGGCCGACGCCGCCAGCTCGGTCTTGAGCGTGGCCGCATCCATGGCCACACCCGGCGCCAACGCCAGTGGGCGCGCATAGACACGGGTGGGAATCTGCCAGCGCAGCTCGCCGAAGCGCTGGGTGACCTGTTGGTTCAGGTACACCGTATAGGGGATCAGGAAGCCCAGCCCCAGCGCCACAGCCGCCATGCCCCAGGTGATCAACCGGCGCCGCCACAGCGGGCCGCGGCTTTCGGTGTCGTCGTCGAACTCGTCGATGTCGTCGGAATCGTAGCGTCGGGGCACGGGGATGCGAGAATATGAAGTCCGGCGAGTCTAACGCAGCCACCGCGAGCGGCGCGTTCTCCCGGGTTCCCCCGCTTAAGCTGGAGTTGCAACGGGATGTCGATGTCCTTGGCCGATGCTCGCTATTTCCTGAACCGCATGCTCGGCCTGTTCCGTCGCAGTCTGGCCAGCCTGCGCACCCGGGGCTGGCGCGCCACCTGGCAGCGCATCCGGGTCCATACCCAGGCCGTGCCCGCCCCGCGCGGCGCACCGCTGTTCCTGCCGGAGGCCACACCGTTCGCGCCGTTCACGGTCCCGGCCAGCGAGCGCCCGGTGGTCAGCATCATCATTCCGGTCTACAACCATGCCGGCCACACGCTGGCCTGCCTGCGGGCGCTGGCGGCCCACCCGCCGCAGGTCGACTGCGAGATCCTGGTGGTGGACGACGGCAGCAGCGACGAAACCACCGCCTGGATGCCGCAGGTCCGCGGGCTGCGCTATGAGGTGCGGCCAACCAACGGCGGATTCATCGAGGCCTGCAACGATGGCGTGGCCCGCTCGCGTGGCCAGTACGTGGTGCTGCTCAACAACGACACCGTGCCGCAGCCAGGCTGGCTGGATGCCCTGCTCGCCACCTTTGCTCGGGTGCCGCGTGCCGGCCTGGTCGGTGCGCAGCTGCTCTACCCCGATGGCCGCCTGCAGGAATCCGGTGGCGTGATCTTCCAGGACGGCAGCGGCTGGAGCTATGGCCGCTTCGAGTCACCCGAGGATCCGCGCTACAGCGCGCTTCGCGATGCCGACTACTGCTCCGGCGCGGCGTTGATGATCCCCCGCGCCTTGTGGGACCAGCTTGGCGGCTTCGATCTACGTTACAAGCCCGCCTACTACGAAGATACCGACCTGGCCTTCGCTGTCCGCGAAAGTGGCCACCGCGTGCTGGTGCAGCCGGCCAGCCGCGTGGTGCATGACGAGGGCACCAGCAACGGCACCGATACCGGCAGCGGGGTCAAGGCCTACCAGGTCCGCAACCGCGGGGTGTTCGCGGCGAAGTGGGCCAAGGCGCTGCAAGCGCAGCCGAGCGTGGGCAGCGTGCCCTCGCCGGCCCTGCTCCATCGCGCCCAGCGCCAGGTCCTGATCCTGGATGAAGAAGTGCCGCAGCCGGATCGCGACTCGGCCTCGCTGCGCCAGTACAACCTGGTCCGGATGCTGCTCGACGAGGGCGTCCATGTGGTGTTCGTGCCGACCCGGCGCGAGCATGCCGGCGCCGCCACCGAGGCGCTGCAGGCGCTGGGCGTGGAGGTCTGGTACGCGCCCTACCTCGACGGCGTGGCATCGTGGCTGCGGGCCAACGGCGCCCGCTTCGGGGTGGTGATGATGGTGCGCTATCACGTCGCCCACGAATGCCTGCCGCTGCTGCGCAGCTTCGCGCCGCAGGCGCGCACCGTGTTCGACACCGTCGACCTGCATTACCTGCGCGAGCGTCGCGGCGCTGAGATCGCCGGCGACGCCGGCCTGCTGCGCAATGCCGAGCGCACCCGCGCACGCGAGCTGGCGGTGATGGAGCAGGTCGATGTGACCGTGCTGGTCAGCGCAGCCGAACGCGAGCAGCTGCGCATCGATGCGCCGGGCGCGACGGTGGAACTGATCTCCAACCTGCATGAAGTGGCCGGTGCAGGGCCGGACTGGGCCGAACGCCGCGACCTGGTGTTCGTCGGCGGTTTCCGTCATCCGCCGAACCTGGATGCCATGCAGTGGTTCATCGGTGAGGTCTTCGCGCGCATCCGCGCGCAGCTGCCCGATATCCGGTTCCACTGCATCGGCGCAGCCGTGCCCGATGCGCTGCGCGAGCTGGCCGCGACCCAGCCCGGTGTGGACATCCATGGCTTCGTGCCGGACGTGGTGCCGTACATGGACGGCGTGCGCATCGCCGTGGCGCCGCTGCGCTTCGGCGCGGGGGTCAAGGGCAAGGTGAATCTCAGCATGGCGCACGGCCAGCCCGTGGTCGCCACCACCTGCGGCGTGGAAGGCATGCACCTGCGCGATGGCGAGGATGTACTGGTGGCCGATGATGCCGAGGCGTTCGCCCAGGCCGTGGTCCGGCTGTACCAGGATGAGGCCCTGTGGCGCCGGCTCTCCACCGCCGGGCTGCAGAACATCGTGGACCACTTCTCGCTGGATGCCGCCCGCGCCACCGTACAGCGGGTGTTCCTGGCCTAGGCTCCCGCGCCGCCACCGGCACTGCGCAGGCGTTCGGCAAATGCCGGCAGCTCGGGCAGGTCCGGCTGCCAGCGGCGCGCCTGCACCAGCGCCTGTTGCGCGAAGGTGATATCGCCCGAGCCAAGCCGCTCACTGCCGATCGCCAACCAGCGCTGCGCCAGCCGGCGCCTTGCCGCAGTCTGGCCTGCGTCGCTGGAGGACAGGGTCTGCCAGGCCTCCAGACAGGCTCCGGCTCCTAGTACCCGGTTCTCGCGCAGGCGATCCTCGAAACACTGCCGGCTCGCTGGCAACAACCGCTGCGCCGCCGCGCGAACACGCGGGTCCTGCGGCGCAACCCCCTGGGCCTCACGCAGCGCGTCGTAGGCACTGCGGCCGGGGGGATCCAGGAAATTGCCACGGCCCTCGGCCTCTTCCAGGCGCGTGAGCAGGCTCTGCAGCGTGCGTTCGCGCTGCGCCCGCGGCACCGCCGGGGTCTTCAACGCGGCCTGCGAACGACGCGCCTGCTCGATGGCATGCCGCGCCGTCTCCAGCGCGCGCGTGGAAGCGCCCAGCGTTTCAGCCTGCTGCACCACCTGGGCCGCTTCGTCGAAGCGGAAATTGCCGGCCAGCCGCGTCGCACGCAAGAGCTGCGCATCGGCCACCTGCTGCTGGCCGCGGTGTGCGGCAGGATCGTCGGGCAAGGCGGCAAGCACCGCGGCGAAGGCCTCCGCCGCAGCCTCCAGTTTCTGTCGGCGCAGCGCGGCTTCGCCTTCGCGCTGGCGCCGCTCCAGTGCGTTGTTCAGTGCCTCCTGGGTGGCCGGCAGATCGACATGTCCGGCGTCGAAGCCCCGGGCACTGCGCACGCGTTCGGCCGCGCGTGCAACATCGCCGCGGCCGGCCGCCGTGCGCGCCTGCTGGAGGAGGTCGGACAGCGCATCCTCACGCCCTTCCAGCGCACGCACCTGGTTGGGCGAGAGCGTGAGCACCTGCTGGAACAGCGGCAGCGCGCTGTCCGGGCTGCCATCGAGCCGTTGCGCCTGCAGGGCCGCTTCGGCGCGGCCGAGCAAGGCGCCGATCCCCGCGCGTGCCTGGTCGTGCGCGTGCAGCTGCTGCGCCACCGCGTCGGCTTCGCGCTGCGGTACCTGCAGCTCGCGCGCCAGGGCCAGCGCTGTCGTCGCGGCCGCCGGGTCGCCGCGTTCCAGTGCAGCACGCGCCTGCTGCAGTGCCGCCTGGCCGGTACGGGCCAGGCCGGTGCGTGCCTGCAGCCGGTCGTTGTCCAGCGCCAGCGCTGCTTGATAGGACTCACGTGCGCCACTGCCGTCGGGCAGGGTCAGGCGGCCGGCCGCCAGCGCGCGATCGCCCTGGTCGAGCAGCTGCTCGATCTGCGGTTCATTCCAGAACCAGTTCGCCAGCGGCCGGCGCAACAGCGCCAGGGCCACGAACAGCAGCACGGCGATCAGCAGCGCCCAGCGCCAGATGCGCTTGGCGTGGCGCGCCTGCACCCACCACCAGCGCCCCTCGCGGCGCACCCGCCGCAGCGCCTCATGCGCGGCATCATGCCTGTCATCGTCGTCCCGGCTCATGCCGCGAGCCTAGCGTGGGGCACGTGAGCTCAGCCTAGACGCCGGGCTTCGCTGACGCCGGGCAGTGCGTCCAGCTTGCCCAGCAGGGTGGAAAGCTGCCCGTAGTCGCTGACCTTCAGCCGCAGCCGCAGGTGCGCCCGGCCGCTGTTGCGGACGTTGTCGCTATGGATGTCCAGGACGTAGGCATCCTCCTGCGCGATCAGGTTGGTGATGTCCTTGAGCAGCCAGCGCCGGTCGACCGCATCGACCACCACGTCCACTTCATAGCCACCGCCGGCCTGGCCCCACTCCACGGGAAGAATGCGCTGCGGGCTGGCTGCGGCCAGCCGGGCCAGCGCCGCACAGTCGGTGCGGTGCACGGTGACGCCACGCGCCCGCGTGAGGTAGCCGACGATCGGTTCGCCGGCCACCGGCTGGCAGCAGCGGGCCAGCTGCACCAGCAGGTTGCCCACGCCCTGCACGGTGAAATTGGCACTGCGCACGCTGTCGCGCCGCGCCGTGGGCCGCGGCATCGCCGGCACCGCCGGCTGGCTGGCGGCCCGTTCGGCTTCCAGCAGCGCGCGGCTGACCTGGTTCGGCCCGGTGTCGCCCAGCGCGACCTGGATATAGAGATCGTCGACGCTGTCGGCGTGGAACTTCTTCACCGCGATGGCAAGGTCGGCATGCTGCAGGCCGAGCCGCTTCAGCTCGCGCTCGAGCAGTTCGCGGCCGGCCTGCACATTGCGTGCGCGGTCCAGCTTGTGGAACCAGCCGCGCACCTTTTCACGCGAGCGGTTGCTGGCCAGGAAGCCACTGGAGGCCAGCAGCCAGTCCCGCCGGGGGTCGGCCTCCTTGCCGGTCAGGATCTCGACGCGGTCGCCGCTGCGCAGCCGGTAGGTCAACGGCACGATGCGGCCATTGACCTTCGCGCCGCGGCAACGGTGCCCGACCATGGTGTGCACGTGGTAGGCAAAATCCAGCGGCGTGGCGCCCTGCGGCAGGTCCATCACCTCGTCCTTGGGGCTGAGCGCGTAGACCCGGTCCTCGGTCAGCTCGGCATCCAGCGCGCCGGCCAGCTCACCGCCGTGCCCCTCCTGGGATTGCTCCAGCAACTGGCGCATCCAGGTGATCTTGCGGTCGAAGGCCTTCTCCGCGCCCTTGCTGCCTTCCTTGTAGCGCCAGTGCGCGGCCACGCCGAGCTCGGCCTGGGCGTGCATGTCGTGGGTCCGGATCTGCACTTCGATGGTGCGACCTTCCGGGCCGACCACGGCGGTATGCAGCGAGCGGTAATCATTGGCCTTCGGGCGCGCGATGTAATCGTCGAACTCGCTCGGCACCGGCGCCCACAGCGCGTGCACCACGCCCAATGCGGCGTAGCAGGCGGCCACGTCGTCCACCATCACGCGTACCGCACGGATGTCGTAGAGCTGCTCGAACGCCAGCCGCTTCTTCTGCATCTTCCGCCAGATGCTGTAGATGTGCTTCGGGCGGCCGCTGACCTCGGCGCGGATGCCCTGCGCCAGCAACTCGCGCGACAGCGCCTTTTTGACGGCCTCGACATAGCGCTCGCGCGCCAACCGGGTTTCGTCGACCTCGCGGGCGATGCGGCGGTAGGTCTCCGGTTCGAGGTGGCGGAACGCCAGGTCTTCCAGCTCCCACTTCAACTGCCAGATGCCGAGCCGGTTCGCCAGCGGCGCGTGGATGTCGCGGGTGAGCTGAGCCAACGCTCGCCGTTCCTCCTCGGGCAGGCGATCGGCACCGCGCATGCGGGCCAGCTGGCGGGCGAGCAGGATCGGCACCACGCGCAGATCGCGGATGATCGACAGCAGCAGGCGACGCAGCCCCTCGCTGTTGCGACCGGCCTCACGCCCGGCATGCAGGGCCCAGACCTGGTCGGCCGCGTCCAGCCCGTCCAGCAGGCCGACCACCACCGGCTTGAGCGCACCGACCGGCAACGCGTCCAGCCCGGCGCGCAGCCACGGCAGATCGAACAGCAGGGTGGCCAGCAGCGCCGACTCGTCGGCCGACAGCAGCGACAGCGCATCAAGCGTGTCGGCCAGCACCGGCCAGCCCGCGCGCATTTCCAGATCGGCCTCGGGTTGCTGCCAGCGCTGCAGCAACGCCTCGCGCAGTTCGGTCGGCAGCGAAGCCACCGAGGGTCGGTTCAACAAGGCATCCAGGCCGGGGGCAGAAGCGCGGTTCACAGCATCGTACAGACAAGACAGAGGCCATCTACACTAGCGCCGCAGCGCCCCCCCGACAATCGCCGTCGCCTGCATGTGCACATGCCCGGGCGCTGGCACTACACTGCGGCCATCCCTAGGAGAGACCCTGCCATGCGCTTTTCCCGTCTGCGGTTGTTGGCCTGCGCGGCCATTGTGATGAGTGTGTCGCTGCCGGCGCTGGCCCAGCGCGTGGTGGAAGGCGATCTGCAGCAGCAGATGTCGCCGGCCGAGTTCAAGGCGGCCGGGCTGGAGAAACTCACACCGCAGGAACTGACCGAGCTCAACAACTGGCTGCAGGGCAAAGTGGCCGCCCTGGCGGCCGACGCACGCGAGCAGGCCCGCGAAGAGGGGCGCCAGGAAGTCATCGTGAAGAACCACGGTTTCTTCGATTTCGGCACCAAGGAGCCGATCAAAAGCACCTTGACCGGTGCGTTCCGCGGCTTCGGCAAGGGCCAGCGTTACGTGCTCGCCAACGCGCAGGAGTGGGAGCAGATCGACGACGCCCAGGTCGGTGGCGTCCGCCGCCAGTCGCCCGAGGTCAGCATCGCTCCCGGCCTGGGCGGCGTGTGGTACATGCAGGTGCAGGGCGTCAACACCCGCGCCAAGGTCCGCCGCGTCAAGTAATCCGTACCTGGTTCCCCGTGCCGCACCGGCACGGGGCTTGCCGGATCAGGCCTTCTGCAGCGCGGCCACGCGCTGGGCCAGTTTCTTGGCCGAAATGCCGGTACGCGCCCCGAGCTCCTGAGCGAACAGCGACACCCGCAGCTCCTCCAGGTCCCAGCGCAGGTCCTGCCACTGCGGCCGCTGGCGCAGGCCGCGCGCGTCGGCCTGCGCCAGCGCCTCCACGAACGGACGCAGCTCGAGCATGCGGGCCTGATCACGCGGTGGATCGCGCTTGGCACGCTCGGTGCGCAGGATCATCGCGCGCAGATAGCGCGGGTACTGCGCCAACGCATCGGCCGGTGTGTCACGCAGGAACCCGGGGTGGACCAGCGCGGCAAGCTGCTGCTCCATGTCATCGAGATTGCCACGCGCCCACCCCATCAGCGGCGCTTCCAGCTGTGGTTTGAGCTCGGCCACGTGGGCGAGGATGTTCTCGGCCAGCTTCAGGCGCGCCATCGCCTCACCGAACAACGCC
Organism: Stenotrophomonas sp. RIT-551; assembly: GCF_026241915.1. Classification (NCBI taxonomy): domain Bacteria; kingdom Pseudomonadati; phylum Pseudomonadota; class Gammaproteobacteria; order Lysobacterales; family Lysobacteraceae; genus Stenotrophomonas; species Stenotrophomonas sp. RIT-551. Next base: position 58,746 of record NZ_JAPJIU010000017.1, on the reverse strand, counting down.
TTGCCCGCCTCGGCACTGCGTTTGGCGAACGCGGCAGGGTCGCGGATATCACCCAGCCCATCGGCCAGCACGGCATTCATCGCCGCGTCGACCAGATCGCCCCGCAGCCGCTCCTGCGATTCGATCGCGGCGTACAGCAGCCCGGTCTTGGGCGGCACCGGCAATTGCTTGCGCGCCTGCTTGGCCTTGTCGGCCAGCGCGATCTCCATCAATCGACGAACCCCGAGCGGGTGCTGCTCGAGCGCTTCGTTGCGGTCGGCGAAGATCTTCAGCGCTGCGGTCTCGCCCTGATCGACCAACGCCGGGTACGCCGGCACGCCGGCTTCGCCCGGCACCTGCAGCGGGATCGGGGTGGCCGGGAAATCGCGTAGCCCTTCCGCGGCCAGCGCACGCCCTGCGCGTGCGGCGAAGGCCTCACCGGCCTTGTCGCCGAAGCGCGCGCGCAGCGCCTCCAGATCGCGCGAGGTCGCCAGCACCTTGCCGCCCGCATCGCGCAGGCGCAGGTTCATGCGCAGGTGCGGCTCCAGCGAGGCTTCGTCGAAATCGGTCGCGGCCAGCTTGGCACCCGTCGCGCGCGAGAGGAACCGCGCCAGTTCGCCCCGGATGTCATCGGCGGTCGGTTCGGCGAAGGCCTCGGCAAACGCGCGGCCAAAGTCCGGTGCCGGCACATAGTTGCGGCGCATCGCCTTGGGCAGGCTGCGGATCAATGCGGCGGCCTTGTCAGCGACGAAGCCCGGCGCCAGCCATGACAGCCGCGCCGGATCCAGCGCGTTGAGCAGGTGCAGCGGCACCTCCAGCGTCACACCATCTTCCTCGGCGCCGGGTTCGAAGGTGTAATGCAGCGCCAGCCGCGCATCGCCCAGCGGCAGGTACCTGGGATAGCGCTCGGCATCGCTGCCTTCGCCCGGCAGCAGATCGGCCAGCGTCCACGACAGCGCCCGGCGCTTCTCCGGCGCCAGTGCTTTCCACCAGGTATCCAGGCCCATCGCCGAATGGATCTCGGCCGGAATCCGGTCCAGGTACCAGCGCGCCTGCCAGCCTTCATCGGCGACGATACCGGCGCGGCGCAGCTTGGCTTCTTCTTCGCGCGCCTGTTCCAGCACCTTGAGGTTGTCGGCGACGAAGCCGGCCCGGGTGTTGATCTCGCCGGTCACCAGACCCTGGCGCACGAAGATGTCATGCGCCTCGCCCGGCGCGATGCGGCCGTAATGCACCGGTTTTTTCGGGGCCAGTACCAGCCCGAACAGACTGATCTGCTCCGAGGCCAGCACCTGGCCCTGCGCACGCGACCAGTGCGGATCGAAGTGCTTGCGCAGCAGCAGGTGCGGCAGTTCGTTGATGACCCAGTCCGGCTCGATCGCCGCGTTGGTCAGACCCCAGATCTTCTGGGTGTCCAGCAGTGTTGCTGTGAGCAGCCACGGCGGCGGCCGCTTGGCTAGGGCCGAGCCCGGGAACGGCAGGAAGCGACGCTGGCGTGGCGCCAGGAAATCGCCCTTGTCGCTGCGATGGCCGATCTGCGTGGGCAGGCCGGCGATCAGCGCGCGGTGCAGGGTCTGGTACGTCGCGGCGCGCACCTTGTCGCTGAACGCGCTGCGTGCCTCGGGATCGGCACCGTTGCCGGGTGCCGCCTTGGTCTCGACAAGGGCCGGTTCGGACTTCCCTTCGCGGGCAAGCCGCGCGGCACGGTGCTGCTGGCCACGCGTCGCCTTGATCCTGGCCTCGTCATCGCGCGCCGGTGCCGGCGCCGAAGACCCGGCCAGCAGCGGTGCCAACGACGATTCGGCGGGCTCTTCACTCCAGCCCAGCTCTTCGCACAGCACGCGCAGCTGGCGATGCAGCTCCCGCCATTCGCGCATGCGCAGGAAACCAAGAAAATGTCGCCCACACCAGTCGCGCAGCTTGGACTGGGTGAGGTCTTCGTGGGCCTGGCGGTAGCCGTCCCACAGGCGCAGCACGCCGACGAATTCCGAGCGCCCATCGGCGAACAGCGCGTGTGCGTTGTCCGCGGCGGCGCGCGCTTCCGGTGGGCGCTCACGCGGGTCCTGGATGCCCAGGAACGAGGCGATCACCAGCATCGGCCGCAGGCAGCCCTGTGCCTGCGCGGCGACCAGCATGCGAGCCAGTTTCACGTCCACCGGCAGGCGCGCCATCTGGCGCCCGATCGGGGTCAGGCGGCGCTCGGCATCGACCGCACCCAGCTCACCCAGCTGCTGCCAGCCATCGGCGATGGCGCGTTCATCCGGTGCTTCCAGGAACGGGAAATCCTCGATCCTGCCCAGGCCCAGCTGCAGCATCCGCAGGATCACCCCGGACAGGCTGGAGCGGCGGATTTCAGGATCGGTGAACTCCGGGCGCGACTGGAAATCCGCTTCGGAATACAGCCGGTAGCAGATGCCTTCGGACACGCGGCCACAGCGGCCCTTGCGCTGGTTGGCGCTGGCCTGCGAGACCGCTTCGATATGCAGCCGGTCCAGCTTCTGGCGCGGGCTGTAACGCTTGATGCGGGCGAAGCCGGGGTCGATTACATAGCGGATGCGCGGCACCGTCAGCGAGGTTTCCGCGACGTTGGTGGCCAGCACGATGCGCCGGTTGCTGCCCGGGTTGAACACCAGGTCCTGGTCCTTGACCGACAGCCGCGCATACAGCGGCAGCACGTCGGTGCCGCGGTACTTGCGCCGCTCCAGTGCCTGGTGCGCATCGCGGATTTCGCGCTCGCCCGGGAAGAACAGCAGGATGTCGCCGCGCGGGTCGATGCGGGTGATTTCATCCACCGCCGCGACCACCGCATCATTCACGGTGCGCTCGCCATCGCGGCCACCGTCGGCGTCTCCGCCGCCCTCGCCTTCCAGCGGGCGGTAGCGCACTTCCACCGGGAAGGTGCGGCCTTCCACGCTGATCACCGGCGCATCATCAAAGTGCTGGGCGAAGCGCGAGGTATCGATGGTCGCCGAGGTGACGATCAGTTTGAGATCCGGGCGCTTCTTCAGCAGCTGCTTCAGATAGCCCAGCAGGAAATCGATGTTGAGGCTGCGTTCGTGTGCCTCGTCGACGATGATCGTGTCGTAGTTGGACAGCCAGCGGTCACTGCTGATCTCGGCCAGCAGGATGCCGTCGGTCATGAACTTGATGCGGGTATCGTCACCGACACGGTCGGTGAAGCGCACCTGGTAACCCACGGTGGTGCCCAGTTCGGACTGCAGCTCCTGCGCGACACGCGTGGCCACCGCACGTGCGGCAATCCGCCGCGGCTGCGTGCAGCCGATCATGCCGGCGGTGCCACGGCCGGCGGCCAGGCACAGCTTGGGCAGCTGGGTGGTCTTGCCCGAGCCGGTCTCACCGGCGATCACCACGACCTGATGGTCGCGGATCAGCGCGGTGATGGCCTCGGCTTCACGCGCAATCGGCAGCTGCTCGTCCAGAGTGATGGCCGGCTGATTCAGCGCACGCGCTTCACGGCGCTGCACGGACGCCTGCAAGGCCTGCTCGAACGCCGCCGCCAGCCCCGCATCCGCCGGTTTGGCCCGCCAACGCGAGAGCATCCCCAGCAAACGACCGCGGTCGCGGCTCATGGCCCCGTTGATCGCGGCCTGCTGCTGGGCCAGGCGTGCTGCATGTGGTTTTTCGATAGCGCTCATCAATCGATTCGTTTAGAACTTTTGTTTACTACTGAAAGGGTAGTCTGATCTATTGTGAAGGCCATCCGATTCATCCCATCCATAAGGAATTCTCCCATGGCGAAGACGACCAAGACCCCGGCAAAGCCCAAGACGGCCAAGCAGAAACTCGGCGCGGCGGCCCCGTCGGCCCCGAACATTGATATCGGGATCAAGGAGGGCGATCGCAAGAAGATCGCCGATGGACTGTCGGCCTTCCAGGCAGATGCGTTCACGCTCTACCTGAAGACCCACAACTTCCATTGGAACGTGACCGGGTCGATGTTCAACTCGCTGCACACCATGTTCGAGACCCAGTACACCGAACAGTGGGCCGCCCTGGACGACGTCGCTGAACGCATCCGTGCACTGGGCTTCAACGCCCCGGGCTCCTACCGCGAATTCGCGGCCCTGACCTCGATCGCCGAGGAGCCGGGCCTGACCGACAGCGCGGACTGGCGTGAAATGGTACGCCAGTTGGTCACCGCCAACGAGGCCGTGTGCCGCACTGCCCGGAAAGTGCTGGATGTGGCGGACGATGCCGATGACGCACCGACCGAAGATCTGATGACCCAGCGCCTGCAGACCCACGAAAAGTACGCCTGGATGCTGCGTTCGCTGCTGCAGTAATCCCCCTGGGGGCCTCGCCCCCGCGGGAGTTCCAAGGTTGCGCTGCGGCGCCGCCCCCCTTGACTCAAGGGGGGCGGCCTGGTCGAAGGGTGTCCCGCTTACGTTCACATCCGGAATGGGATGACCCGCCTCGGAGCGCCCAGCCCTGTAAACTACGGCGATGTCTTCCCGCCCCGCGCACGACCTGCTCAGCCGCATCTTTGGTTACGACGAATTCCGCGGTCCGCAGCAGGCGATCGTCGAGCATGTCGCCGCCGGCAATGACGCGCTTGTCCTCATGCCCACCGGCGGCGGCAAATCGCTGTGCTACCAGGTCCCCTCCCTGCTCCGCGACGGCACCGGCATCGTCATTTCGCCGCTGATCGCGCTCATGCAGGACCAGGTCGAAGCCCTGCGCCAGCTCGGCGTCCGCGCCGAATACCTCAACTCCACCCTCGATGGCGAAACCAGTGCGCGCGTCGAACGCGAACTGCTCGCCGGCGAACTGGACATGCTCTACGTCGCGCCTGAGCGCCTGCTCACCGGTCGCTTCCTGTCGCTGCTCTCGCGCAGCCGGATCGCCCTGTTCGCCATCGACGAAGCCCACTGCGTCTCCCAGTGGGGCCACGACTTCCGCCCCGAATACCGCCAGCTCACCGTCCTGCACGAACGCTGGCCCGACGTGCCGCGCATCGCGCTGACCGCCACCGCCGATCCGCCCACCCAGCGCGAGATCGCCGAACGCCTGGACCTCACCAACGCCCAGCACTTCGTCAGCTCCTTCGACCGGCCCAACATCCGCTACACGGTCGTCCAGAAGGACAACGCCAAAAGGCAGCTGCTGGACTTCCTCAAGGTCCACCGCGGGGCCGCCGGCATCGTCTACTGCATGTCGCGGCGCAAGGTCGAGGAAACCGCCGAGTTCCTCTGCAAGGAGGGCCTGAACGCCCTGCCCTACCACGCCGGCCTGCCGCCCGAGGTCCGCGCCGCCAACCAGCGTCGCTTCCTGCGCGAGGATGGCATCGTCATGTGCGCCACCATCGCCTTCGGCATGGGCATCGACAAACCGGACGTGCGTTTCGTCGCGCATACCGACCTGCCCAAATCGATGGAAGGCTATTACCAGGAAACCGGCCGCGCCGGTCGCGATGGCGAGTCCGCCGAGGCCTGGCTCTGCTACGGCCTGGGCGACGTGGTGCTGCTCAAACAGATGATCGAGCAGTCCGAGGCGGGCGAAGAGCGCAAAGCGCTGGAACGCTCCAAGCTGGACCACCTGCTCGGCTACTGCGAATCCATGCAGTGCCGCCGCCAGGTCCTGCTGGCCGGCTTCGGCGAGACCTACCCCCAGCCCTGCGGCAACTGCGACAACTGCCTGCTGCCACCCGATGCCTGGGATGCCAGCGTCGCCGCCCAGAAGGCATTGAGCTGCGTCTACCGCAGTGGCCAGCGCTTCGGCGTGGGCCATCTGATCGACATCCTGCGTGGGGGCGAGAACGAGAAGGTCCGCCAGTTCGGGCATACCGAACTGAGCACCTATGGCATCGGCAAGGATCTGGACGCGCGTACCTGGCGCAGCGTGTTCCGCCAGCTGGTCGCCTCCAGCCTGCTCGAGGTGGACAGCAGCGCCTACGGCGGGCTGCGCCTTACCGATGGCAGCCGCGAGGTGCTCAAGGGCCAGCGCAAGGTCATGATGCGCCGCGAGACGCCCAAGGCGGCCCGCGAGCGCGATCGCAGCGGCCAGCGCACCGGCCTGTCGGTGCTGCCTCAGGACCTGGCGCTGTTCAATGCGCTGCGGGGCCTGCGCGCCGAACTCGCGCGCGAGCAGAACGTGCCGGCCTTCGTGATCTTCCACGACAGCACCCTGCGCAACATTGCCGAACAGCGCCCCACCAGCGTCGATGCGCTGGGCCGGGTCGGGGGCATCGGTGGCACCAAGCTGGCCCGTTACGGCGACCGCCTGGTCGAGATCGTGCGCGAGGAAGGCTGATGCGCCGGGGCGGCCAGACAGACCTTGCTCCAGAGTTGAACCGCGTGTTCAGCCATAGGTGCGACCGTGCGGATTTGGCAGTAAGGTGAGCCCCATGTCCGCCAGTGGCCTGCTCCTGCGAGTCGTCCTGATGCTCAGCCTGTTGCTCAACGGGCTGAACGTGGCCATGGCCGGCCCGATGGCGCTCGCCCTGGCCGAGCCGGCCACCGCAAGCCGTGCCGCGCCGCCCTGCCATGATGCACCGGCGGCCGCTCTCCCGCATGACCATCACGCCGTGCCCGGTGCCGCCAGCGGCGTGCAGGCGCCTCACGATGGCGACCACTGCAAGATCAAGGACTGCCTGCGCAGCTGCGCGCAGCAACCCAGCCTGACCGCCCAGGTCGCCTGGCTGGCCACGCCCCCGCCGCTGTCGCTGGCCCCGCTGCCGGCCCCGCATCCGTCGCAACCGACACCGCCGCTGGACCGCATCACCCGCCCTCCGATCGCCTGATCCGCAGCGCTCTGCGAGCGCCTGCCTGATGCCCTGCCCGCATGGCCCCGCCTGCGGGCGTTGCCGGCACCCCGCGTGCCATTCGAATCGGATCCGGAGTTGCAATGTCTTTCCTTAAAACACCCGGCATGGGCACCCCGCCCATGCCGTCACGCCGCCTGTTCGTGCAGGGCGTGGCTGCCGGCGGCGTGGTCGCCGGTCTGGCCGCCACCGGCCTGAGCCCACGCGCCTTCGCGGCCGCCGGCCCCGGCCTGGCCGGTGCCCCGCAGGTGCTCAGCAGCCATGACGTGCAGCTGAGCATCGGCGAATCGCTGGCCAACTTCACCGGGCGCACCCGCCCGGCGATCACCGTCAACGGCAGCCTGCCGGCGCCGATCCTGCGCTGGCGCGAAGGCCAGACGGTCAACATCCGGGTAGCCAACACGCTGCAGGGGCACCCCACCTCCATCCACTGGCACGGCCTGCTGCTGCCGGCCAACATGGACGGCGTGCCCGGCCTGAGCTTCAACGGCATCGCCCCCGGCGAGGCCTACCAGTACCGGTTCACCCTCAAGCAGTCGGGCACGTACTGGTACCACAGCCATTCGATGTTCCAGGAACAGGCCGGCCTGTACGGCGCGCTGATCATCGACCCGCTCGAGCCGGCGCCGTACCGCTTCGACCGTGAGCATGTGATCGTGCTCTCGGACTGGACCGACATGGACCCTGGGGCGCTGTTCCGGCGCATGAAGAAGCTCGCCGAGTACGACAACTACTACAAGCGCACCCTGCCCGACTTCCTCCGTGATGTGCGCCGGGATGGCTGGGCCGCAGCCACCGCCGACCGCGGCATGTGGGGCCGGATGCGGATGACGCCGACCGACATCTCCGACATCAACGCCCACACCTATACCTACCTGCTCAACGGCACCGCCCCGGCGGGCAACTGGACCGGGCTGTTCCGCAGTGGCGAGAAGGTGCTGCTGCGCTTCATCAACGGGGGCTCGATGACCTACTTCGATGTGCGCATCCCCGGCCTGAAAATGACCGTGGTCGCCGCCGATGGCCAGTACATCCACCCGGTCAGCATCGATGAGTTCCGCATCGCGCCGGCCGAGACCTTCGATGTGATCGTCGAACCCAGTGGACAGGATGCCTACACGATCTTCTGCCAGGACATGGGCCGCACCGGCCATGCCGCCGGCACGCTGGCGGTCCGCCACGGCCTGCAGGCGCCGGTTCCCAAGCGCGACCCGCGCCCATTGCTGACCATGAGCGACATGGGCCATGACATGGGCCATGCCGGAAACGGTATGGCGGGGCACGACATGAAGGGCATGGAAGGTGGCTGCGGCGCGAGCATGGGCCACGGCGCGCACGGCACTGATTCCAAGGCGCCGCGCCACCCGGCCAGCGAAAAAGGCAATCCGCTGGTGGACATGCAGAGCATGGCCACCGACTCCAAGCTCGATGATCCCGGCATCGGCCTTCGCGACAACGGTCGTCACGTGCTGACCTACGGTGCGATGCGCAGCCTGTTCGACGATCCCGATGGCCGCGATCCCGGCCGCGAGGTCGAGCTGCACCTGACCGGCCACATGGAGAAATTCAGCTGGTCCTTTGACGGCATTCCGTTCGCCAGCGCCGAACCGCTGCGCCTGAACTACGGTGAACGCATGCGCATCGTGCTGGTCAACGACACGATGATGCAGCACCCGATCCATCTGCATGGCGTGTGGAGCGACCTGGAAAACGCCGATGGCCAGTTCCACCTGCGCAAGCACACCATCGACATGCCACCGGGCACCCGCCGCACCTATCGCGTGCGCGCCGACGCGCTCGGCCGCTGGGCCTACCACTGCCATCTGCTGTACCACATGGAAGCGGGCATGATGCGCGAAGTGAGGATCGAAGAATGAGCCGCGCTCCGCTTACCGCGATGTCCACCCTCAGCGCTGCCCTGCTGCTGGCCTTGTCCGCCCCGACGTGGGCGCAGTCGCATGCCGGCCATGCCACGGCACCGATCACGACCGATGCGCCACCGGCAGATGGCGGCAGCGCCGATCACAGCCAGATGGACCATTCGATGATGGACCATGGCAGCGCCGATCACAGCCAGATGGACCATTCGACGATGGACCATGGCAGCGCAGATCACAGCCAGATGGACCATTCGATGATGGACCATGGCAGCGCCGATCACAGCCAGATGGACCACTCGACGATGGACCATGGCATGCAGAAGCCACCCGCGCTCATCGAGCCGCGCGAACCGATTCCGGTGGTGACACCCGCCGACCGCCTCGCCGCGTTCCCTGCGATCGACCACGGTGCGATGGAGCATGCGCCGGAGATCCACAGCATGCTGCTGGTCAACCGCCTGGAACACTGGGACGGCCAGCACGGTACCGGCCAGGCGTGGGAGGCCAGCGGCTGGGTCGGTGGCAACATCAACCGGCTATGGCTGCGCAGCGAAGGCGAGCGCGGTGACGGCCGCACCGAGTCGGCCAATCTCGAGATGATGTACGGCCGCAGCGTCTCGCCGTGGTGGGACGTGCTGGTCGGCGTGAAGCAGGATTTCCGCCCGGCGGATTCGCGCACGTGGGCGGCGTTCGGCATCCAGGGCCTGGCGCCGTACAAGTTCGAGACCTCGGCCACGGCCTACATCGGCGAAGGCGGACAGTTTGCTGCGACGGTGGAAGTGGAGTACGAGCTGCTGCTGACCAACCGCCTGATCCTGCAGCCGCTGGTGGAAGCCACGTTCTCGGCCAAGGACGAGCCGGCGTACGGCAACGGTTCGGGACTCAACAAGGTCGAGGCCGGGCTGCGCCTGCGCTACGAGTTCAGCCGCCGCTTCGCGCCTTACATCGGCATCAGCCACGAGCGGCTGTTCGGCGATACCGCTGATTACCACGAGGCGGCCGGTGAGCGCGCGCGCGATACCCGCTGGGTGGCGGGCGTGCGCGTCTGGTTCTGATCCAGCGGCCGTGACAGGTTCCGGGTGCCCCTGGTACCCGGAACCCCTGCCAGTTGAAGCGATGCCGTAAGCTGCCGGCCCGCTCTGCCTGCCTTGCGCCATGACGTTGACCCTCCGCCGCGCCACCCTTGCCGATGCCGATGCGCTCTCGGCGATCGCCATCGCCACCTACACCGAGACCTTTGGCGATTCGTACCCGCCGCAGGATCTGCGCGATTTTCTGGACAGCCACTACGCGGTCGAGCCACAACGCCGCGAGCTCGCCGACCCACGCAATGCGGCGTGGCTGCTGGAAGACGGCGCACGTGTGGTGGGCTATCTCGCCGCAGGGCCGAACAGCCTGCCGCATGCCGATGCCGCCGAGGGCGATATCGAACTCAAACGTCTCTACCTGCTCGCCAGCCACCAGCGCGGTGGTCACGGCGCGCGCCTGATGGACGCGTTCCTGGCGTGGCTCGATCAACCGCAGCGGCGCACGCTGTGGGTCGGCGTATGGTCGGAAAATCTGGGTGCGCAGCGCTTCTATGCGCGCTATGGCTGCAGCAAGGCCGGCGAATACGATTTTCCGGTCGGCGACAGTGTCGACCGGGAATTCATCCTGCGCCGCGCCTGAGCACGGCACAGGCGCCTGTCAGAAGTCGAACAGGTCCGACAGGAAGCTCTCTTTTTTCTTCTTGCGGTAGCCGTGCTGGTCGCCGTACTGCTGCTGGCCCAGATGGCGGGTGTCACGGTGCTGCACGGCGGCCGGCGGCGGCGGAGCAGCCGCGCGTACCGGGGCCGGTGCTGCGGCACCGGCCGAGCGCTCGATGATCTTGTCCAGCTCGCCACGGTCCAGCCACACGCCACGGCACTGCGGGCAGTAATCGATCTCGATGCCCTGGCGCTCGGACATCTGCAGCGCTTGGGTCTTGCATACGGGGCATTGCATGGGCAGTTATCCAAGGGGCAAAGCCGCACTCTAGCCGGTCCCACCTGACCGTGGTGCAACACGGCCATGACCGATGGCCCCCCGACCAATGCCCCATGCTGCCCGGCCTGTCCTCGCCAACACTCCACGCATCCCTGGATATGGAGCGTCCCATGCCGTCCTTCCGCCTGCCCACCTGGCTGGCCACCTGCGTGGTCGTGCTGACCCTGGCCGTGTCGATCAATCTGCGCGACCTCGCCGCGTGGCTGGGCACCCCGATCCCGAAGCTGCCGATCCCCTATGGCGGCGCCATCCTCGACAACGGCCTGGGCGTGCTGCTGGTGCTGCTCGTGGCCGCGCTGCTGGTGCGGCCGGGGCAGCGCCTGCACGCGCTGCTCGGGTTGCGCTGGAATGGCTGGCAGGGGCCGGCCCTGGCGCTGCTGGCGACGTTGCCGTGCTGGCTGGGTCTGTGGTGGCTGGGGGGATTCAATGCGACCCAGGACGTTCTCGCCCTGCTGATGCTCGGCGTGCTGTTTCCACTCGCCGAAGAGATCATCTTCCGCGGTTTCGGTTTCATCTTCGCGCACCGCCAGCAGCGTTGGCCGTGGCTGGCTGCCGCGCTGGTCCAGGCCGTGATCTTCGGCGCCATCCACTGGTGGTCGTTCGGCGGTGGCGGCGGCATGGCCCTGCAGGTGTTCGCCATCACCGGCATCGGTGGGCTGGTGTTCGCCTGGCTCAATACCCTGGACGATTACACCCTGTGGAGCGGGCTTGCCCTGCATGTCTCGCTCAACCTGGCCTGGAACGTGTTCGTGATCACCGAGGCCACGGCCGTCGGTTGGCCGGCTACCGTGCTGCGCCTGTCAGCGGCAGGGCTGGCGGTGGCGCTGGTCTGGGCCTGGCACCGCCGCAGGCCCCGGTCCCTCACACCGGCATGAGCTACCCGAAGGCAGGCCACGCGGGGGGTTCACCCGGCATTTCGGCGCCGTCCACGGCCTCCTCACCGGCGGCCCGCGATACTTGCGCGCCCCTGTCCGGGGGTAAGCAGGAACCACGCTCCATGTTGTTGTCCAAGCACCATCCCGAACCCCGCGTGCTGTTGATCGAAGACACCGAAGACACCCGCGAACTGAGCCGCATGGCACTGGAAAGCCAGGCCTGCGAAGTTGTTGCGGTCAGTTCGGCGGAAGCCGCGCTGGGGCTGCTCCAGGCCGGCGAGCGCTTCGATCTGGTGTTCACCGATGTCTGCCTGGGTGCGGTCAGCGGCATCGAGGCCGCCCATCGGGTCAAGCAGGAACGGCCCGGGCTGCCGGTGCTGGTCACCTCGGGCCTGGAGCCTTCCGTCGTGGTGCCGCAGCTCGGCCCTGGCATGCATTTCCTGCCCAAGCCGTACAGCATGAGCGAACTGCTCGACGCGATCCGGGCCTGTTTCCAGCAACCGCTGGCCGCCTGCGCCTGAGGCCGCTGATCGGGTTGAATGGCGGGTGATCTTCATCCGGATTTCATGCCCGCGTGCCCATCGTCGGCGTCAGTGAAACGCGCTTCCTTTCCCTGCCGGAATCGACGTCATGCTTTTTCGTACGCTGCTGGCCACGCCCCTGCTGTTGCTGCTTCCGTTCGAGAACGCGCGTGCGGATGATTTCGTCACCTGCGAGAGCCGCGACAACCGCTATCAATCCTGCACCCTGCCCCGCGCCGGCTACGTCACCCTGGACCGCAAGCTGTCCGGTGCGGACTGCCGGCAAGGCCGCACCTGGGACTACGACCGCCGCGAGGTCTGGGTGGATGATGGCTGCCGGGCCTCGTTCCGGGTCCACGGCGGCAGCGACCGTGATGATCGCCACGATGATGACAACCATGACGCCAAGGTCGCCGCCGGCGTGCTGATCGGCGCGGCCATCCTCGGCGCGCTGGCGCACAACGCCAACAAGGACGACGCGCGCTACGACGACAACACCTACCAGGGCGCCCGGCATACGTCCTACGTACCCGGCTGGATGATCGGAGAATTCGAGGGCTACAACCCGACCTTCAATGCCGACATCCGCATGCGCATCGACAGCGATGGCCGGATGAGCGCGCAGACCCGCGGCCAGACGTTGAATGGCTGGATCAACGGCGGCCAGCTCAACGTCGGCAGCAGCGTGTTCGATATCAGCCAGAGCCGCGACGGGTTCGTCACCACCGAGGTCGGCGACCGGCAGAACGAGGTGCGCTACCGCCGCGTGCGCTGAGCGACGCGGCGGTGGCCGGCATCACCGGGCGATCTGGCACTGCAGCGTGGTGCCGTAGAAGTCCAGGGTGGTCTGGTCGTCGTGGATACGCAGATCGACGCCCTCCCGGCCCCAGCGGCCGCCATTGTTCTCGTCCTTGCTGACGGGCATCGGGAAGACGATCGCCTGATCGCTGCCCCAGCTGACCACGGCCGCGGTCGGGTCGATGTCGTTGTAGAACACCGCCGTCACCGGCTTGCTGTTGTCGTCGCAGCGGTACTCGACCTTCGCCGGCACCTGGATGCCGCCGCCGTTGATGGTCAGCTCGACCAGACGGGTCTGATAGGACTCCACCAGGCAGCGCTTGGGATCCACCGCGCGCGAACAGGCATCGCGCCCTTTGATCCAGCCACGCTGCTCGGCCGCGATGTCCAGCTCGTCCGGGCTGGTCTGCACGCGCTTGTAGAGCGCGGCCAGCTGACGGTCCAGCGCGGCCAGCCGCGGATCGACGCACACCAGTTTCTCGGCCTCGGACTGTGCCTTGGCGCAATCGAACGACGGGGACTGGGTCGCGGCAGCGGCAGGGTCGGCGGGCTTGGCCGCGGTGGGGGCCTCGGCGGTGGCCGACGGGCCCGCCTGATCGGCGGATTCAGGTTTGGAGCACGCCGCGAGCGCAAGCGCCCCCAGGCTCAGCAGGACGACACGTTTCATGGCACCTCCAACAGCAATCAGCTCAAAGACGGCCTATTGTGCGCGATCGCGTGCGTAGCGGGTGTATGCGGCGCATCCTCCAGCCGACACGGTCCGCCCGGCGCAAGGATGGGCCGGTGGCGTCCTTCCCTGCGATACTCATGGCGCTTCTCCGCCTCGACGTGCAGGTGTGCGCACGGCACCGCTGCCACTACCTGCGAGGCGTCCCCTTGACTAAGATCGAGGGTGGACAGTCACGCGGAAGCCGGATGTGCCGGCCCGACTCAGGGAGGATGTGATGGCAACCATGCGATGGATGGCGGGCCTGTTGGCGGCGGTGGGCACGCTCTCGGCCAGTGGCGTGAGCGCGGCCGCGGCAGTGGATCGGGATGCCTGGCGGGCAGATTACGCGGTGCTCAAAGCAGCATTGCAGAGCGACTACGGGCACCTGGCCTGGATGGCCTCGCCCGAGAGCGGCGTCGATCTGCCGACCCTTGATGCCCGGGCACAGCGCGACCTCGCCGAGGCACGCAATGACGCCCAGGCCACCCAGGCGCTGCGCAGTTTTCTGGCCGGCTTCCATGATGGCCACCTTGCGCTGCTCGACCGGCTGGATGCAGGCGGCACGTCCCAGCCACCACGGGCTGTCGATCCGCGCACGCTGGGCCCGAGTGCCGGTTGCGCCGCGCTCGGGGTCGCCGATGAAGGCCGGCAGGATTTCAGCCTTCCGCTGGAAACACTGCCCGGCTACATACCCTTGGACGGCCAGGCAGACCCTGCGCTGCGCGCCGGCATCCTCGCGTTGCCCGAGGGACGCAAGGTGGGCGTGCTTCGGCTGCACGAGTTCGATGCGCTGCGCTATCCCGGTCTATGCCACGCGCTGTGGCCACAGCTGCGCCATGCCGATTCCATCGGCGACATGCGCAGCGCGCTGGTGAACGGCTGGGTGGCCATGATCGCCGGCAGCCTGCGCCGGTTCCAGCACGATGGCGTCGATGCCGTGCTGGTCGATGTCGGCGACAACCCGGGCGGGGATGACAGTGGCGACACGCTTGCGCGGTTGTTCAGCCCGCGGCCGGTCACGTCGGCCACGCTGCTGGTCAGTCAGTCCGCCGCAGGCAAGCCCTATCTCGACGAACAGTACGAGCGACTCGACGATGCCCTGCGCCGCCATCATCCGGCCGCCACCGCCCGCCGCCTGCTGACGGCGGAGCGCGCCAGCTTCGATGCTTCGCGGCGTGCACTGAGTCTTCCGGCCTGCGACCTGTCCTGGGTGTGGCGGACCCAGCAGCCATGGAACGGCGGCCAGTGCCGCCGCCTGGTCGCGGCAGGCACCTCCGGTGGCCCGCTGCCAAGCCAGGCGGTGGATACGCTGGACGATTTCCTGATCGCCCACCGTCTCGACTGGGCACAGGACCTGCGCGCCCACTGGGGTGCGTGGGACGGGCCGGTCTACGTCATCACCAATGGCAAGACCGTGTCCTCGGCGGAGATGTTTGCCGCGCGCATGCAGGACAACCGCATCGCGCGCATCGTCGGCACCGGTAGTGGTGGCTACGGCTGCGGTTTCATGAGCGGCGCCCCATCGCGCGAGCTGCCCCACTCACACCTGCGCATGCGTATTCCGGACTGTGTCCGGTTGCGCGCAGACGGCACCGATGAAGTGGCCGGCATCGCGCCCGATCTACCGATCACGCCCCGCGCTGGCGAAGGGGCACGCGCACGCGCGCAACGACTGCTGGAGACCGTTGCCGAGGACATCACGCGGCACTGAGCCGCTCACTGCAGTGCCTCCTGCGCGCTAGAGACGCGCGCCCTGCGTGGCACCATGCTCGGTGGTCTCGTCGTACTGTTTGTCGCGCGCGGCGTACTCATCGAGAACCGCTTTCCCGATGCGGTTGAGTTCCTCACCGAGCTGCGGGCAGCGCATCCCGCCGCCGACGGCGGCGAACCGCCGCTGGATCTCCTCGGCAGCCTGATCGGCATGCGCTGCATGGCCGTCTTCATGTACCCGCAGCGCCTGGCTGTAGCGCGCCCATTCCTGTTGCAACGAGGCGGGCGCCGTGTCCGCGCCGGTCCAGCGCGGCAGCACCATGGTGGCCCTCACCTGCATGCGCACCTTGCCGAGTCTGCAACCTGCACCTCGTGGGGCATAGTCGAAGTTCCACCCCACGTACCAGTCCACGTGGCCGTGATGGCGCACGCCGTCCTTGCCGACGGGCCCGTGCGCGTTCAGTGAGGCGCGCAGTTCCTGCAGGGTGTCGCCCTGCACGTCGTAGTAGGTGATCGTCAGATCCTGCGCGGCGCCCGCATCCAGGGCAATCAGGGCAAGGACCAGTGCAGTGCCACGCAGCAGCGCGCGGGGACGGAAGGTAGACCGGGGATGTGGGAGCTGGTTGTTCACGACGCGTTCCATGCAGAAGGGACGGGGCCTGATGCGATCCGGGGCGAACCGGAGGCATGATGAAGGCGACCTCCATGTTGCCTTCATTATGGATGCAATGCTGGGCTGTGCCGTGGTCGAACTGAGCGTTGATGTGGCAGCAGCGAAACGGTGGACTCGTATCGTCAAACTGCACTTCCGCAAACCGCAGGTCACCTCCGAAAGCCGGATCGCAGCGGACAACCTCAACGCGATGCAGGTCGAGAACCTGAGTCACTTCCTGATCAAGGCCGTGCGCGCAGAGGGTCGGGTGCTGGAAGCGTTCAAGCAGCGCCTGCACTTCCATGAGGGCTTACTGCGCAGTTGCAATGACCTGCGCATGGAGCGGGTCATCAAGAATCACGCACAGATGCTCACCCTGTTCGACGCCCTGCAGCTGGTGCTGGCGGCACCCGAGAACCTCGTCGCTGCCACGAGTAGCCGCAGCGTTGGAACGGAAGAGCGCGGCCAGCTGGGCATTGGCCACGTCCGCGCCGGCTTCCTCACGGCACGCAGTCAAGTACAGATCGATCTCCTGCACGTTCCGTCATCCGCCACATCCTATGCCGGCAACTCAGGTGCGCCCGGCTTCGCGCCGGGCATTACCTCTTGGCCGCCATAGGCCGCTTCGCAACCGCACGCTTGGCCACTGTCGAACGCTTGGCGACCGTCGACGGCAGCTTGCCCTGACGCGCCACCACCCAATCTTTCAGCACCGCGTCAATCCTGGTCTGCCAGCCAGCACCGGTTTCGCGGAAGGCATCCAGCACATCCGGTGACAGACGGATGGTGATGCGTTCCTTCGTTTCCGCCGCCTTGGGCCGGCCACGCAGCTTGCCCTGCAGCCCAGCCGGCAACCCGGTGAACGCAACCGAGCGGGCCACATCGCCTTCGGTCCATTCCGGATTGTCCTTGTCAGGCACCTCGCTGTGCTTGTGCTTGTTCATAGCTTTTGACCTCTCTTCTGTTGGCCTTGCGGAAGCTGATGACCCGGATGCCCTTGGGGGTTTCGGTGAAGACCAGCGCGTGTACCCGCTCACCTATCAACCCCAGCCCCCGGTAGCGCACCTCGCCGTATTCCTTTCGGTCATCGACGACGAACAAGGCGGTCTGGAAATCGAACGCATGCACCAGCTCGAAGGACAGACCGCGCTCTTCAACATTGCGGGCGTTCTTGGCGGCGTCGTAAGTGATTTCCACGTCATTTATTGTATGCACATTAATTCAACTGCGCAATCGGGGTGTTACCCCGCCTTGCCCACGCCCAATCCACAGCCGAGTTGCTCCGCAAGACCGTCCAGACGGCTCCCGCCTGAATGATCTGCATCAGGCCGCTGGCGGCAATGGCCACCACAGGTCCCGAGGGCCGGTCAGGAGCGCCTGTATCCGCAACGCCGCACGCACACCGACCGAGGTGCTCAACAGTCTCTACTGCAGGGTGCGCGAATTTTTCGGCAGCGCCTGCTGGTCGAGCGATCGGGCAACCCGATCGGCAAGTCCGCGCTGGACAGCGCCTGGTAACGCTTCATCACCGAAGCGATGCGTGTCGGCGTGATCACCGAGTCGGAGCGGTTCGCCCTGCACGGCCTGAAGCATCGCGGCATCACCGACAGCGAGAACAAGGCGTCCGGCGGGCACAAATCCGAAGCGATGCGGCAGCTGTACGACCACGAGGTGCCGCTCGTGAAACCACCGCGCAAGCGCTGAATTTTCCCGGCAATTTTCCCGGAGACACAAAAAAGGCGCCCATCGGGCGCCTAAGTTGTTGATGCATATGACAAAAGCGTGCCCCATGTAAGACCATCAGGCAAAGTTACGTCCTAATGGTCCGCACTATCATGGGCCGCACAGAGGGGGGAGTATTAGAGACCATGGGCTTCGTCAGCCCCTCTGCCGTAACAAATTCTTGAGCCCCTGCCTTCGCTGCCGCACTTAGGTGATAGGCATCCACCAGCGCGAGGCCGACGCTTTCCATTCGAAGCGTAAATGCCGCCTGCTGCTCTTCCTCGTCGCAATGTACCCTGGTGGCAGAGTCCAGGTATTGGCGGTAAAACGCGACTTGGTCTGGATAGCCGTTCCGCATCGGGCTAGGAAGAACTTCATGCTCGACGAGGGCAGTGAAAACGTACTCTACGTCGGGGCGATCAAGTTCTTCCATCGCTTGGATAGCGATTTCATCTTCCGCTGCCTGTGCCGCAAGTATCAAGACGCAGGAGTCAACGTAGACGCGCGGCCTAGCGCTCATATTTCGCCCCGCTGCTCCCTAATTTCAGCAAGAAGCGAGGATGCAGGTCGCGCACCGCCAGCCTGAAGAATTTTTTTCCTGAGCTCGTGCAGCGACTTACCCATAGCTGTCTTGGGAACGAAAGCCTTTACCGCGCCCGGCGAGAACCTCTTTGTCTGCACCGTCTGCGAGCTGGCGGCAGTCCTCCACCCCAGCTGACCGGAAGAAGACGCTTGGTCTACGCTGATCGCGGGCGGCCCTCCAGAGAGCGCCAAAAACAGCGCAGGAATTGCAAAGGGGGCCGTGCCCCTCAACCCCGCGAGTGATACATAGCTTCCATTCATCAGTCGTACTCCGGCCTGAGAGAATTTAGGGTGTCTTCATTGATCATGCTGAAGAAGACCTCCTTGCTCACCGTGTGAAGCCTATCCAAGTGCTCCGCGGCTCGATTCCAAAAGTCATCTGGACCTTCAATAATCGTGTCAGTGTCTACCACCAACCCAGATCGACCGTCGCCTAGCGAGGCAGGAGACGCAATCGTGTTGATGACTCTGACACCATCCACCTTGCGATCGGCCCGGATCTCGACGGCATCAAACGTTGAAACGCCCCCCAAACTCAACTCCGCTCGCAATTGATCAAACTGCCCCGTTTGGATGAGGTCTGTGTATCGCACTGAAACACGCGAGACCAGCTCAACAAGTTTCTTTTCGCGGCTCAGGTTGAAGACGTTCAACGCTGCCTCACGGAAAACAGCCCAACCGGGGTACGGATCCGGCATCGCCACGGCGAGGACGCGCGGCCCCACTGACACAAATACACGGCCAACTCGCACACGAACGTGAGGCTGCTCTGCGAGGTCTCCTATTTCAATTCCTGCCGGAACGTGGCCAGCGGGCAGTTTGAGGACCTCGTCAACTGGACCCAGTCGATCCATCAGCAGACCCGGCAACAGGCCAACGATGTCAAAGCTGGCTTTCTCGAAGCGGATTTCGCAAATCGCGTCAACGACTGGCTCTGCCCCCAACCTTCTTGGCAGTACCTTATCCACGTTGATCTCCACAGTTCAGTGGCCGAAGCATACCGAAAGGCATGACAAGAATGCAGCAAAATGCGACCCAATTACGGGGCAAATTACGGAGAGCAGTAGGGAGCGGTGGAAAGCACGCTCTAAGGTATTGATTGCAATGGTGGGCCGTGATGGATTCGAACCATCGACCAAAAGATTAAAAGTCTTCTGCTCTACCAACTGAGCTAACGGCCCATTGCATCCCCGACATGACGCCGGGGGTGCGCATTCTAACGCATCTTCGCGCTCATGCGTACCCGTCCGGCATCACACGTAGTGGGTGGGATCCGGTACGCCGGCATCCGTGAAACCCTGCGCACGCAGGCGGCAGGCGTCGCAGTGCCCGCAGGCGCGGCCCTGATCGTCGGCGTTGTAGCAGGACACGGTCAGGCCGAAGTCCACACCGAGGCGAACGCCTTCACGCACGATGTCGGCCTTGCTCAGGAACTGCAGCGGCGCGTGGACCTGGATGCCCGCCCCTTCCACACCCGCCTTGGTCGCCAGGTTGGCCAGCGCCTGGAAGGCCTGGATGAACTCAGGGCGGCAATCGGGGTAGCCGGAGTAGTCCACGGCGTTGACGCCACAGAAGATGTCGTTGGCGCCCAGCACCTCGGCCCAGCCCAGCGCGACGGACAGCATGATGGTGTTGCGGGCCGGCACGTAGGTGACCGGGATGCCCTCACCGCCCGCTTCGGGCACGTCGATATCGTCGGTCAGGGCCGAGCCGCCGATGCTGCGCAGGTCGACGTTGACGGTTTTGTGGGCCACCGCGCCCAGCGCGCTGGCGACCGCCGCGGCGGCGTCGAGTTCGGAGGTGTGGCGCTGGCCGTAGCGCACGCTCAGGGCGTGGACGGCGAAACCCTGCTCGCGGGCGATGGCGACGACGGCGGCGGAGTCCATGCCGCCGGACAGGAGGACGACTGCTTTCTTCATGGGGGTGTTTCCGGTGGTTTGCAGGGAACCAGCACGCTGTCCCGCGCCGGGTACATCAGGGAATGCCGAGGCGGCTTACCGGCCCGGCTCGTCATTCCACAGAAGCTTGTGCAGCTGCATCTGGAAGCGCACCGGCAGGCGGTCGGCGACGATCCAGTCGGCCAGCTCGCGCGGGCTGACCTCGCTCTTGCTCGGCGAGAACAACACCATGCTGCGCTCGTTGAGGCGATGTTCACGGACCATGCCACGGGCCCATTCGTAATCTTCGCGGCTGCACAGGACGAACTTGATCTGGTCGCGCTTGGTCAGCAGCGGCAGGTTCTCCAGGCGGTTGCGGGCCATTTCGCCGGAGCCGGGGGTCTTCAGATCGACCACCCGCGAGACGCGCGGATCGACGGCGCTGACATCCAGCGCACCGGAGGTTTCCAGCGAGACGTCCAGGCCGGCATCGCAGAGCTTCTCCAGCAGCACCAGGCAGCGCTTCTGCGCCAGCGGCTCGCCACCGGTCACGCAGACGTGGTGCACGCCCTGGGCCAGCACCTCTTCCACGATCGCGTCGATGTCCCACCAGGTGCCGCCATGGAAGGCGTAGGCGGTATCGCAGTACGTGCAGCGCAGCGGGCAGCCGGTCAGGCGCACGAACACGGTCGGCCAGCCGGCGGTATCGGCTTCGCCCTGCAGGGACAGGAAGATCTCGGTGATCTTCAGTCGCGGCAGCGGGGACTGCACGATCTCACTGGGGAGTGCGGCGGCAGCGGACAGGGTCGTGGTCATGGCGGTGATTCTTGGGGGACGGCTTCGGAAACGACAACAGCCGGGCATGGCCCGGCACGGAAGACCGGGCAACGCCCGGTTGGCGATCAATCATTATACCGGGCCCGGCCGCGTCAGCGGCCCGGGGCGGGTTCAGCGGATCTGCTGACCCAGCCGGATCGACTGCAGACGGTCCTGCGCGGTGCGCGCGGCGTCGGAGCCGGGGTACGTGGACACGACCTGTTCCAGGGTCGCCTGGGCCTGGTCGACCTTGCCTTCGCCATACTGCGACAGGCCGATCTTGAGCAGGCCACCGGACGCCTTGTCATGGGTCGGGTAGCGCGAGATGAGGTCGCGGAACTGCGCCTCAGCCAGCGGGAAATTGCGGGTGGCGTAATAGCTTTCGCCCAACCAGTACAGCGCGTTGGGGGTATAGACACCGTTGGGGTACAGCTCGAGGAAGCTCATGAACAGCTGCGCCGAGTCGTCGTACTTGCCAGCCTTGAGCGAATCGAAGGCGACATTGTAGGCCGTGCGCTCGTCGCCACTGGCAGCCAGGCTGCCGGCATCGCCGTGCACGGAGGGCGGCCGCTCGGAAGCGGCCGTTGCCGGTTTCGGGGGTGCAGCGGGGGCAGTCGCGGCTGCGGCCGGGGCGGCGGGAAGCACGGGGGCTCCACCTTCCAGGCGGTTCAGGCGGCTGTCCAGGTCCAGGTACTGGTCCTTGCCGGTCTGCTTGAGCTGCTCATTGTCGTGCTGCAGCTGCTCGACCTGCGACTGCAGGGCCTGCAACTGGGTACGCAGCTGGTTCAGCTGGTTGAGCATGTCCATGTTGGACTGGTTGTTGTTCGCCTGCTGCTCAAGCGCGCCGACGCGGTCGGCCAGACTCTGGCGCTGCGCATTGGCCGGTGCGGCAGCCACGAGGGCTGCCGCAACGATCATCGATAGAAATCGAAAGCGCATCTATTACTGAGCCGTGTACACGATCTCGACGCGACGGTTCTGCGACCAGCAGGACTCGCCCGACTCGGTGCAGACCGGACGCTCTTCACCGTAGGACACCACGGTCAGCTGCGAAGCCGAACCACCGTTGGCCTGCAGTGCCGAGGACACGCCGTTGCCACGACGCTCGCCCAGGGCCTGGTTGTACGCGCGCGAACCGCGCTCGTCGGTGTGGCCCTGCAGGGTCATGCGCGAGGACGGACGGTCACGCAGGTACTTGGCGTGGCAAGCCATGATGGCCTGGAATTCCGGCTTCACGTCTTCCTTGTCCAGGTCGAAGTACACCACGCGCTGGCGCAGGCAGGAGTCGGTATCCAGATCGCCCGGGCCGTACAGGCCGGAGGTGGACGGGCCGGTCGGAGCGGTGGTGCTGCCGGTATCGACCGGGGCAACAGGCGCTTCCTTGACCTTCTTGGAACAACCGGCCAGGGCGGCCACGGACAACAGGGAGACAAGCAGAACGCGGGTGGTCTTGTTCATGGCGATACCTTTGAGGCTCCTAAAGCCGGATGAGGGATGAATACGGCGAAATCTTAACACTCTGTTAGCGCTTTGTACGGTATGGCGACCAAGAAGGCTCACGAACATCACCGTCGGCCAGAACCAGCCGCTGGCGCACGCGCGCATCGGCCGAAACGGCATACAACACTCCACGACCACCCTCGCGGGCGGCGTACAACACCATGCTCGCGTTGGGCGCAAAGCTCGGCGATTCATCCAGCGACCCTGGCGACAGCGTGTTCCAGCGGGCCGAGCCCGTGCTGCTGTCCATCATCGCGATCTTGTAGGTGTTGCCACTGCCCTGGGCGACCACCAGCTTCTTGCCGTCGTAGGACAGGCTCGGGGTGGCGTTGTAGTTGCCCTGGAAGGTCACGCGCGAAGCGCTGCCGCCGCTGGAGGCCACCTGGTAGATCTGCGGGCGGCCACCACGGTCGGAGGTGAAGTAGACGCTGCTGCCGTCCGGGCTCCAGGTCGGCTCGGTATCGATGGCGAAGTGGTTGGTCAGCTGGGTCAGCTGCTTGCTGCCCAGGTCCATCACGTAGATCTCCGGGTTGCCGCTGCGCGACAGCGACAGGGCCAGGCGACGGCCGTCCGGGGAGAACGAGGGGGCGCTGTTGATGCCGCGGAAGCTGGTGACCAGCTCACGGGCGCCACTGGAGATGTTCTGGATGTAGATCGCCGAGTTGCCGCGTTCGAAGCTGACGTAGGCCAGCTTGTTGCCGTCCGGGCTCCAGCTGGGCGAGAGCAGCGGCTCGGCCGAGCGCACGATGGTCTGCGGGTTGAAGCCGTCCGAATCGGCCACCATCAGCGCATAGCGCATGGCATCGCCCTTGCCGCTGGCGGTGACATAGGCGATGCGGGTCCAGAAGGCGCCGCGGACACCGGTGATCTTTTCGTAGATGGCATCGGCCATCTGGTGGGCGACATCACGCATGGCGTTGCCACGGGCGGTCATCGCCAAGCCGAGCAGGCGCTCACCCTTGGGCACGTCGTAGAGCTCGTACTCCACGCGGTAGGCACCGGCACCGGCGTCCATGACCCGGCCGACGACGATGTAGTTCTGCTTCAGCGCGCGCCAGGTGGCGAACTGGATCTCGCTGCCACGGGTCGGTTTTTCGACGATCTGGGCTTCCGGCAGGTTGCGGAACTGGCCGGAACGGTCCAGATCGGCGCGTACCACGGCGGCCACGTCGGTCTGCGGGGCACCGGCCGAACCTTGATAGGGCATCGGGACGACGGTGATCGGCGTGGCGGAGGCATTGCCGCCAATGATGTCGATATCCAGCCCCTTCTGCTGCGCCATGGCAGCAAAGGGCAACAACAGGGCCGCAACAACGGCAAGCCAGCGAGGCATTTTTTTCATGGAGCGCTCAATAGGGGGGAAACCAGAACGAGGGATAACAGGACCGCGGTGAACAGTTTCGCAATCATGAACCAAGGCAGTGTGAATTCCGAGTCACCGAGCGCACAAATCTCACGGCCCGTTAACCAACCGGCCGGATTCGGCGCGCTCCGCCCCCCAACTTGGCCATGAGCCCCTGTACAGCGTGCCGGCGGAACTTCACCGGACCGCCCGGGATCAATCCTGGGCGGTGAAGGTGAAGTTGATCGTGCGCGCGAACACCGATTCGAAACCGCGGTACGGCAACGGCTGGGCATTCAATACGGCGGCCTCGATCGAGCGGCGGCCGGCTTCGTCGAACGGGCAGCTGCCGCTGACCTTGGCCTGGATGACCTGCCCGCCCGGAATCTGGGTGATCGAGACCTGGCAGCGCTGGCCCAATGGCACCGAATCCGGACGCGTCCACTGCGCGGAGACCTTCTGCTGGATCGCGGCGGCGTACTTGGCGCTCAGATCGTCGCTGGTCCCGCCCGCACCAGCCGCCGGCTTGGCGGCACCGGTGGCACCGGCGGTGGAGGCCGAGGCATTGGCGGCACGCGCAGCGGTGACCTGGCGCAGCTTCTGCTCGGCCAGCTTGGCTTCGTTCTCGGCCTGGGCGCGCTTGCGCCGGATCTCGGCCAGCTTCTTGTCGCGCTCGGCCTCGGCCTTGGCGTCGTTGGCTTTCTGTTCCTGCTCGGCCAGCTTCTTCTTCAGCTCCGCCTCTTCCTGCTGCTTGGCCAGGCGCAGCTTCTGCTCGGCCTGTTCCTGGCGCTTGCGCTCGGTCAGGTCGATCTGTTCCTGGCGGCGCTTGGCTTCCTGCTCCTGTTTGGCCTTTTCAGCCGAGATCGCCAGCGCGTTGACCGCTTCCTGGTCGACCGTGTCGGGCTGGGCGATGCGCTCCTGCGCCTGCGACTGCTGCGGCGTCGGCGCGTCCTGCGGGCGCGGCTCGGGCAACGGCTGCGGCGGCGGCACGGTGTCTTCGGGAATGGGCTCGGGCTCGGCGACCGGTTCGGGCAGGTCCGGCAGCGTCTCGGAGGCGCGCAGGGCCTGGCGCGCGGCCGAGGCTTCGGCGGCGGACAGCTGCAGGCTGGCCTCGATGGCCGGATCGCCGGCGGCCGCTTCGGTGGTGCGTTGCGGCGACCACAACCAGGCGGCGATGAAGATCAGGGCCAGCAGCAGGTGCACGCCGAGCGCCAGCGCGATCGGCAGACCCCACTTCTCTTCAGGCTGACGCTGCGGTGGCAGGGCTTCAGCGTGCATCGGTCGCCAGGCCCACCTTTTCCACGTTGGCGCGCTTGATCACGTCCATGGCCGCGACCACCTTCTCATAGGCCACGGCCTTGTCGGCGGCAACGATCACGCGCAGGTTCTTGTCCTGCGAGGAAAGCGCGGACAGCTGGGCCTGCAGGCGGGCGGCATCCATCGGCTCCGGATCCTTGGCCTCGGGCAGCTTCAGGCTGAGCTGGCCATCCAGGCGGACGGAGACGATCACCGGATCCTGCTTGCTCTCCAGCGCCTTGGCCTGGGAGGTCGGCAGATCCACTTCAAAGCTCAGCGTGAGCAGCGGCGCGGTCACCATGAAGATGATGAGCAGCACCAGCATGACGTCGATGTAGGGCACGACGTTGATTTCGGATTTGAGCTTTCGGCGCTTGCGGCGGCCAATGGCTGCGGTCATGGCAGGACTCCTGTGCTGGGCGCTTACTCGTCGCCCGCGGTCTGACGCTGCAGGATCGAGCTGAACTCTTCTGCGAAGGTTTCAAAGCGCACCGACATGCGCTCCACGCGGGTGGTGAAGCGGTTGTAGGCCCACACCGCCGGGATCGCCACGAACAGGCCGATGGCGGTGGCGAACAGGGCTTCGGAGATACCCGGGGCGACCGAGGCGATACCGGCCTGCTCGCCGCTGTTGATCATGTCGTGCATGGTCACCATGATGCCGAACACGGTGCCGACCAGACCCACGTACGGGGCGGTCGAGCCGATGTTGGCCAGCAGCTCCAGGCTGCGCTCCATCTGGTCCACTTCGCGGGTATAGGTGGTGCGCATGGCGCGCTGGGCACCTTCCAGCTGGGCGCGGCCATCCAGGCGGCGCTTGTCGCGCAGGCGGGTGAACTCGCGGAAGCCCGATTCGAAGATCGCTTCCAGGCCACCGACCTGGCGGTTGCGGTCGGTCGCCGAGCTGTACAGCTTGCCCAGGTCCGCCCCGGACCAGAAGCGGCTTTCGAACTCATCGGCAGCGCGGTTGGCGGCGTTGAACACGCGCGCCTTGCGGAAGATGATCACCCAGCTGATGAACGAGCCGGCCAGCAGCAGCAGCACGATGATCTTCACCGGGATGCTGGCCTTGACCATCAGGTCCAGGTAGTTGATGCCACCGCCGTGCGCGGCTTGGGCGACAGTCTGCGCCGCGGCGCTGGTGACTTCCTGCGGCAGCGCTTCGGTCACCGTGGCCTGCAGGGCCAGGAGCATTGCGATCATCCGTTGTTCCTCAGTATGCGGATTCTGGAAATTCGAGGTGTTTCAGCGCGGCATGCAGTGCATCGTCCATGCCACGCGGTTTGAAGGTGGCTGCATCGAGCGCGGCGATCTTCACCTGCGCGGTCAGCAGTGTTTCCCCGCCCCGGCACACGGCCTGGGCGAACACCATGCTGGCACGCTTGCACTGCACCAGCGTGGCGGTAACCGCCAGCGCATCGTCCAGCCGCGCCGGCTTGAGGAAATCCATGGTCATGCTGCGCACCGCGAACACCAGGCCATGGTCGCAGCGCATGCGCTCCTGACCATACCCCAATGCGCGCATCCATTCGGTCCGCGCCCGTTCCATGAAGGCCACGTAGCGGGCGTGGTACACGACCCCGCCAGCGTCGGTATCTTCCCAGTAAATGCGTGTCGGCCAACTGAATCGGGGCTCAACCCGGGGATCAACCGACATCCGGGACCTCCGCGAACAGGTCGGCCGGCGGATTCTTCGGCTTCAGGCCCATGTGCCGGTAAGCCTTGTGCGTGCACATGCGGCCCCGGGCGGTGCGGATCAGGAAGCCCTGCTGGATCAGATAGGGTTCAACCACGTCTTCCAGCGTGCCACGCTCTTCGGAGAGCGCGGCGGCCAGCGATTCGATCCCGACCGGACCGCCGTCGAAGTAATCGACCATGGTCCGCAGCAGGCGCCGATCGAGCTCGTCGAAGCCTTCCGGGTCGACCTTGAGCATCTGCATGGCGGCCTGGGCGACGCCCTGGTCGATGTGGCCGGCCGCCTTCACCTGCGCGAAGTCGCGTACCCGGCGCAGCAGCCGGTTGGCGATACGCGGCGTGCCGCGCGAGCGCCGGGCGATCTCGGCCGCCCCTTCGGCGGTGCAGTCGATGTTGAGGATGCTGGCCGAGCGCCGGACGATCTTCGTCAGTTCCTCGGGCGTATAGAACTCCAGCCGATGCACGATGCCGAAGCGGTCGCGCAGCGGCGCGGTCAGCAGGCCGGCACGGGTGGTCGCGCCGATCAGGGTGAACGGCGGCAGATCGATCTTGATCGAGCGGGCCGCAGGGCCTTCGCCGATCATGATGTCGATCTGGAAATCTTCCATCGCCGGGTACAGCACTTCTTCGACGACCGGCGAGAGGCGGTGGATTTCATCGATGAACAGCACATCGTGCGGCTGCAGGTTGGTCAGCAGCGCGGCCAGGTCACCGGCCTTCTCGATCACCGGCCCGGAGGTGACGCGCAGCGCGACCCCCAGCTCGTTGGCGATCACGTGGCTCAAGGTGGTCTTGCCCAGGCCTGGCGGCCCGAAGATCAGCACGTGGTCGAGCGCATCGCCACGGGCCTTGGTCGCTTCGATGTAGATCGACAGCTGCTCGCGCACCGGCGCCTGGCCCAGGTAATCGGCCATGCGCTTGGGGCGGATGCTGGCGTCGGTGCCCTCGTCTTCGCGGGTGGCACCGGCACCGATGATGCGGTCGTCTGTCATGCGGCAATTATGCGGCAAAAGGAGCGCGATCCGCGCTCCAGGTAATGCCGGCCGCTGGCCGGCTCCACGCGATGCAGGGGTCATGGGGAGCCGGCCAGCGGCCGGCACTACCGGTTACGCATCGGAGGGGTACACCGAAGGTGCGGGGTTTTAAGTGGAAGGCGCCCGGGCCCCAAGGTCTGCGCAGCAAACCTTGGGCCGCAGGCGGCGATCTGACTTCGTCAGATCTCCACCTGTGCGCCCAGTTCCACCAGCCGATTCCCCGGAATCCGGAAGAACCCGGTCGCCGGCGCCGCGTTGCGGTGCATCAGCGCGAACAGCTTGTCGCGCCAGATCGGCATGCCGCGGTTGGCCGTGGCCACGATGGTCTCGCGGCTGGCGAAGAAGGTGGTGTCCATCGGGTCGAAGTAGATCCCGCCGTGGTCGCACGAGCGCATTAGCGCCAGCGGTACGTCCGGGGTCTCCATGAAGCCGAAGCGCACGTAGATCCGATAGAACTCATCGCCCACCGACTCGATCTTCAGGCGCTGGCCCGAAGGCGCATACGGCACCGGCAGGGTCACCACGTGCAGGAACACGTTGCGCTCGTGCAGCACCTTGTTGTGCTTGAGGTTGTGCATCAACGCGTGCGGGGCCACCGAGGGGTCGGCGGTCAGGAACACCGCGGTACCCGGCACCCGCACCGGCGGGGCCAGCATCAGGCCGGGCAGGAAGGTGTCGATCCGGATGCCGTCCTTGCGGATCTCATCGCGCAGCAGCTCGCGGCCCCGGCGCCAGGTGCGCATCATGGTGAACAGCACGATGCCCAGCACCACCGGGAACCACGCGCCCTGCAGCAGCTTGGCGCCGTTGGCGATCACGAAGCCCAGGTCGATCACGAAGAAGATCACGCACAGCGGCAGGATCCAGTTGCGCGCTTTCGGCCACAGCGCGCGGGCGACCAGTGCCAGCAGCAGGGTATCGATCAGCATGGTGGCCGACACCGAAATGCCGTAGGCCACGGCCAGGTTGGAGGAGCTGCGGAAGGCCAGCACCAGCCCGATCACCATCACCGCGATGCCCCAGTTGATGCCCGGGATGTAGATCTGGCCGATGGTGTCGTGCGAGGTGTGGGTGATGCGCATGCGCGGGATGTAGCCCAGCTGCATGGCCTGGCGCGAAACCGAGAACGCCCCGGTGATCACCGACTGCGAAGCGATCACCGCCGCCATCGTGGCCAGCACGATCATTGGGTACAGGCCCCACTCCGGCACCGCCTCGAAGAACGGATTCTTCACCGCTTCGGGGTGCTTGAGCACCAACGCGCCCTGCCCCAGGTAGTTCAGCACCAGGCACGGCAGCACGAAGTAATACCAGGCGTGGCGGATCGGCCTGGCGCCGAAGTGGCCCATGTCGGCATACAGCGCCTCGCCACCGGTCACCGCCAGCACCACCGCGCCGAGGATGAAGATGCCGTGCCAGCCGTGCTCCATGAAGAAGCGCAGCGCCCACATCGGGTTGAAGGCCTTGAGCACTTCCGGCGCATCGACGATGTTCCAGATGCCGATCGCCGCCAGGGAGATGAACCAGATCGAGGTGATCGGGCCGAACAGCTTGCCGATCTTGGCCGTGCCGAAGCGCTGTACGGCAAACACCGCCAGCAGCACCACCACGGTGATCGGCACGATGAAGTTGTGCAGCCCCGGGGCCGCGACCTCCAGGCCTTCGACCGCACCCAGCACGGAGATGGCCGGGGTGATCACGCCGTCGCCGAAGAACAGCGAGGCGCCGAAGATGCCCAGGATGCCCACCACGTACGCCGAGCGCGAGCCGTTCCGCAGCGTGCGCTGGGTCAGCGCCATCAGCGCCATGATGCCGCCCTCGCCGTCGTTGTCGGCGCGCATGATGATGGTGACGTACTTGAGCGTCACCACGATGTTCAGTGCCCAGAACGCCAGGGACAGCACGCCCAGCACGGTGTCATGGTCGCTGTTGAGGCCGTAATGCGGGGAGAACGCTTCTTTGAGCGTGTACAGCGGGCTGGTGCCGATGTCGCCGAACACCACGCCGATGGCGCCGATCATCAGCGCCATGCCGCCGGCCGCCGGCGCGTGGCCGTGCGGGGCCTGGCCGTCGCTGTGCTGGGGGGAAGTGGTGGACATGAGGCTCCGGGCGGACGCGGTCGGTATCGGATCAGGAACAGGCGGGCGCGCGGCTCAGCGCAGCGCAGCCTGCAGGGCTTTGCGGATGACCGTGGCGACATCGTCGCCTTCGGCGTTGGCGTCGCGCGCCATGCGTGCAGCCTCGACCGGCTTGTAACCCAGCTGCTGCAGGGCCACGGTCGCCTCGGAGACCGGATCGGTGGCCGGTGCCGCGCCGGCGATGGGTGCCCCGCCGCCGCCGAAGTTGGCCGCGCGGTCGCGCAGCTCCAGCACCATGCGCTCGGCGGTCTTCTTGCCGATGCCCGGGATGCGGGTCAGCGCGGTGATGTCACCGGCCTGGAGCATGCGCGCGAACTCGTCCACGCTGACGCCGGAGAGCACCGCCAGCGCGATCTTGGCGCCGATCCCGCTGACCTTCTGCACATCGCGGAACAGGCGGCGCTCACCCTCGCGCAGGAAACCGTACAGCGAGACGCTGTCTTCCTTCTGCGCGTAATGGGTGAACAGGGTGACCTCGCGGCCCAGCTCGGGCAGGTCGTAGAAGGTGCTCATCGGCGCCTCCAGTTCGTAACCGACGCCATTGACGTCGACCATGAGCCACGGCGGCGCCTTGTAGGCCACGATCCCGCGCAGACGACCAATCATGCAGTTTTCCTCATTTCCGGCTCCAGGCCTGGCGCGCATTGACGCCCAGGCGCAGCGCCGTGGCCCGGACATGGGCGTGGGTGATCGCCACGGCCAACGCGTCGGCGGCGTCGGCCTGCAGCTTGGTTTTCAGGTTGAGCATGAGCCCGACCATGTGTTGGACCTGTTGTTTTTCCGCGCCACCGCGACCGACCACGGCCAGCTTGATCTCGGTGGCCGCGTATTCGCTGACCGGCAGGTCGCGCATCACCACGGCCGAGATCGCCGCGCCGCGGGCCTGGCCCAGCTTCAGGGCCGAATCCGGGTTGCGTGCCATGAACACCTTTTCGATGGCCACTTCGTCGGGGCGGTACTCCTCGACCAGGGCGGTCAGGCCCACCACCAGCAGCTTCATCCGCTGCGGGAAGTCGTCCGCGCCCAGCAGCACCAGTGGCAGGTGGTGGACATGCACCACCCTGCCGGCGGCGTCCACATCAATGATGCCCACCCCGGTGCGCTGCGAACCGGGGTCGATGCCGAGGATGCGTGTCATGCGGCACGCACACGGCCGCCCGCGGCCCGGAAGGGACACATGCGGCGGGGATAACAGGGAACGGCTGGAGTCATCATGGTCCGCATTGTCCGCTCACCGGTCGCGCAAAGCGACCGGTGAAGGGCCCGCTCAGGCGTAGGCGTCCGCGCCGAGATCGGCGTTGGAGAACACGTCCTGCACGTCGTCCAGGTCTTCGAGCATGTCCAGCAGCTTCTTGACCTGCAGGGCGGTGTCGCCCTCGACCTTGATGTCGTTGTCGGCACGGAAGGTGATTTCGGCGTGGTCCGCCTTGAAACCGGCTGCTTCCATCGCGTCCTTGACGGCGTGATAGCTGTCGGCCGCGGTGAGCACATCGATCGCCCCGTCTTCCGGGTAGACCACGATGTCGTCCGCACCGGCCTCGATCGCCGCTTCGGTGACGGCTTCTTCGTCCGCACCGGCGGCGAAGTGCAGCACGCCCAGGCGCTTGAACATGAAGGCCACCGAGCCTTCGGTGCCCATGTTGCCGCCGCACTTGCTGAACGCATGGCGGACATCGGCCACGGTGCGCACGCGGTTGTCGGTCAGGCAGTCCACGATCACGGCCACGCCACCGGGGGCATAGCCCTCGTAGCGGATCTCTTCGTACTCCACGCCTTCCAGCTCACCGGTCGCCTTCTTGATGGCGCGCTCGATCACATCCTTGGACATGTTCGAGGACAGGCCCTTGTCCATGGCAACGCGCAGGCGCGGGTTGTTGTTGGGGTCGCCTCCACCGCCGCGCGCGGCAACGCCGATCTCGCGGATGATCTTGGTGAAAATCTTGCCGCGCTTCGCGTCAGACGCGTTTTTGCGGTTCTCGATGGAGGGGCCTCTACCCATGGGGTGACTCTCGTGCTTCTGTCAGGAACAGGGCGCGAATTCTACCTGATCCGCCGCCCCGCCCGTGTCACCACCCCGCCCGCTCAGGCGGCGTGGGCCGCATCATCGCGCCGGAACCGGCCATCGCGCAGGAAGGCGGCGGTCTGCCGCGCGGCATCGGGCGAGAACACCAGCCCGCTGTGGCTGGCCGGGATCACACAGTGGTCGGCGAGCCCCGGCAGCTGGGTCTCATCCAGCGCCACGGTGCCATCGGAGGCCTCGCCACAGGCGCCTAGCAGGCTGCCCAGCCCATGCGGGACCGAGCCGGCGATCAGCCCGACCTGGGCCCTGCCCTCCCAGGCCGGCAGCCCGTCGAGCAGCAGTTCCGAGCTGCGCCCCAGCGCCAGCGACCAGCCGTGATCGCTCAGGGAGCGGGCGGTCACGCTGCCGCGCAGTGGCGAGCCCAGGCAGACCACGCGCGACACCGGCAGCTCCGGGGCGCCCCGCAGGGCCTCAAGGGCGACCAGTCCGCCCAGGCTGTGGCCGACCAGCGAGACCGGACCACTGTCCTTGAGCCGCTCCAGCAGCTGCGGCACTGCCACCTCGGGACCACCGAACACGCTCGAATACCCGAAGGTATCCACGGTGAAGCCACGGGCGCGCAGGCGCCAGGCCAACGGGCCGACCCAGGCGCGTGCGTTCCAGATGCCATGCAGCAGTAAAACGGGGGGATTCATGATGTCAGCCTCGCCCATTGGGCGGGGCGCCTGCAGAAGGAAACAGCGTCATTAGACAAATGGGCCAGCCAACGGCAGGTGAAGCCGCTGCGGCCATGACGATGTCGTGCTCAGCCCGCCGTGGGCGGGCGGCGCAGGATGAACTCCAGGTCGCGCACGCTGCCGACCGGGAACTCGTAGGTGCCGACCTTGCTGAAGCCATAGCGGGCGTAGAACCGCTGCGCGCCGAAGTTCTCCGACCAGACGCCCAGCCACAGCGTGCGCGGGCCTTCCCGTTCCAGCCAGGCCAGCGCGGTTTCGAACAGGCGGCTGCCCCAGCCGCAGCTCTGCTGGTCCTTGATCAGGTACAGCCGCTTGAGTTCGCCATCGCCGGGCTGCACCTCGGCATGCGGCAGGCCACAGGGGCCGGCGGCGGCATGGCCCACGGCGACGCCATCGAGCTCCAGCAGCCAGACCGCGTAATCGGGGTGCTCAAGGATGATGCGCTGGCGCTGCGCCGGGTACGCCTCATCCAGGAAGGCCTGCAGGTCTTCGGGCGGGTACAGGGAGCCGAAGGTTTCCACGAACGTGCGCGTGGCCAGCACCGACAGGGTCTGGGCGTCGTCCGGGGTGGCGCGGCGGATGGTATAGCGGCCTGGAGTCACGGCGGGAGCATCGGCATCGGCAAGAACCGCCAATTTACCTGAACGTGGCGGCGATGGCGCCCCACCACCCGCGAACCTGTCGCTCCTGGCGGGCTGGATCCGCAGCAGGCACCGACCATCGGTCGGTACCTGCCACGTGTCGACGCCGACCGGGGGCCGGCGCGTCCCGGCTTATTCCTTGGCGGCGCGCGGGCGGACCTGCACGTGCACTTCGGCCAGCTGCTCGTCCGGGATCGGCGACGGGGCGCCGGTCATCAGGCACTGCGCGCCGGTGGTCTTCGGGAACGGGATGACGTCGCGGATCGACTCGGTACCGGCCATCAGCGCGGCGATACGGTCGATGCCGAAGGCGATGCCACCGTGCGGCGGCGCGCCGAAACGCAGCGCATCGAGCAGGAAGCCGAACTTGCCCTCGGCCTCTTCGGCACCGATGCCCAGCAGTTCGAACACCGCACTCTGCATGTCCGAGCGGTGGATACGGATCGAGCCGCCGCCGATCTCGTTGCCGTTGAGCACCATGTCATAGCCACGCGACACGGCGGTCTTCGCATTCGCGCGCAGGTCGGCGATGTCGTCCACCGCCGGGGCGGTGAAGGGGTGATGCAGGGCGACGTAGCGCTGGGCTTCGTCGTCGTACTCGAACATCGGGAAATCGGTGACCCACAGCGGTGCCCAGCCGGCGGCGACCAGGTTGAAGTCCTTGCCGGCCTTCAGGCGCAGGGCGCCCATGAAATCGGAGACCTTGTTGTAGCCACCGGCGCCGAAGAACACGATGTCACCGTTGCCGGCGCCGACGTGGGCGACCAGCGCGGCGAAGGCTTTTTCGCTGAAGAACTTGGCGATCGGCGAGCTGACTTCGCCGCTCTCGCTGATCTTGATGTAGGCCAGGCCCTTGGCGCCGTACTTGGTGGCGTGCGCGGCGTATTCGTCGATCTGCTTGCGCGACAGGCTGGCGCCGCCCGGGATGCGCAGCGCAGCCACGCGGCCGTCGGCATCGTTGGCGGCCGCGGTGAACACCGGGAATTCGCTGGTCTTGACCAGTTCGGCCACGTCCACCAGCTCCAGCGCGATGCGCAGGTCCGGCTTGTCCGAGCCATAGCGACGCATCGCCTCGGCCCAGGTCATGCGCGGGAAGCTGGCGGCCAGCTCCACGTCCACCACTTCCTTGAAGATGGCGCGGATCATGGTTTCCACGAAGTCCTGCACGTCGCGCTCGCGCACGAAGGCGAATTCCATGTCCAGCTGGGTGAATTCCAGCTGGCGGTCGGCACGCAGGGCCTCATCGCGGAAGCAGCGCGCGATCTGGTAGTAGCGGTCGAAGCCAGCCACCATCAGGATCTGCTTGAACAGCTGCGGGCTCTGCGGCAGGGCGTAGAACTCGCCCGGGTGCATGCGCGCCGGCACCAGGAAGTCGCGGGCGCCTTCCGGGGTGGCCTTGGTCAGGATCGGGGTTTCGATGTCCTGGAAACCGGTGGCGTCCAGGTGACGGCGCAGGGCCTGCACCAGCTTGATGCGGGTGCGCTGCATGCGCTGCATTTCCGGGCGGCGCAGGTCCAGGTAACGGTACTTCAGGCGGGTTTCCTCGCCCGGGTTCTCGTGCGCGTGGAACGGCAGCGGCTCGGCCTTGTTGAGGATGGTGATCGACGTGGCGATCACTTCCACGCTGCCGGTGCGGAGTTTGTCATTGGCCGCATGCCGCGCACGCACCACGCCTTCGACCTGCAGCACGTCCTCGTAGCCCAGGCTGGCGGCCACGGCGAACACGGCTGCGTTGTCGACTTCCACCGTCACCTGCACGATGCCTTCATGATCGCGCAGATCGATGAAGACCACGCCGCCCTGGTTGCGGGCAACGTCGGTCCAGCCGGCGAGGGTAACGGTTTGGCCAATCAGGGTCTCGTCGACCAGGCCACAGAAGTGGGTACGCATGGGGGTAAAGCTCCGCAGGAGAGTGCCGGCGCCAAGCTGCGCCGGAAAGCCCGTTATTCTGCGGCCGCCAGCCCGGCGGGGCAAATCCGGGCGCCGCGGCCCGGCATCACGCGCTCTGAACCGGGGGCGTTCCTATAGTCCGCGCACCAACGACCGCACGGGGATGTCGCCATGCAACGCCGTCTGAGCACCGTCTGCCTCACCCTTGCCCTGGCCTGTATGGCCCCGGCCCTGCACGCCCAGATCAGCACCCGGGCCTATGCCCCGGAGAATCTGTCGCAGTTGTCCTCCTCCGACCGCAGCCGGGTCATCACCCAGGAATACGCCGACCAGTCCAATGGCCGCCGGATCCCGGATGACCAGCTGCGCTTCTACCTGGCCCAGGTCAACTCGGGCTGGAGCTTCTCACGCATCAAGCAGGACATCGCCACCTCGCTGCGCGGCAACGGCAACGGCGGCGGCTGGAATGGCGGCGGCAACGGATCCGGCAACAACGGCACGGTCCGCTGCGAAAGCCAGGACAACCGCGAGCGGGTCTGCAACACCGGCTGGCGCAGCGCCCGGCTGTCCCGGCAGATTTCAGGCACGACCTGTACCGAGGGCCGCAACTGGGGCTCGCGCAATGGCACCGTCTGGGTCAGCGGCGGCTGCCGGGCCGAATTCGTCGAGGGACGCGGCAATGGCGGCAACTGGGGCGGCGGTAGCGGCACCGGGGCGACCATCCGCTGCGAGAGCCAGGACAACCGCGAGCGGACCTGCAACACCGGTTGGCGCAACGCGACCCTGGTCCGCCAGATCTCCGGTACGGCCTGCGTCGAAGGCCAGACCTGGGGCGTGCGCAATGGCGCGGTGTGGGTCAACCGCGGCTGCCGCGGCGAGTTCGCCGAGGCGCGTGGCAACAGCGGCGGCAACTGGGGCGGCGGTGGCAACAGCAACTACAGCGTGACCTGCAGCAGCAACGACAAACGCCAGCAGACCTGCGCGTGGGATGACCGCCAGGGGCGCCCGGCACTGGTCCAGCAGCTGTCCGGCACGGCCTGCGTGGAGGGCCGCAGCTGGGGCTACAGCAATGGCAGCCTGTGGGTCAGCGGCGGCTGCCGCGCCCGCTTCGGGGCGCGCTGAGCGGCCCAGCCCTGCACCCGGTGCCGACCGTGGGTCGGCACCTTGCGGCGCCGGCCACCTGCGGCCGGCGTCGGGAGACCGGGTTACGGTGCCGGCGTCTCACTGCCCCACGGCGCCGGCGGCAACGCCACCGGCTTGGTCAGGTCGAACACCACCTGGAAGTGGCGCCCGCCCGGCCGGGTGAGCTCGTAGACGAAGCGCTGGTCGGGGTCCACTTCCATCGCCCAGGTGTTCTGCACGGAGGCCAGCATGTCGGCCTTGCGGAACATCGCCACCGAATCCGAATCCACCGGGAACGACTGGCGCTGCGCGGTCCCCGGCGGCTTGCTGTCACCCCCGTACATCGTGACCGCATCCGGGCTGCCATCTTCGTGGCGGTGATCATGCTTCAGGCGCAGGCCGTTCTCGGTGCGGCTCAGCACCCAGGTGCGCGAGTGGTCGTCGCCGACATGGAACGGGATCCGCAGCTCGTGTGCCGGATCCTCGCAGCCACGTACATGCATGACCAGGCGCTTGCCCTCGAAGGGATCGGGCGCATCGGTGCGCGGTTCGTTGACCGCGATGCGGCCTTCGAACGCCTTGCCGCAATGCGCGGCCACGGCGGACATGAAGGCATCGGACGGTGCCATCGACACCTCGTGCCCGACGGTGTCATTAGAGCCGCTGCAGGCGGTGATCGCCAGCGCAGCGACCAAGGGAAGAAGTTTGACTGCGTTCATGCCCCCACCCTAACGGGCGCGAGCGGGCAGCGCAAACCGCGCACTTGATGCGACAGACAGGGCCGCCAACGCATCCGCGCCGCTGCAACCAGCGCTTCATTGCCCCTGTGTTATGGTCGGTCACGTGATTCGTTCGCCTTCTTCCCCACGAAGGACGCACGCGTGTTGCGGCTGACCGCCCTGCTCACCGGTGTGGCGCTGTTGCTGACCGGCAGCGGCCTGCTCGGGACATTGCTGGCGGTGCGCGGTGGTGAAGCCGGCTTCGGTGCCGGCACGTTGGGGTTGGTGATGTCCGGCTATTTCGCCGGGTTTTTCATCGGCACCTTCTTCGCCCCCTCGCTGATCGGCCGCATCGGCCATATCCGTGCGTTTGCCTTCTTTGCCGCCCTCGCCGCCATCGCGGTGCTGCTGCACCCGCTGTGGATCAATCCGGTGGGCTGGGGCGTACTGCGCATCCTCACCGGCATCGCCCTGGTCGGCCTGTACACGGTGATCGAGAGCTGGCTCAACGCCGAGCCCGACCCCCGGCTGCGCAGCCGTGCCTTCTCGCTCTACATGGTGGTCAATCTCTCGGCACTGGCCCTGGGCCAGGTGCTGCTGATGCTCGGCGACGCCGGCGCGACCTCGATGTTCATGCTCACCGCCATCCTGGTCTGCGCGGCGGTGTTGCCGGTCACCGCCACGCGGCTGCGCCCGCCGGAGATTCCCTCGGTGCCGCGCCTGAAACTGGCGCGCCTGTACGCGATGGCGCCGGTGGCGACCGTTGCCGCCGGCCTGTCCGGGCTGGCGATGGGCGCGTTCTGGGGCCTGCTGCCGGTGTACGCCGGCGAGGTCGGCCTGGATGGCAATGGCGTAGCCCTGTTCATGCTGACCGCCATCGCCGGTGGCGCGTTGCTGCAGTGGCCGCTGGGCCATATCAGCGACGGGCATGACCGCCGCACCGGGCTGGTCGCCCTCAGCCTGGCTGCGGCCGGCATCGCCGTCGTGGCGTCGCTGCCGATGATCCAGCTGCAGACCCATCTGCTGTTCGGCCTGTTCTTCTTCTACGGCGGGCTGGCCTTCGCCCTGTATCCCTTCGCCGTGGCGCACATGCTCGATTACCTGCCACGCGAAGACCTGCTGTCCGGGTGCTCCAGCCTGCTGCTGGTGCATGGCGTGGGCGCTGCGCTCGGCCCGGCACTGGCCGGTGCGGCCATGCAACGCTTTGGCGCGCCTGCGCTGCCGTTGTACTTCGCGGTGGTGCTGATGCTGCTGGCGTTGTTCACCACCGCGCGCCTGCTCAGTTTCCAGCGCCTGCGCACGCATCCGGTCGGGTTCCGGCTGATGCTGCGCACCACGCCCTCGGCCCTTGAGCTCATGCCCGAGACCGACACCGCACCGCCGGATCCCGATACCCCCCTCCCCTCTGACTCCGATAAGGAAGTGCATTGACTGTTTCGACACCGACCTCCCTCACTCCAACCCGTACACCGCCGGCGCCGCCGGCACCGCAACTGATCCTTGCCACCGATCTGGATGGCACCTTCCTCGCCGGCGATGCCGCCGCGCGCCATCGGCTCTACCGGCTGGTCGACCAGCACCCCGGCATCCGCCTGATCTTCATCACCGGCCGCGGCCTGGAAGCGGTGATGCCCCTGCTCTCCGATCCGGCCATTCCGCGCCCGGACTACGTGGTCTGCGATGTCGGCGCCACCGTCGTCGATGGCCACACCCTGCAGCCGCTGCAGCCCCTGCAATCGATGATCGACGCGCACTGGCCGGGTGAGCAGGTGGTCGCCGCGGCGATGCGTCCGTTCACCGCGCTGCAGCGCCAGGATGTGCCGCAGGAACGCCGCTGCTCCTACTTCTGTGATCCCGACACGCTGGCGCCACTGCGCTCGCAGATCCAGGCGGCCGCACAGGCGCTGGGCTGCGATGTGCTGTATTCGGCCGACCGCTATCTGGACATCCTGCCGCCGGATACCGACAAGGGCCGCACCCTGGCCGCGCTTGCGCGCCTGCTGGAACTGCCGCGCGACCGCATCCTGGTGGCCGGTGACACCCTCAACGACCTGTCGATGTACACCTCAGGTTTCCGCGGGGTGTGCGTCGGCGATTCCGAGCCGGCACTGACCGCCGCCACCGCCGACCTGGACCACACCTTCCACGCGCAGGCACCGGGGTGTGGCGGCATTCTCGAAGCGATCGAACATTTCCACCTGCTTGCCGATGACGATCCCTTCCTGCGCCCGCCGGCGCAGGCACGCGCAGACGGGGCGGACCTGGTGATGGTCTACCACCGCCTGCCCTTCGATGAAGTCATGGAAGACGGCGTGCTGGTGCAGCGTCCGCCGCGCTCGCCGAACGGCATCATTCCCTCGCTGCTGAGCTTCTTCGAAGGCGGCCAGAAAGGCTCCTGGGTGGCCTGGGGCATCGATGAGCCCAAGCGCGGCCCGTTCCAGACCCACCTGCCGGTGGATGCCGAGCGCTACCCGACCCTGACCGCCGCGCGCGTGCCGCTGAGCAAGCAGGAAGTGGACATCTTCTACAAGCGCTTTTCCAAGGAAGCGTTCTGGCCGATGCTGCATGTGTTCTGGGAGCGCGCCAAGTTCCGCGAGGAAGATTGGCAGGTGTTCCTGAAGGTCAACCGCAAGTTCGCCGAGGCCACTGCCGCAGAGGCCGCGCATGGCGCGACGGTGTGGATCCACGACTACAACCTGTGGATGGTGCCGGCCACGCTGCGCGAGCTGCGCCCGGACCTGAAGATCGCTTTCTTCCACCACACCTACTTCCCCTCGGCCGATGTGTTCAACGTGGTGCCGTGGCGCCGCGAGATCATCGGCAGCCTGCTCAGCTGCGATTACATCGGCTTCCACATTCCGCGCCAGGTGGAGAACTTCGTGGACGTGGTCCGCGGTGCGATGCCGGCCGAGCGCCTGGCGTGGGAAAGCTGCGCCCCGCGCTTCCTCACCTACGGGTGCGCGGTTGGCCTGGACACGATGACCACGCGCCTGCGTGTGGGCGATCGCGAAGTCGCTCTGGGTGCACATCCGGTGGGCACCGACCTGCGCCGCATCCACAACGTGCTCGCACGCAGTGACGTGCGCAACGACATCTTCAAGCTGCGCCGCGAGATCGGCGCGCGCAAGCTGGTGCTCTCGGTGGAGCGCCTGGATTACACCAAGGGGACGCTGGCCAAGCTGGAGGCGTTCGAGCGCCTGCTGGAACAGCACCCGGACCGCCAGGGCAAGGTCACCCTGCTGATGATCTGCGTGCCGGCCGCGCGCGAGATGACCATCTACCGCACGCTGCAGAACCAGATCGAGCAGGCGGTGGGGCGGATCAACGGGCGCTTCTCGCGGCTGGACTGGACCCCGGTGCGGTTCTTCGCCCAGGCGCTGCCGTTCGAAGAAGTGGTGGCCCATTACGCCGCCGCGCAGGTGATGTGGATCACCCCGCTGCGTGATGGCTTGAACCTGGTGTCCAAGGAGTTCGTGGCCACGCAGGGGATCGAGGGCAGCAACGGCGTGCTGGTGCTCAGTGAATTCGCCGGGGCGGCGGCCGAGTTGAAGGGCGCGGTGCTGACCAATCCGCATGACCCGGCCGACCTCACCGCCGGCCTGCTGCAGGCCTTGTCGATGCCCGACGAGGAAGCCACCGGACGCATGCGCCAGCTGTTCGGCAGCGTGGAGTACTACGACGTGGATCGCTGGGGCCGGGAGTTCCTGGAGGCCGTGCGCACCAGCCAATCCGAAGGCTGACGCGGGAACGGTAGTGCCGGCCGCTGGCCGGCTCCAAGCGGTGCCGGCTGCGGGCGATGCCGGTTTCATGGGTTGCCGGCCAGCGGCCGGCACTACGGCGTGCGCACCGACCAACGGTCGGTGCCTGCCCTGTTCGCGCCGACCAAAGGTCGGCGCCTCCCGGGCGGTATCGCCTACCCGGCTTTCTGCATGATGCCTTCGGCGATCACGGCCACCTGCCGCAGCACATCGTTGCGGCCGGCATCGTCCACCGTCGCGCCCTGCAGGTAGCTGGTCAGCACCCACGGCGCACCGCCGGTGAGCGGCCACAGGATGGCGATGTCGTTGGTGGTGTCCTCGCCGTTGCTGCCGGTCTTGTCGCCCACCCGCCACGCCTTGGACAACCCGGCACGCAGCCGCGCATCGCCGGTCTCGTTGTCGATCAGCCAATCCGCCAGCTGCTGCCGCGAGGCAGGCTTCAGCACATCACCGAGCACGAAGCGCTGCAGGCTGGCCGCCATCGCGGCCGGGCTGGTGGTATCGCGCGGGTCGCCGGGAGTGAAGCGGTTCATCTCCGGCTCGAGCCGATCATTGCGGGTCACCGCATCGCCATTGGCACGCAGGAACGCGGTCACCCCGGCCGGTCCGCCGACCACCCCCAGCAGCAGGTTCGCGGCAGGGTTGTCGCTGGTGATCATCGTTGCCCGGCACAGGTCGCGCACGGTGACATCCTTGCCGATGTGTCGCGTCGTCACCGGCGCATGCGAGAGCATGTCCTGCTGGCGCACGGGGATGCGCCGGTCCAGCGGGAGCGTGCCCTGGTCGGCAAGATGCAGGACCGCCGCGGACAATACGAACTTGAACGTACTGCACATCGGGAAACGTTCGTCCTGCCGGTTGCCGGTACGCCAGCCAGTGCCGGTGTTGAGCAGGGTCACGCCCAGGCGGCCCCCGCTCGCCACTTCCAGCGCCGCGAAGTCCTTCGCTGCGACGGCGGGTTTCGGCGAGGGCAGCGCGGTCTTGGCCAAGGCGGTGGCGGCCAGCGCCGAGGCGGCGGCCGCGCCAGTCCATTGCAGGAACTGTCGTCGAGCGATCATGGGGTTCTCCTTGGTGAAGGCCCGAGTATTGGCAGATTGCGCGCCGGCCACCAGCGAGGATTTTCATCGGGAGCCATCAGCTCACCTAATACCACCGACTGAAACACGCCTCCCAACCCCACGAAATCTGGTGTATCCGTGGCGATTGGCGTGCTGGCACCGCCCCGCGGTGCGATGATGCATCACCCCTGCTCACGGCTCGCCCATGCTCCGCCCCCAGCTGCCGCTCAATGCCCTGCGCGCCTTCGAGGCCGCTGCCCGGCACCAGAACTTCACCCGCGCCGCGCTGGAGCTGTGCGTCAGCCAGGCTGCGCTGAGCCATCAGATCCGGGCACTGGAGGACCGGCTCGGGGTGTCGCTTTTCACCCGCCTGCCGCGTGGCGTCGCACTGACCGACGAAGGCGCGCGCCTGTATCCGGTGCTCAACGAGGCCTTCGACCGTATCGCGGTGAGCCTGGACCGGTTCGTCGGCGGGCATTTCCGCGAGGTGCTGAGCGTGGGGGTGGTCGGCACCTTCGCCACCGGCTGGCTGCTGCCGCGCCTGGGGGATTTCAATGCGCGCCATCCGGATATCGAGCTGCGCCTGCAGACCCACAACAACCGCATCGATCTGGCCGGTGAAGGGCTGGACCTGGCGATCCGGTTCGGCGATGGCGATTGGCAGGGGCAGGTCAGCGATGCCGTGCTGGATGCTCCTTTCGCGCCACTGTGCGCACCGGCCTTGGCCCGCTCGCTG
This sequence comes from Stenotrophomonas sp. RIT-551, assembly GCF_026241915.1. Taxonomy (NCBI): domain Bacteria; kingdom Pseudomonadati; phylum Pseudomonadota; class Gammaproteobacteria; order Lysobacterales; family Lysobacteraceae; genus Stenotrophomonas; species Stenotrophomonas sp. RIT-551. The sequence continues at coordinate 16,133 of NZ_JAPJIU010000017.1, read as the reverse complement.
CGGCATCCCCGCGATCTGGCCACGGTGCCGTTGTTGCGCTCCTATCGCAGCGACGAATGGCCGCGCTGGTTGCAGGCGGCAGGCGCGCCGGAACTGGACGCCCGCGGCCCCGTGTTTGATTCGTCACTGACCCTGGCCAGTGCCGCCGCCGCAGGCGCCGGCGTGGCGCTGTTGCCGTTGAAGATGTTCGAGCAGGATCTGGCCCACGGCCGCCTGATCCAGCCCTTCGCGCAGACGCTGGAGCTGGGGCGGTACTGGCTGACGCGGCTTCGCTCGCGCGCCGAGAGTGATGCGGCGCGGCGGTTCCGGGAATGGCTGGACGCCGGGTAGATCCACGCCATGCGCGGATGGCCGAACGTCGGAACGCACCTCATCCACGCATGGCGTGGATCCATACGGGATGCGGCACGACCAGCGTGCCGCATCGCCCGCCCCGATCAGGCGTCCAGCAACTCCATCCACGTCTGCTCGGCCTTGCTGAGCAGGGTGGCAGTGGCTTCGCGATCACGCCCGAGCACGGCCATGCGGGTCGCATCGGCGTAGTTCGACGGATCGGCCAGCTGGCGGTCCAGATCGGCCAGCAGCGCTTCCAGCTCGCCGACCTTGGCTTCGGCGGCGGCCAGCTTGTGCGGGTTGGCCGGCTTGCGCGCGGGCAGCGGCGGGGTCGGCGGTGCCGGCTCCGGGGCGGCCGCGGCGAGTTTGTGCTTGGTGCCCTGCGCGGCGGGACGCGAACGCAGCCAGGCCGCATACGCATCCAGGTCGCCATCGAACGGCTCGACCACGCCATCGGCCACGCGCCAGAAGGTATCGCAGACCAGGCCGATCAGATGGCGGTCATGCGAGACCATCACGATCGCGCCTTCGAAGTCGGCCAGCGCTTCAGCCAGCGCTTCGCGCATTTCCAGGTCCAGATGGTTGGTCGGTTCGTCGAGCAGCAGCACGTTGGGCTGCTGGTAGGCGATCAATGCCAACGCCAGGCGCGCGCGTTCGCCACCGGAGAAGCCATCCACCGGTTCGAAGGCGCGGTCACCGGCAAAGTTCCACTTGCCGAGGAAATCGCGGAAGGACTGGTTCGGCGCGTCCGGGGCGAGGTCGCGGAAGTGCTCCATCGGCGACTGCCCTTCGTGCAGCGATTCCACCGTGTGCTGGGCGAAGTAACCGATGCGCAGGTCCGGATGCGCGGCACGCTCGCCACTGATCGGGTCCAGCTCACCCACCAGGGTCTTCACCAGCGTGGTCTTGCCGGCGCCGTTCGGGCCGAGCAGACCGATGCGCTGGCCCGCCTCCAGGCCGAAGCCCACGTTGTGCAGGATCACCGAATCGGCGCCGTAACCGGCCTCGACATGGTTCAGGCGGATCAGCGAGAACGGCAGCTTGGCCGGCGGGGCGAATTCGATGCGGAATTCGCGCTCGGCGCGCACGGCCTCGGTGCCGGCCAGCTTGGCCAGGCGCTTCATGCGGCTCTGCGCCTGGGCGGCCTTGCTGGCCTGCGCCTTGAAGCGGTCGATGAAGCTCTGCAGATGCGCGCGCTCGGCCTGTTCCTTCTCGTGGGCGAGCTGCTGCTGGCGCAGCTGTTCGGCGCGCTGGCGCTCGAAATCGGTGTAACCGCCAACGTACAGCTTGGCGCCGCCACCGTGCAGGTGCAGGGTGTGGGTGGCCACGTTGTCCAGGAACTCGCGGTCATGCGAGATCAGCAGCAGGGTGCCCGGGTACTTGAGCAGCCACTGCTCCAGCCAGAACACCGCGTCCAGATCCAGATGGTTGGTCGGTTCGTCCAGCAGCAGCAGGTCGCTGGGCATCATCAGCGCGCGTGCCAGGTTCAGGCGCACGCGCCAGCCGCCGGAGAACGAGGAGACCGCACGCGAGTGCGTCTCGGCCGGGAAGCCCAGGCCATGCAGCAGCTTGCCGGCGCGCGCTTCGGCGTCATAGGCGCCGATCTCGGCCATGCGCTGGTGGGCGGTGGCAACGGCTTCCCAGTCTTCACGTGCCGCGGCCGCAGCCTCTTCACGCATGACGGCGGCCACCTCGGTGTCGCCTTCCAGCACGAACTGCAGCGCCGGGTCGGGCAGCGACGGGGTTTCCTGGGCCACGCTGGCGATGCGGATCTTGCCGGGCAGATCGACGTCGCCCTTGTCCGCCTCCAGCTCACCCTTCACGGCGGCGAACAGGCTGGACTTGCCGGCCCCGTTGCGGCCGACCACGCCCACGCGGTACCCCGCGTGCAGGGTCAGGTCGACATTGGACAACAGCAGCCGCTCGCCACGGCGCAAGGCGAAGTTACGAAGGGAAATCATCTTGGGGGTCCATATAACGGAATGGAATGTGCTCGTGAGCACCTTTCCTGCGACGTAATTCTAGCGTTAACGAATACTTGACGGGCCCCGGGATGCGCGGCAGGCCTCGTTTCTCTCTCCCACGATCCTGCCCGCGCTTCCCCGGGACCCTCCTGTCGAATCCCCCGCCTCACGTAAATGGTTGCTGCTGCAACGTTTTTTGCGAAAACGGCAAACATTTGACAAGCGATGAATATCCCGTTAATCCGTCTATTGCGCACCGCAACAACCGCCTTCGCAGACCCGATCCTCGATGTCGTGATGTCGCTTTGGTGCAGCACCGCCACTACCGGAGCCACATCCTGATGAACCGCAAGACCAGTACGCTCGCCGCCGCCGTAGCTGTCGCGCTCGGTATGTCCAGCTTCGCCGCTACCGCCCAGGATGCGCCCGCCCGCACGGCGGCCAACACCTTGGACACCATCATCGTCACCGGCACCCGCGTGGCCGACCGCACCGTGGCCGAGTCGCAGTCGCCGATCGACATCATCACCCCCGAGGCGCTGCAGTCCACCGGCACCACCGAACTGGCCACGGCCCTGGCCCGCGCCCTGCCCTCGCTGAACTTCCCGCGCCCGGCCCTGACCGACGGCACCAGCGGCATCCGGCCGGCGCAGCTGCGCGGCCTCTCCCCGGACCAGGTGCTGGTGCTGGTCAACGGCAAGCGCCGCCACACCTCGGCCCAGATCAACGTCAACGGCAGCATCGGCCGCGGCTCCTCGGCGGTGGACATCAACGCGATTCCGATCGCCTCGATCGAGCGCGTGGAAGTGCTGCGCGACGGCGCCTCGGCGCAGTACGGCTCGGACGCCATCGCCGGCGTGATCAACATCGTGCTCAAGGGCTCGTCCTCCGGCGGCAGTCTGGCGCTGGATGCCGGCCAGTACTCGGCCGGTGACGGCAACAAGTACCAGCTCTCCGGCGATACCGGCATCGGCTTCGCCGACGGCCGTGGCAGCGTGCACGTGGCCGGCCAGATCATCCAGCAGGACGAAAGCAACCGCGCCGGTCCCTACCAGGGCACCACGCCGAACACGAGCAACTTCCCCAGCATCGGCCAGACCACCTTCGTGGTCGGCGATCCGCAGGTGGATGCGACCGCCGCCTCGGCCAACGCCAGCTTCCAGTTCAGCGACCACGTCTCGGCCTACGCCACGGCGATGGCCAGCAACCGTGACATCACCTCGTTCGCGTTCTACCGCTCGCGCAACCACCTCAGCCAGGGCGCGCTGCTGGCGCAGACCTACCCGGATGGCTTCGTGCCGGAGATCAACCAGTACTCCAAGGACCGCTCGCTGGTCGCCGGCGTCAAGGGCGATACGGACAGCGGCTGGAACTGGGATGTCAGCTACAACTACGGCGCCAACAAGATCGATTTCCACACCCGCAACAGCATCAACTACGCGCTCGGCGTAAACAGCCCGCGCTCGTTCTACGACGGCGCGCTGGAGTACACCCAGAACATCGTCAATGCCGATGTGACCAAGACCCTGGACTGGGGCCTGGCCTACCCGGTCACGCTGTCCTTCGGCGGTGAGTACCGCAAGGAGAAGTGGGAGCAATCGGCCGGTGAACTGAATTCCTACACCGGCAGCGGTGCGCAGGGCTTCGGCGGCTTCACCCCGCTCAATGCCGTGGACGCCGACCGCGACAACTACGCCGTCTACGCTGGCCTGGAAGCCGACCTCAGCGACAAGTTCTCCGCCGGTGTCACCGGCCGCTACGAGGACTACTCGGACTTCGGCGACAAGTTCTCCGGCAAGCTCTCCGCCCGCTATGCCTTCACCGACAAGGTCGCCCTGCGCGCCACGGCGTCCAGCGGCTTCCGCGCGCCGTCGCTGGCCCAGCAGAGCTACCAGGCGGTGACCAGCACGATCGTCAACGGCGTGTTCGTCGAACGCGGCACCTTCCCGACCACCAGCCCGGCCGCGCAGGCGCTGGGCGCCAGCCCGCTGAAGGCCGAGAGCTCGACCTCCTACAGCCTGGGCCTGGTGCTGCAGCCGGTGGACCGGCTGTACCTGACCGTGGATGCGTACCAGATCGACATCGATGACCGCATCGTGCTGTCCACCAACATCACCACCAATGACGCCGCCAATGCGCTGCTGTCCAACCTGGGGCTGCCGGGCGTCACGGCGTTCTCCTACTTCACCAACGGCGTGGACACCCGCACCCGCGGCGTGGATGCGGTCTCCAGCTACACCATCCCCTTCGCCGCCAGTTCGCTGGAACTGACCGCGGCCTACAGCTACAACGAGACCGAGGTGAAGAAGTTCATCGCCTCGCCGGCGGTGTTCGGCGCGCTGGGCATCACCCAGTCGCTGATCGGCCGCGATGAGATCGGCCGCATCGAAGACAGCTACCCGCGCGACAAGACCATTCTCAGCGGCACGTGGCGTTCGGACCGCTGGGACCTCAGCCTGGCCGCCACGCGCTACGGCTCGTTCACCGTGCGCAACTCGGCCACCGCCCTGCGTGACCAGACCTACGACGCCTCGTGGGTGCTCGATGCCTCGGCCAGCTACAAGCCCAGCGAGAACTGGACCCTGACCCTGGGTGCGGACAACATCCTGGACGAGTACCCCGACCGCACCGTGGACCTGCAGAACTCCACCTGGGGCATGCTGCCGTACAGCAACTACTCGCCGTACGGGTTCAATGGTGCCTACGTGTACGGCCGCGTGACCTACAAGTGGTAACAGGGTAGTGCCGGCCGCTGGCCGGCACCACCGAACATCGCGGTCACCGCCTGAAAAACGCACATGCCCCGGTCCGCCGGGGCATGTGCGTTTGGGCCGCCGAAATGCCGGGATCTGCGCATTCATCGCAGCGCGCCTTCGCTGTCCCGGACAGCACATGACCTGACCACGGGGACATAGCAGCATTGCGGGCAAGGATGTTTGCCCGGACCGGCCGCATCGGTGAAAATCGGGGCACCCCCCATCTTTGCGAGCCCCGATGCACCATGACACCGACCTGATCAACATCGTTGCCGTTGGCCTTGGGCTCGCCTTCATCTTTGGCGCGCTGGCCAACAAGCTGCGTTTGTCTCCCCTGGTCGGTTATCTGATTGCAGGCATCTGCGTAGGCCCGTTCACCCCCGGCTTCGTTGCCGACCAGGCCCTGGCCAACCAGCTGGCCGAGATCGGCGTGATGCTGCTGATGTTCGGGGTCGGCCTGCATTTCTCGCTGAAAGACCTGATGGAGGTCAAAGCGATCGCCATCCCGGGTGCGATCGGCCAGATCCTGGTCGCCACGCTGCTCGGCTGGGGCCTGGCCGCGTTGATGGGCTGGCCGGTGATCTACGGCGTGGTGTTCGGTTTCTCGCTGGCCACCGCCAGTACCGTGGTGCTGCTGCGCGCGATGGAAGAACGGCGCCTGCTGGAAACCACGCGCGGCAAGATCGCGATCGGCTGGCTGATCGTGGAAGACCTGGCCTGCGTCCTGGCCCTGGTGATGATGCCGGTGCTGGCCGGCGTGTTCGGCCCCGATGCGGCCAATGAAACCCATACCGTCGGCAGCGTGCTGGCCAGCATCGGCTGGACCTTCGTGCAGCTGGGCCTGTTCGTGGCGGTGATGCTGGTGGTCGGGCGCCGGGTGATCCCATGGATCCTGGAGCGCATCGCCGGTACCGGCTCGCGCGAGCTGTTCACCCTGGCCGTGCTGGCGATCGCGCTGGGCGTGGCATTCGGCTCGGCGATGCTGTTCGGCGTCTCCTTCGCGCTGGGCGCGTTCTTCGCCGGCATGCTGCTCAACGAATCGGAGCTGAGCCACAAGGCCGCCAACGATTCCCTGCCGCTGCGCGATGCGTTCGCGGTGCTGTTCTTCGTTTCGGTCGGCATGCTGTTCAACCCGGCCATCCTGATCGAGCACCCGTGGCAGGTGCTGGCCACCGCTGCGATCATCATGTTCGGCAAGTCCGCGGCCGCGTTCTTGATCGTGCGGGCCTTCGGTCATCCCACGGGTACCGCGCTGACCATCTCGGCCAGCCTGGCGCAGATCGGCGAGTTCGCCTTCATCATCGCCGGCCTCGGCGTGACCCTGAAGATCCTGCCGCCGACCGGCCAGGCCCTGGTACTGGCCGGCGCGCTGATCTCGATCATGCTCAACCCGCTGGTGTTCGGCCTGCTCGACCGCTGGCTGCTGAAGAACCAGGAAACCACCCCCACTGCGGTGGAGACCGAGCTGCCGCCCGGCCCCTCGCTGGACCTGCACGACCATGCCATCGTGATCGGCTACGGCCGCGTCGGCAGCGCGCTGGCGCAGGTCCTGCGCGACCGTGGCGTGCCGGTGATGATCATCGACGACAACAAGGAGCACGTCGCCGAGGCGCATGCGGCCGGCCTGCCGGGCATCCGTGGCAGCGCGGCCTCTGATCGCGTGCTGGCCGAAGCACACCCCGAGCGCGCCAAGATCGCCGTGCTGGCGATTCCGCAGCCGCTGGAAGCCGGTGAGACCCTGGCCAAGCTGCGCGCGCTCAATCCGGGCCTGACCCTGCTGGCGCGCGCACACAGCGATGCCGAGGTGAAGCACCTGCTCGCCCACGGCGCCGATGGCACGGTCATGGCCGAGCGCGAGCTGGCCTATTCGCTGGCCGAGATGGTGATGTCCACCCCGCCGTACCGCACGATGGGGCAGCAGCACAGCATTCCGGTGGTCTGACCGCCGCTACCCCACCGGCACGCAGATATCGGCGCGCAGGATGGCGTCGGGCACCTGTTCGGGGTCATCCAGGTAGTGGTAGTACAGCTCTGCATCGCGCAGCGTGTGACCACTGTCGGGCAGCCAGTCGCGTAGCAGGGCATCAGTGGCCGCTTCCAGGCCCGCGTAACTGCCCACATGGCGCAGCACGGCATACGTGCCGCCGCCCAGCGTCAACGCACGCAGCGGGGTCGGTAGCGCCTGCGGCGTGCGCCCGAAGCCCATTGCGCAATCGAATACGCATGCCTGCGCCGGCGCATCGCGGTGGTCCGTCCGGGCGATGCCGATCAGCTGCTGCAGCTGCTCGGCCCAGCCCTGCTCGGCGGCCCAGGTGAAGATCTCGCCGAACGCCTGATCCAGATCATCGAAGGCCCCTTGCGTGCGCAGCGCCACCACATCGAAGGGGTCCAGTGTGGTCACCGTAACCTGCAACGGCACCGTCGCGTCGGCGTGATCGCCCGCCGGCAGCGCCAGCCGCTGCTGCCAGTGGCTGCGCAGCCCGGCATCCTCGCGCAGGCTGCTCGGCGTGGCATCCAGCGCCTGGCGACAGGCGCGGGCCAGCGCCTGTGGGCTTTCATAACCGACGTTCAAGGCCACCTCGGTCACCCGGCTGTCCGCCTGGCCGAGCAACTGCAGCGCCTGCAGCAAGCGCAGGCGCGCCACGGTGCGCCCGGGCGTTTCGCCGGTCAGCGCGCGGTACAGGCGATGGAAATGGAACGGTGACTGGTGCGCGATCGCGGCCAGCGCTTCCAGATCCGGCAAGGGATCGCCAGCACGCAGGCAGGCCTGCAGATGGGCGATGACGCGATCGATACCGTGGCGCTGGCGGACCTGGGCAATGCGGCGCATGGCGGGCTCCCTCTCTAGGTGACGCTCAGCGTGCGTCGTGTCCCACCTTGGCGCGTGGCCGATCTTGCGCAGTTGGGCGATCGTCAGCCGATCCTAACCCTGCCGGGAGAGCCACGCCATGCGTGGCTGCGGCGCCGGAAGAAGTAGCAGCCACGCATGGCGTGGCTCTACCCCATGGCGGAGAATCCCATGGCCCCATGGAAAAACCCCACGGCGGCCGGCCCGCACCGGCCGCCATGGGTCCTGCCCTTACGCCTTGGCCAACGCCTGCTCCAGATCGGCGAGCAGGTCGTCGATGTGTTCGATGCCCACCGACAGCCGCACCGTGTCTTCGCTGACGCCCGCCTTCTCCAGCTCGGCCGCATCCAGCTGCCGATGGGTGGTCGAGGCCGGATGCGTGGCCAGGGATTTGGCATCGCCCAGGTTCACCAGGCGGGTGAACAGCTGCAGCGCGTCCAGGAAGCGCGCGCCGGCCGCGCGGCCACCGGGCAGGCCGAAGGTGAGCACGCCGGAACCGTGGCCGCGCAGGTACTTCTTCACCAACGCGTGCTCGGGATGGTCGGGCAGCGCGGCGTAGTTGACCCACGCCACCTTGGGATGGCGCTGAAGGTGTTCGGCCACCGCCAGCGTGTTGGCGTTGATCCGGTCCAGGCGCAGCGCCAAGGTCTCGATGCCCTGCAGGATCAGGAAGGAATTGAACGGTGAGATGGCCGCGCCGGTATTGCGCAGCGGGACCACCCGCGCGCGGCCGATGTAGGCGGCCGGCCCGAGGGCGTCGGTGTAGACCACGCCGTGGTAGCTCACGTCCGGCTCGTTCAAGCGGCGGAAGCGCTGCTTGTGCTCCGCCCAGGGGAAGCGCCCGGAATCCACGATCGCCCCGCCCAGGCTGGTGCCATGACCACCGAGGTACTTGGTCAACGAATGCACCACGATGTCCGCGCCGAAATCGAACGAGCGCTGCAGGTAGGGCGTGGCGACCGTGTTGTCCACGATCAGCGGCACGCCATGCGCATGCGCGATCTTTGCCACCGCCTCGATGTCGGTGATGTTGCCGCGCGGGTTGCCGATGGATTCGACGAACACCGCCTTGGTGCGCTCATCGATCAGCGCGCCGAACGCCTGCGGATCGCGGTAGTCGGCAAAGCGCGTTTCGATCCCGAACTGCGGCAGCGTGTGCGCGAACAGGTTGTAGGTGCCGCCGTACAAGGCACTGGCCGAGACGATGTTGTCGCCCGCCTCGGCGACGGTCTGGATCGCGTAGGTGATCGCGGCCTGGCCCGAAGCCAGTGCCAGTGCACCGATCCCGCCCTCCAGCGCGGCGATGCGCTGCTCGAGCACGTCCGTGGTCGGGTTCATGATGCGGGTGTAGATGTTGCCCGGCACTTTCAGGTCGAACAGGTCCGCGCCGTGCTGGGTGTCATCGAAGGCGTAGGCCACGGTCTGGTAGATCGGCACCGCCACCGCGCGCGTGGTGGGGTCGGGGCGGTAACCGCCATGCACCGCGATGGTCTCCGCGCGCCACTGTGATTCGGGACTGCCGTGTTCGGACATAGCGCATCGCCTCCAGGTGAGTGCCGACGATACCGAACAAAAAACCCCCGCCGAAGCGGGGGTTCATGCCAAACATGCATGGTGTGAGGCCCAGCGGTTATCAGGCCGCCGGTACGCGCGGGGCTCAGCCCTTCACGAACACCAGCTTGCCCTCGGCCGCATCGACCCGGATCACATCGCCGTTGAGGAACTCGCCGGACAGGATCTTCTGCGCCAGCGGGTTCTCCAGCTGCGACTGGATCGCACGCTTGAGCGGACGCGCACCATAGACCGGATCGAAGCCGACGTTGCCCAGCAGCTGGAAGGCCTCGTCGCTAACCTCGATGCGCAGGCCGCGTTCGGCCAGGCGCTTTTCCAGGCCCTGCATCTGGATGCGGGCGATCTGCTTGATCTGCACCTTGTCCAGCGGGTGGAACACCACGATGTCGTCCAGGCGGTTGATGAATTCCGGGCGGAAGTGCGCCTGCACCACGCCCATCACCGCGGCCTTCATCTGCGTGTAGGCCTCCGGGCTGTCATCGCTGCTCATGTCCTGGATCTGGTGCGAGCCCAGGTTGGAGGTCATCACGATGACGGTATTGCGGAAGTCCACCGTGCGGCCCTGGCCATCGGTGAGGCGGCCATCGTCCAGCACCTGCAGCAGGATGTTGAACACGTCCGGATGCGCCTTCTCCACCTCATCGAGCAGGATCAGCGAATACGGGCGGCGACGCACCGCTTCGGTCAGGTAGCCACCTTCTTCGTAGCCCACGTAGCCCGGGGGCGCACCGATCAGCCGCGCGACGCTGTGCTTCTCCATGAACTCGCTCATGTCGATGCGGATCATCGCGTCGGCGCTGTCGAACAGGAACTCGGCCAACGACTTGCACAGCTCGGTCTTGCCCACGCCGGTCGGCCCCAGGAACAGGAACGAGCCGCTGGGACGGTCCGGATCGGACAGGCCCGCACGCGAACGCCGCACCGCATCGGAGACCACCTTGATCGCCTCTTCCTGGCCGACCACGCGGTTGTGCAGCACCTCTTCCATGCGCAGCAGCTTGTCGCGCTCGCCTTCGAGCATGCGGTTGACCGGGATGCCGGTCCAGCGCGAGACCACTTCGGCGATCTCCTCGGCGGTCACCCGGTCCTGGACCAGCTTGAACTCACTGGTTTCCACTTCCTGCGCGGCGGCCAGCTGCTTTTCCAGCTGCGGCAGCTGCCCGTACTGGATCTCGCTCATGCGGCCGAAGTCCTGGCGCCGCTGCGCCGATTCCAGTTCCAGCTTGGCCTGTTCGATCTGCTCCTTGATCCGGGTGGCACCCTGCAGCGTCGCCTTCTCCGACTTCCAGATTTCATTGAGGTCGGAGAATTCGCGCTCCAGTGCATCGATATCGGTTTCCAGATCGGCCAGGCGCTGGCGCGAGGCGTCGTCCTTCTCCTTCTTGAGCATTTCGCGCTGGATCTTGAGCTGGATCACGCGGCGTTCCAGGCGATCCAGTTCCTCCGGCTTGGAGTCGATCTCCATGCGGATGCGCGAGGCGGCCTCGTCCATCAGGTCGATGGCCTTGTCCGGCAGCTGGCGGTCGGCGATGTAGCGGTGCGACAGCGTGGCCGCCGCGACGATCGCCGGGTCGGTGATTTCCACGCCATGGTGCACGGCGTACTTTTCCTTCAGCCCGCGCAGGATCGCGATGGTGTCTTCCACGCTCGGCTCGCCCACCAGCACCTTCTGGAAGCGGCGCTCCAGCGCGGCATCCTTCTCGATGTACTTGCGGTATTCGTCCAGCGTGGTCGCACCGACGCAGTGCAGCTCACCGCGCGCCAGCGCGGGCTTGAGCATGTTGCCCGCGTCCATCGCGCCGTCGGCCTTGCCGGCGCCGACCATGGTGTGCAGTTCGTCGATGAACAGGATCACCTGCCCTTCGCTCTTGGCCAGGTCGTTGAGCACGCCCTTCAGGCGCTCTTCGAACTCGCCGCGGAACTTGGCACCGGCGATCAGCGCGCCCATGTCCAGCGACAGCACGCGCTTGCCGCGCAGGCCCTCGGGCACTTCGTCGTTGATGATGCGCTGGGCCAGGCCCTCCACGATGGCGGTCTTGCCCACGCCGGGTTCACCGATCAGCACCGGGTTGTTCTTGGTGCGGCGCTGCAGGACCTGGATGGTGCGACGGATCTCCTCATCGCGGCCGATCACCGGATCCAGCTTGCCGCTCTCTGCGCGCGCGGTCAGGTCGATGGTGTATTTCTCCAGCGCCTGGCGCTGGTCTTCCGCATTTTCCGACTGCACGGTCTCGCCGCCGCGCACCTTGTCGATGGCGGTTTCGATCTTCTTCCTGTCGGCACCGGCGGCGCGCAGCGCCATGCCCAGGGTGCCGCCATCGTCGACCGCGGCCAGCACGAACCACTCACTGGCGATGAAGGCATCGCCGTGCTGCTGGGCCAGCTTGTCGGTGTTGTTGAGGAGCCGGTTCAGATCGTTGCCGATCGACAGGTTGCCTTCCTGCCCGGAGACCTTGGGCAGGGCCTCCAGGGTTTCATTCAAACGTTCGCGCAGTACCGGCACGTTGACGCCGGCCTGGGCCAGCAGCGGGCGCGTGCTGCCACCCTGCTGGTCCAGCAGCGCGCTGAACACATGTACCGGTTCGATGATGTTGTGGTCGCGGCCCACGGCCAACGACTGCGCGTCGGCCAGCGCCTGCTGGAAACGCGAGGTGAGCTTGTCCATCCGCATGTTCTTGTCCTCGATGTAAACGGGGCTGGCCGTGCCAGCACTGTCCCTGAGATGCGGTTACGAGGGCGTGTTTCAAGGGTGGATGAGATGCCGATTCAGGCTTCGTCAGGCCCCTGGCGGGCGGCCCAGCAGGGGCGGTTGCGGCGGCAATGGCACGAGGCAGCCGATGCCGGCCGGCAGGTCCAGGGCCACGTCGTAGCCGCCGGTGACGCCGTAGCCGACCCGCCACGACGAGGGAAACAGATCCGGCGGCTGGAAGGCGATATCCACCGGAATGTTCGCCAACGTATCGGCCACCTGCAATGGCGTGCTGGCGGGCGCGTACTCGATGTCCTCCGCGCCGCGCGTGGTGATGACATTCTTGCGCTGGATTGCGGCGGCCGGCACCGACGAACGCGGCGCACCACGCATCTGGAATGCCCCATTGAAACCGGTGTCGACCAGCATGAGCATGTTTTCGCGACCGCGGATCGGGTAGCGGGCCTGCTGGAACGGCCCCCACAACGAGGAGGTGAACACCATCCGCCGTGTGCAGGCGGCTGGAGTCTGCGTCCCGAGCAGGGTCAGCGTGTCACGGGAAAGGCGGACCCGTCCCAGCGCGCGCAGCACATCCAGGCCGATCAGGTTGAGCTCGCGCGTGGCTTCGCTGTTGAACGAGACATCGCGCACCCGCTGCCCGCCCAGCTCGATATCGATCGGTGCAGCCAGCCCCGCCTGCTGGATGTCGCCGTCGATGATGCGTGAGACCACGAAGTTTTCGGTCACCGTCAGGCCCAGCGATTCGGCCAGCGCGCGCGTGATGTGCGAACGCGGGGCGCCGGTATCGACGATGAAGGCCGCCTCCTGGCTGACGGGATGGCCGTCGCGCGTGCCGTGCAGGGTAAGCGTGACCGAGGGCAGCTCGTTGCTGAACTGGATCGGCACCGCCACCTCCTGCTCGCGCTCGGCAACGGGCGGCGCACTGCGCGGCCAGGCGGTGAACGCCGCGAATGCCGGGCGGGTGACATCGGGCACTTCGTCGCCGGGCTTGAGCATCGGCACGATGGTGCGCTGGTAGTCCTCGCGCACGCGCAGCATCAGGCTCGCCCATCCAGCGATATCGCCCTCGATCAGCGCATTGCCGGCCAAGGTGGATTCACACAGGAAGGCCAGCCCCTGCAGCGCAGGCGGCGCATCACGGGTTTCGTCCAGGCACTGGCGTGCGGCCCGATTGGAGGCGGCCAGCTCACCACGGACGCGGTGATAGCCTGCCGCACCGAGGTGCCGGCGTGCACCGGATACCCCGCTCATCTCGCGCAGCGTCGTCAGTTCCGCACGCAGCACTGCATCGCTGTAGCCGAAGCCATCGTGCAGGGCCACCGGGTCGGCCGCTACGGCAGCCGGCAACATCGCCACGCACACGCCCATCGCCCGCATCCGCATCGCCTGCTCCCATCGACATCCCCGCTCGACCCTAGCACGGGAACCACGCTGCGCTCACGCCTGCTTTCGGCTGCGCGGGCCATGCTGGCCACCGGTTCCGCACGGAGTGGCTGCATGCATTACGAACTGTATTACTGGACCGGCATCCAGGGCCGCGGCGAGTTCGTGCGGCTGGCGCTGGAGGATGCGGGCGCGGGCTACACGGACATGGCGCGGGTCCACGGCGATGCCGTGATGCAGCCGTATCTGGACGGCAAGGTCGAGGGCCTGCAGCCGTTTGCCCCACCATTCCTGCGCACCGGCCGGCAGGTGATCGCCCAGGTCGGCGCGATCCTGGATCATCTGGGACCGGAACTCGGCCTGGTGCCCGATGCCAGTTCACGGCGGCAGCAGGCCCTGCAGTTGCAGCTGACCATCGCCGATCTGGTGGCCGAGGTGCATGACACCCACCACCCGATCGCGGCCTCGAAGTACTACGACGACCAGAAACACGAAGCAAAGGCGCGCGCGGCGTCGATGCGCGGCGAGCGCATGCCCAAGTTCCTCGGTTACTTCGAAAACGTGCTCAAGCACAACGGTGGGCGTCATCCGCTGCGCGAGCACTCCTATGTCGATCTGTCGCTGTTCCAGCTGCTGAGCGGGCTGGAGTACATGTTCCCGCGCCGCATGCAGGCGCTTTGGCCGACGCTGCCGCAGCTGCGCGCCCTGAAGGACCGGGTGGAAGCCCGGCCCAACATCGCCGCCTATCTCGCCTCGGAACGCCGCCTGGCGTTCAACACCAACGGCATCTTCCGGCATTACCCGGAGCTGGATGGCGAGCAATGATGCCGGGCCGGCCGCTGGCTGGCTGGCTGGCTGGCTCCGCAGCAGACCCGCCCCATTCGGTAGCTCACGGCCGTTGGTCGTGAGCAGGTAGTGCCGGCCGCTGGCCGGCTCCGCAGCAGACCTGCCCCATTCGGTAGCTCACGACCGTTGGTCGTGAGCCAATGAAACGCAGCCGGCCAGCGGCCGGCACTACAGCGCTACGCGCGTTCTGAAGGCTGCTTCTGCAGCGACAACAGCGCCAGCAACCCGGCCAACGCCACGTACGCGCCAGTGAACTGCCAGCTGATGATCTTCGGCAGGCCCTCCAGCTGCCACGGCAGATAGATGCCACCGCGCGGATCCACCGAGTGGATCAGGCCGAACAGGGTCAGCACCGCCGCCACCAGCAGGAACCCGGAGGCGCGCAGCAGCTTCCCATCGATCATCGCCACCACCGCCGCGATCCACAGCATCGAGGTGATGATGAAGCCGTTGCCCAAGGTGAAGATCACCGCCAGCTCCGGCAGGCCATGCCCGTCCAGCGTAGTGGTCATCGCCGCGAGCTGTTCCGGGGCTATCCAGCCCGGGGCCTTGATCGCCAGCAGGTAGGCCACCGAAGGCAGGAAACCGAGCACCATCGCGCCGGCGTGCTCGCGCGGCGTGGCCTGGAAGGCCTGGGTGGTGATGTCGATCGCCACGTACACGATGATCGGCGCCAGCACGGCCAGCGGCAGCCACTGCACCAGCCCGGAAATCACCCCCAGCATGCCGCCGATGCCCACGAACAGGCCGGTCAGCAGCGTGTAACCGCTGCGCGCGCCCATGTGCTTGTAGGCCGGCTGGCCGATGTACGGCGTGGTCTGCGCGACGCCGCCGCAGAACCCGGCCACCAGCGTGGCGACGGCCTCCACCAGCAGGATGTCGCGGGTGCGGTAATCATCACCGGCCGCACGCGCGCTTTCGGAAACGTTGATGCCACCGACCACCATCAGCAGGCCGAACGGCAGCAGCAGCGGCAGGTAGGTGATCGCGGTCGGCAGGCCATCGATGAACCCCAGTGTCGGCCAGGGCAGCACCACCTGCGGCGGTACCCACTCAGGCACCTTGAAGCCCGGCGCACCCAGGCCGGCCAGGCCGAGTCCGTAGTACAGGATCGTGCCGAACACGAAGGCGACCAGCACGCCGGGCGCGCGGATCGGCAGTTTGCGCTTGGCGATCAGCACGTACAGCAGCAGGCCCAGGGTGACGAAGCCGACGACCGGCGAGCGCAGCGTTTCCAGCAGCGGCAGGAAGCCCATCAGCACGATCGCGATGCCGGCGATCGAGCCGAGCAGCGAGGCGCGCGGCAGCGCGCGGGTCACCGCCTCGCCAAAGAACGACAGGATCACCTTGAGCACGCCCATGATCACCAGCGAGGCCATGCCCAGCTGCCAGGTGGCGATGGCCGCATCGTGCGGGGCCAGGCCCTGGCCCTTGAAGGCGAGGAAGGCCGGGCCGAGCACCAGCAGCGCCATGCCGATGCTGGTCGGCGCGTCCAGGCCAAGCGGCATCGCGGTGACATCATCGCGACCGGTGCGCGCGGCCAGCCGGCGCGCCATCCAGGTGTAGAGCACGTTGCCAACCAGCACGCCGAAGGCGGTACCCGGGAACATGCGGCCGAACACCACATCCGCGGGGAACTGGAAAATGCCGACCAGGGCCATCGCGATGAAGCCGAGGATGGACAGGTTGTCGACCACCAGGCCGAAGAAACCGTTGAGATC
>NZ_JAPJIU010000016.1:0-70517 GCF_026241915.1 Stenotrophomonas sp. RIT-551 | reverse complement strand
CATCGAAGCGTGCCGCCTCTGTTCGAATGCGATCAGCGGTATCGCGTCACGCCCCTTTCGGGGCGCTTCATGCTGATGACTGATCGGTGGCCTGGGACTGTTGGGTGCATCCATGCACCCAACCCTTCCGCGCGCTCCAAGGCCAGCCATTCGGCTGTCCGGATTCGCTCCCGGCGAATCCGTCGAACCCGCGTGGCGTCGGCACCCTTTTCTCTCCGCCAGATACGCAAAACGCCCCTTCCGGGGCGCTTTGCGTATCTACCTCTGGGCTTTTCCCTGTTTTGCTTTCAAGTCAAATCCCAGCCAAGGTTTTCCACATCGCCTTGCCTTGGGCTTCGTGAACCGACGCGTATTGCTGTGGATCCCAACTGGTTCCGGTCAAGAGCAGCCCCAGCTCGGCCACGGTGGCTTGGCAACGATCGCCAAAAGCAAAGACCTCATTGAAGGTCAACCCAAGCGTGTTGATGTCAAAGGCACGGGGCTCCTCGTCCAACTTGCGCATTTCCAGGTGGACGTGGTGCTTGTCCCGCAGTGTCTTGATTTTCGCTGCCACGGGATCAGCCGCAAGGATCACCATTTCATTGGAGACCTTTTCCCAGCCACTATCGAAGCGCGAGTAATTCTCGTCCCGATCGCTCTGCCTGAACCTCTCTTGGAAAACAGCTGAGCTTTCGGGCGGCAGGTCACCAATCGGTTCGTGGTGGAAGTGATCGAACATGCGCCCGTAGCGCTCCCGGTAGTGCTCCTTGATCGCGGGATCTGCTTGGAGCTTGCGCCAGAGGTTGGTCAGGCTACCGGACCGCGAATCGTTGTCCAGAAAAAGCCGTGACTGATCGCGCACCAGGTCTTGTCCAAGAAGCGGCGCCAGGTGGTTCCAGGCATTGGCACCCGGCGTCTTGTCCAGCTTCGCTTTCAGCCCCGCCTGAATCTCGGAGTCTTGAATGAGTGGGGACAAAATGTGTCGGCGCTCGTCGAGGATGTGGCACTCCTGCGTGAGCACGCGGACGAATCCATCGATTTGGCGAATGCGTTGTTCCAGTTCATCGGATTTCATTCCTGCTCCGCCTCCGCCGGCACCTGCTGGAACCGCACCTGCAGCCGCTTGATGAGCGCTCGGGTTTCCGCGTTCGGAGCGCGCGTGCACACCAGCACCGCCTCCCCGTTGGGCACGTGGCGGGTCGCCTTCTGCTCGGCCCGGACAATGGCGCGGTATTTCACCGCTTGGTAGACGCCTCGCTGGAGCTCGTCCTCCGAGCACTTGCTGGTTTTAGCTTCCACCGCCAGGCGATGCTTGCCGTTGTCGAAGTGAGCGTCCAACTGATCGCCAGAACTCAAGAGCTTCTCGTTCGTGCCCGCGGTGAAATCGCCGTAGTCCATGAACTCCTCCGGATGGTTGGCCACCCAGCGTTTAAGCGCTCGGTGTTCGGCGCTCTCGGTACCACCGCCCTGTTGGACCTTGGGCAAGGGAATGGGAGCATTGGAGGAAACCTCTGCCACCGGCCCGCTCGCCGGGGCAAGCATCGTGGCCCCAAGAGCACGGGCGACCCTGTCCCAGTCCTGATAAGTGAACACGTCTTCCATGGCCTCACGAAGGTGCACCCTGCGATCGTCTTCCGTGTCCAACTTCTTGCCCGCGAAGTAAGCCGGCGAAATCGTTATAGCGCCCTCTCCTGGGTGCCTCGTGGCCTTGTTAACCACGATCGTGTGCAAGGGTGGAATCGGTTTGCCCCACTGCTCGCTCAACCACTCGAGCGCCTGGGCCACACCACCAGCCACAGTCCCGTAAAGATCTTTTCGGGGTTTGATGTCGTGGCCGTAGTTGTCATGGAGCTCTTGGGCCAAGTCGCTATAAGAATGGGCCTCTCCCTCTTGGGCCCATCGGATGAGGATGGGCAGGGCATCCGGAATGACCTCGCTCCTCCACTTCGTCCGCGCGAACTCCACCATTGACCAGTCAAACTTTTCCATTCCCATACCTGCTCCTTGGTTGTTGACCCATGGTAGCGGTAGGGCTTGGACTGCGAAACGACAAGGACCGGTCTCCCCGCTCCTTTAGTGAGTCCTCGTTGGGCGGCATCATGCTGACCACAGGCGCTAGGGCGTCCCCGGGCCCACACAGTGCCTCCAAGGTGACGCCTAAATCGAGGATTCGCAGACCTCCGGTTGCAACTCTCCCCGCCAGCGAACGTTGGCGGGGGTACAGAGCAGCGCGACAATGCGTGTCCGGTCCTTTACGGCGGCCAGGCCAGCTCTTCCATGCGAGCTTTCCTCTGTTGCATGTAGTGCAACATCCCGCTGGCACACTGCTCAACAACGGAGCTTTCCTCAAAGGCCCCAACCCCAACCGCGGTTAGTGCTGCAATGACGCACAAGTTGGTGGTGGCCACCGCGTTGACGGTGGTCTGAAACAAAATGGCCGCTGGCACATGTGCCCCGATCTGCCCGTTGGGGTCTTGATACATCACCCGAATGGCCTTCCCGCCATGGACCAGTCCGCAAAGAGGGTCCCACGAATTGGTCACCGTCCGAGCCAGCTTCTGAGGCTCAACGTCGTGCCCGATCCGTGCAATGGCCTGCTCCACGTCACCGGCCAGGTCTTTGAGGGCAATAGCCACCCACTTTCCTTTCTCGTTCTTCTTTCGGGGGCCGCGATCTTCCTGGAGAAAGTCCTCCAGCTGTTCGACGTCGGCGAGAAACTGGACAAACACCGCCCGCAGGAACTGCTCAATCTGGGAGCGGTGCATCGCCAAGGCCACCGCAGGAAGATCGATGGGATGGGTCTCCAGGAGGAACAGCAACGCCCGGCCGTAATCCATCGACGCCCTAAACAGCTGGAAGGTCACCCGGCGGCGCTCGCTGTCGGCAGGAACAGTGATACGGGCCATGCAGGACATGTTCAATTCCATGCTCGCTCTGGCCTCTCTGGCCTCCCGTGCAATGTCTAAAGCTGTGGGATGGCGCTTGGCAGCGCGCGCTTCCAGCGCATCGCGAATCGCACCCTTCAACGAATTGTGCGTCATGTCCTTTGCCTTTCACTCGCGGATTTCAAGAGATGCCTCAGAGCTGCGGCACGATCTTCCCAGCGATCTAGGTTCCAAGATGGATGGTAGACCCAAGTCATCCACGCCCATCCGTTGCCGTAATCGAGAGACCATACGTGGCGCTCCTCCAGATAGCGCCGCCTCCTGCCCTCGGAGCTGGCATGGCTCGCATGGAAGCTTGGCTGGTCCGACGGCTTCCCGTGATCGAATCTTCGCCAAGCGGTGCGCCCGAGAACGAGTATCACGTCTGGCTGGAGAATTGGTAGGACCACCTCTACGAGCACGCGCCCCCCTTTGTTGAAGTCGGTTCCAGACGGACGGTGTCCAGCTCTCGTGCCGGCAAAGCGCTGGGACAAGTTGCAAAATGCCACCTGCCGCCAAGCTTGAGCAGCATCCAGGAGACTTGGGCTGCTTTGGCCTGTCAGTAGGCGATCCAGCTCATCAAAGAACTTGCCACCGCCTTTTCTTTCGCAAGTCTCCATGTCCCCAAATGTTTCGCGAGTGAAAGGACGAGTGATGACGGGGTCGTCGGTCCACCCAGCCTCCCGGTAGTGGGACTCGCCCAGTAGCAAGACGCGGCGCCCTTCAAATCCCTTCCAGTAGCCGCGGCCGACGTAGGGCACGAAGGCCACCTCAGCCGGCCACGCTTCCATGTTCAACTCAGCCGGAACATCCATGCCATTGACCTTCGTATGATGGTGTCAGGCTGCTCCACACCGTCCTGCCACGCACTATTGCACACCATCCCATGCCACCCCATTTTTCGCCACATTTCGCCGACAAAAAGCTCTTGCATACCGTTCGCACGTGCTTTAACTGTATGGGTCTTCTAAGATCATGCAGGGGCTCCCATGACAACTCACCACGGCTGGCAGGCGTGCCGCGCATGCCATGCACCAGGGTTTGATGTGCGCGTGGAGGGGGACTGGCACCTCCGTGCCAATCCCGCCTACTGGGGAACCAGCGCCCCTAAAACCTTGGTCTTGGGCTTTTCCAAGGGAGCCACTCAAATTGCAGCCGCCCAACATGGGAGCTTTGACGGGGTCGCCTTCGCAGGTGCTATGCGCCCTCGCCTCGCGGCCGTGCTGCACGAGCTCGGGATTGATCTGGGTGGGCAGACGATCGACGACGCCCTGACCGCCGAGAGCCACCACATGGGCGCCGCCTCCTTGGTGCGCTGTGGGTTGTCGGTGATGGAGAAAGCCAAGCTGGTCAGCAGTGGCACCATCATGCCCAGGGCCATGCGTTCGTCGTTGCCCTTGGAAGCCATGAAAACATGCGTGGCACGCCACTTGGATCCGCTTCCTGACAGTGTGGAGCGCGTGGTCTTGCTGGGGACCACCGATGCCTACGTGAAGGGGGTTAAGGCGCTCATGCGCCAACAGTTGAACGACTTCCAAGACCTCAACGACGTAGCCTTTCGCGCCCAGGGCCGGACGTGGGTGTTTGCCTCGCACCCCAGCCCGGCCAACGGCACTTTTCAAGCATGGATCTACGGTGACGCCGCCACTGAACCCGGCCGCAAGAAGCAACTGGCGCTCCAAGCGCTGGGCCACAAGGCCCCAGCGCAGCACCTGCCAACCCCGCCTTGCCTGGCACCGCCACTGATCCAGCCGTCCACGCCGCCAGTGCCAATTTCGCCAACCAAGGCGCCCAACGACGACCGTTTTGCCCGAGCCTTCCACCTGGTTCGCCACGATGGAAGGGTGATCGTCCCGGTGCGGATGAGGGACCGAGACACGGGAAACGTGGCGTTCCGGGTGGCCAAGATGGGCAACACCAAAGATGGTCAGCGCGAAATCTACGACGAAGTGGAGTTGTTGCGCTTGTGCGAGAGTGGGCAATGCCAGGTGCGCGCCCAACCGTTGGACAAGTCCACGCCGGCCAGCTTTGTTCGGCCGCTGCTCAACCACCGGATCGTGAAGACCCCCGCCCATTGATCGCGGCACGGCGCGCCAAGCCTTCATGAAGCAACAGGCGCGTTAGTTCGCTGGCGTGTAGCCCCTCCCGGGCTGCCACCTGCTCAAGCCAGTCTTTCAGCTCCCGGGGCACGCGAACGGCCATCTGCACGTAGGGTGGCCGGCTCATGAAGACAACCTCGCCAAGGTAAGCACCCACGCCAACGCCAAGCCGCTTCGTCAGTCTGAATCCTATGAACATTTTTCCCCCTTTCGTATCGTTGGTCTGTATCAGAGGCACGCATCGCGAACGTCATACGTTTGGGATACACCTGCACGAAAAACCAGCAAGGGGATCACTTTGACTAAAGACAAGAACCGGGAGAAAGGCCCGGTTTTTAGGAAGTGAAACGAAGGAGCTAAATGGCCCTTCAGGTGAACCACCAGCGATCAACGCGGTCCATAACGGTCTTCGCCGAACCTGGGGGCAGCCTCTTTGGGCCCAGCTCGGTGTCGGTGACCCCGGCGTCGCCGCTGGAAGACGCTAAGGGGCATTGCGATACTTGCGTCACATAAGGGGGAGCACATGGGTATCGAACGGGAGTTTCAGAGCTACGGCGCCCAGCTGGTCAATCGTGCGTGGGCGGTTTCCGCGGTCACCGCTGATCCGCGATCTGTTTTCCCGGCACACCTACTACAGACGAGCGCTGACCCCGTGCTCGCTGAAAGGCGTTGATCAGCGATCGGTGGACGTCGGTTTCGCCTTGACGTGCCGATCCCGGTAGGTCTCGGTGACGAAGTCCACGAACGCCACGGCAGACGCCACCGCCAAGCGTGCATGCCGGGGCTGCAGCCCACGGTGCTTGCCATCCTTGCCATGGCCGGTGCCGTAGAGGCGGCGAAGGTTGGCCAGGTTACCGGCGATTTGGTTCAGGATGCTCAGGATGCGCTTGATGCACTCGGCCCCCTTGGCTTGGTCATCGATCCCTTCGGGCACCAGGTCCAAGCTCTTGGCCAGTTTCTTGGCCAAGTCGTTCATCGCTCTTGCCGATCTCCACCCCCATTTTGCCCAGAATGGTCTTGCAGCACGACTCCACCAGCTCCTTGGCGCTGCCGTGCCGGCGAACGGCAGGAAGAAGCCGAAGCGTTCGGCCAACTCAGATACGGAACACGACAAAAGCTCCCCGGTGGCCAGATACTCGGCTTCCAGAGTGTCCCCATCGGTGGTGAGCACCAACTTGACCTTGTTTGACGCGTTCTTGGGACTGGTCTTAAGGGCATCCAGGGTTTCGCACACGCGGCCAGGTTCGCACACGGCCAAATGGATGTGGTTCCGCTGAAGAACTGCGCCGGGAAGGTCGGAGAAGTTGGTTCCTCCGGACCCAACCTTCCGCAGGCGCTTGAGGGTGACTTCGTTGTTGCCGAAAGCTGCCAGGAACTGGAACGGGAACTCAACCGGTTCAAAGTCGGCGATGGCCAGCTCGGATATGGCCTCTTCAATCTCGACCGCATTCATGCAACGCGACCTGTATGGACTACCGTGCCGTCAACGGCAAGTCCAATGGCGGGGCTGTCCTAAGGGTGGGCAAAAACGTGGCATCCGGCGATCTCGTAAGGCAGGCACCTAGTATCGGTCAGGCGGATGAGGCAGGGCCAGTTTCGCAAGGCCTGAGACGATTCAACCCTTTGTGTTCCAAGGCTTGGCAGATCACAGGCAAGCCACCTCGGCCATCGTTTGCGCAGCCCCAAGGACCGCAGGCAGCTGGGCCTTGCAGACCCCTTCCAAGTCCACCGTCTGGCCGGGGCGCGGCCGCTCCAGGTAGAGCACCCCGTCGTAACCCACCTGAGTGGTCTCGGTCGCTGTCTTGGCCACCGTGCCCGCTTCGATGGCCGGGCCAGTGAGGCGGAAGGTTCGCGCGGTCTCGATCAAGACGGGGAAGGTCAGGGCCATGCCAGCATGGCGTCCAGCGATTGAGGCGCGAACAGAAACCTTGAATCCAACAGTTGGCAAGCATCCTTTAGGGGCATATATTCCAAACCACCCTCGGCGAACCACCTGGACACGGCATTGGGCGACGCAATCATTGAATTAAAAGTAGCTTGGTATAACAAAGCGCAGATCGCCTGCTACAACGATAGGACTTGGGCATGCACTCTGAACAACAACTGCCTTCCAGCTTGCCGACACATCATCGAGCAGATTAGAGCAACATATCCGAAGGCCCATATCGTCATTGGGACGATAGAACGGGAGGGCTCAAAAACCATCGGCAAACACTCCGCCGACATCATTGCCTTTTCACACCGAACCATGGAAGAAGAACCGGAATTCCATTCATGGATTGATCTGGACGGGAATGACATTTTCGACCCCGTAGGCCCACTCTGCTTCAAGCTCAACTCTACGATGTATTTTGACGGCACTGCTGCCCAACAACATCAAGTGATTCATACTCCAATCCTGACAGCCGCTCAAGATGTAGATAATTTCTATCAACATCTTTTTGACAGACAAAAGGCTGGACTACGAGGACAACCCCATCAAATTAAACCGAACGCCCGACCGATATTGAATCAAGCCAGTGACAGCTCCACTTGGACCCTTCTTTGCAAGAAAGTTAAGGGCTACTGGAAGATGCTATTGAAATAATCCGCGGCACCGTGTTCAGCATTGATCGCCCTCCCCAAATAAACAGATGATCCACGCAAGAAGAAGCAGAGCCTGGCACTGGCCCTTCAGGCGTGCCTCGTCTCTATTTGGGGTAAGCGCTCGACCAGCAGGTAGCTATTACCGCTTGGAAAACACACACTGAGTGGCCGCCCTAGACTTGGATGGCTGCATCGCGTTGAACACCCGGGAGAAGAAGACCTTGGGGCGGGCCTTGCCGATGAGCTCTGGGTCCCCGCTCTTCTTGGTCTCTTCGACCGGTGACTAATCCCAATACTCAATCACGCTGGCCTTCTCGCCTTTACGCACCTGAGCGCCCACGGCCGCGGCTTGCTTGTAAGTCATCCACCGGTTTTCCTGGCCGTACCAGGCACTTTGCAAGGCCCACAAATGGAGCAAGTTACCGCCCCGGCAGCTCTTGCCGGCGGTCGGATTCATCGGCAACCCGAGGTCCACGCGGGCGTCCCAGGGTTTGAGGAAGGGACCTGTGCCCTCCTCCATCTGTCGGATCAAGCGTTCGACGACGTCGCGGGAGTGGCGTTGAAGGAAGCTTTCGTTTGGAGTGGTATCGGACACGGACAGGCTCTCCTGGAAGGCAAGGAAAGGCGCCTGTCGGCAACGCGAAGGGGGTTATAGGCTGGAAACATCGATCGTGAACGATGACGGCGCGTCCCTGCTCCAATAGGTTGTCCAGCAGCGCCAAGACTCGGTCGATGGTCAAACCGGTCCGGGGGTCTGTGTCGCCCTCCTGAAGCTGCACGCGGATGCCTCCGGGGTTTGTTGCACGGTGGAACGGGGGAGGCCGCCAGAGCATCCTGGCGGTTCATGCTGTCGTCCACGAAGGCATCGGAAGAGGTCATGGTTTCAGCATGCGACAGGATGGGGATTTGGCAAGCCTTGAATCGATCTACAGGGCAATTTATTCGCTAGAATCGAGACTGAGGCCGGAGATACTGGCCTCGCTTGGCCTCAGACGGCCAGGATTAGCGATGGATACAGGGGGAAACATGGATTTGGTTGTTCCGCGCGATCGGGAGCTGCCCGATTTGCTTTCACGTGCTTCATCCGGCGATCTCAATGTGCTCGCTGATCTCATCACCGACTTTGGCAAAGGCCGAGTCGCCTTGGATGGCTCGGTCAAGTCTCAGATTCTGGCCTGTAAGGAGCGAAGCCGTCTCCAAGATATTTCGGAACTCCTTGCTGGAGAGATCTCGGCATTTGGTGGCAATACCCTTGTGAATGCCGTGCGCAAAGGCGGGGTGTCCTATCAAGAACTGGCATCGGACGTGGCCAAGCAGTTGGGCGGAAAACCTTCCAGCGGGCTTGCATCATGGGATATTGAAGAAATCGCGTTGAGCCAGGCGGTGAAGAAGGCCTTCAAGGACGTCTCCGTCGATGTCTCCAAGAAAAGCGGTGCACAGTTGGCGGATCTCATGCGGCCAACCATCGACGGAATGATTAAAGAGGCTGGATCGGCCTTGGGCGCCATAGCGAACAGCGGTGCATCTGGGATTATGGGACTGCTCAGCGTTCGTGCCGCCCCCTTCGTACTGGCCCCGCTGGCTGCCGCTGCGGTTGGGGTGACCGCTGCTCAAGCCGCGACGCCGGCTTACCGCATTACCACACCTGCGGTTCTTCAGATCGCCATCATCCGTCGCCGCCAGTTCGATTCGGACCTAGCTGCCTACCGCGAGGCTCTTCAAGCATGCAAGTGAATCCCGACCTTTCCCGGGCTTTGCCCGAGTTTCCCGACGTGTTGGCGAAGCTGACCGATGGCACTTATACACTCCATGGCGGCGTCATTCGCCACGCAGCCGGCACCGGCAGAGGAGGACAGATCGTAGGCCATTTGATCTTCCCAGGAGACGCGCTCCAGACACAGCAGCGACTTCAAGAGCTCCAATCAACCTTATCCAAGGGAATGACTAGTATCCAAGCCGGAATGGATGGCCTCCAGCAGAGCATGAATGTTCTGCAGGGCCTACAGGTCGCGAACTTGGCCATGACCGGATTGAATCTTGCGGTCACGACAGCCGGTTTCGTGGTCGTATGCAAGAAATTAAACAAGATCAGCACCCAGATACAAGAGCAGTCTGAAGGCATCGCGCGGACACTTCACTTGGTGGGCGAGGTGCACGAGAGAAGCCTGCTGAACGATGAAGCAAGGTTCCGCTCTCTACTTCTGTCCGCCCAACAGTTCTGTGGTGAGGGCGATACGCATCAACTCCGGACGTTGATCCCCAGGTTCCACGAGGAATACGAGTTCACCAAGCTCATACTGGAGCGTCATGCGCCCATTGGCAGCAGCAATCTGGATCGATTCGGCGAAATCCAGTTGCTGCAGGAACGCTTGATCCACCTTGGACTTGGCTTGACTCATGTTCAACTGAAGAGCGGCTCTCCAGACTATGGAAAAGCATCGCTCGTCAATCTGGCCGAGACCATGAGCGCCCTCAACGCCAAGCGCATCGAAGCAATGCTTGGCAGCGAAGTTGCAACACAGGTACGCAAGACCGATTTCAGCGAGATCACCTCGTTCTTGAAGTCTGGCAAGGAGATGGTCCCGGCGCTGGCTTACCAAGCCGACGTCATCGACTTGGAAATCCGTCGTCGCGGCCTCCTCGAGCAGGCCTCTGAATCCGCGGAAATCAGGCTTGTGGCTGCCTGATTGGCACTTGGGGAGGTCAAGGTCTGCCTTGGCCTCTCCTGCTTTCGCGTTCACCCTCAGCTCGCACCCCCACCTACCGGCTTCATGCCAGTTTGAGCATCACTGTAACCCGCGCTTGGCCAAATGGTCGTAGAAGCGAGCCATCTCAGGCCGCGTGATGGTGTGCAGCTCGCGCTCGGCGCCCAAGAACTCGATCAGCTCCGTCACGGGAAGCAGTTTGATGCCGACTGTTTTGACCTCGATGTTCTCGGCGGCGACTTTGTCCTGCCAGATTCGCTTCGCATCGACCAGACTGATCGTCTCAGCTGGCAGGGACTGCACCGCTGCTGATTCCAACGATTTTGGCCCAGTCGCCGCCGGAACTGCACTTCCATCACGGAAGTGGAACTTGCCGATCTCTTCCAGCGCTTCCATTGCTCGAGCATGGTCGGCCGCATCCGTGGTCCGAAGACGGAAGCCCGGCAAGTCAATTTCATAACGCCTGGAGCCGTTCTCCGCGACGCTGCGCAGAACATCCTCAACCGTTAGTCCCTTCTTGGTCATGCCCCCATCCCTGATGGCATCGAATGCTTGAGGATAACGCTGTGCAATGGCCAAGGCAGCCACTCTCGCGCTAGGCAGGCGGATGCTCAGGGGACGCTTGACGAAACGTTTGCCGACGATGCCGCGCATGTCCGTCGGAATGCGCATGCGAAACTGGTAGCGACCAGCGGAAGAGCGAGTGAGATAGCGTGATAATCGCGTCGGAGTTGTGCCCCGATTTGTGCCCCAAGCCGCCCTTCAAGAGCCTGAAAAATGTTGCTTCAAAACAAACACTTATTCAGGGTTGGCGGAGAGAGTGGGATTCGAACCCACGGAAGGAATGACCCTTCGCCGGTTTTCAAGACCGGTGCCTTAAACCGCTCGGCCATCTCTCCGTATCGGTAGCGCTTCCGCGCCCCGCGTGCCCCGGTCATTGCAACCCGGGCAACCGGTCCGGGATCGCCCCGTCCGGCATGGCTCCCCGGCTTGGGCCGGGGGTCGCATTCTCGCATTTCAGGTGGGATTTGCCCACCCGCCGGCTGTCGGGCTCAGCCCGCATCCACCGCCAAGGCACCCAGCGCACTCGCCTTGATCTTCTCCTTGGCCCGCTCGCACGCGCCACCGCAATCCAGGCGCGAGGCCTCCAGCTGCGGCGGCAGGTGCTCGGCCAGGAAGTCGATGAACACGCGCACCGCCGGCAGCAGGCCGCGGCGGGAGGCGAAGACGGCATGGCAGATGCCCTGCGGCAGCGACCAGTCCGGCAGCACCACTTCCAGTTCGCCGTTGCGCACGGCGTCGGCGCAGACGGTTTCCGGCAGCATGGTGATGCCGAACCCGTCCTTGACCATGCTCTGCAGCAGCGGGAAATCGAAACCCGCCACGCGCGGCTGCAGGTCCACGCGGCGGACCGCGCCTTCCGGGCCGTGCAGTTCCCAGCGCTGACGGGCTTCGTCTTCGCTGATGCTCAGGGTGACGTGGTTGGTCAGTTCGTCCGGGTCTTTCGGGCGGCCGGCGCGATCCAGGTATTTGGGGCTGGCCACCAGCAGTTCCTGCACCTGGCCAAAGCTGCGCATCACCAAGCTGCCATCGTCATCCAGGCGCGAGCGCACGCGCAGGGCGACGTCGTAGCCTTCGTTGATGATGTCCACGCGGCGGTTGCTGATGTTCAGCTGCAGCCGCACCTTGGGGTACTGCGCCAGGAAGATCGGCAGCAGCTTGGGCAGCTGCATCTGCGCGAGCGAGACCGGCACGCTAGCGCGCACCAGGCCGCGCGGCTCGGCGCTGAGGCGATCCACCACCTCACGCGCGGCTTGAGCCTCGGCGAGCATGGTCTGCGCGTGGCGATGCACGCTGGTGCCGACGTCGGTCACCGCGAAGCGGCGCGTGGAGCGCTGCAGCAGGCGGACGCCGAGGTCGGTTTCCAGCTGGCTGATACGGCGGCTCAGGCGGGATTTGGGGATGCCCAGCGCGCGTTCTGCTGCGGCGAAGCCACCATGATCCACCACCATGGCGAAGTAGTAGAGGTCGTTGAGGTCTTGCATACCGAAGTTCCAGATATAGAACAATACGTGGTATTCAACCACCTTTATTCCAAACAGGCAACAACCTAACCTGATCTCCGTCGGCGGCGCCTTGCCCCGCCCCTCCCCAGATAACAGGTGATTGCCATGAAGCTTCTTCACATCGACGCCAGCGTGCTTGGCGACAACTCGGTTTCCCGCCAGCTCTCCGCCGCCGTGGTCCAGCAGTGGCGCGACCAGGTGCCGGGTCTGGAAGTGAGCTACCGCGACCTCGATGCCCAGCCGGTCCCGCACCTGCGCAGCTCGTCCCTGGCCCAGTCCGATCCGGCCGAAGTGGCTGACGCCGAGCAGGTGCTGGCGCAGTTCCTGGCCGCCGACGTGGTGGTCATCGGCTCCCCAATGTACAACTTCAGCGTCGCCTCCACCCTCAAGGCGTGGATCGACCGCCTGGCCGTGGCTGGGCGCACCTTCAAGTACACCGAGAATGGCCCGGTGGGCCTGGCCGGCGGCAAGCGCGTGATCGTGGCCAGCAGCCGCGGCGGCCTGCACACCGGTGCCCCGACCGACTTCCAGGACCCCTACCTGCGCCAGGTCTTTGCCTTCTTCGGCATCGACAACGTCGAGTTCGTGCGGGCCGAGGGCATCGCCTATTCGCCTCAGCACCGCACCGATGCGATTGCCCAGGCCCTGGCCGCGCTGCCGCAGCCGGAAGAACTCGCCGCAGCCTGATCCACGCAGGACCCACACCGTTCCCTCCCCCTCGTCGTGACGGTGTGGGTGTGGCAGAGATGGCCCCTCCCGGGGCCATCTTTTTGGGACGCGGCTCGGCCTTACTGCAGTTCGCAGTCGCGCGTCATCGGTGATCCCAGGATCATGCCGTTGCCCGTGCAGGCCGCGAGCACAGTGTCGCCTTTGCCGAGCGCGCCGGCCTCTTCCCTGGAGAGGCCGGAGATCATCACCTGGTCGACGCTTCCGGCCTTCAGCTGCACCTGCGGCTTATCCATCAGATCCGTCTGGATGCTGGCAACTTCGCCGGTGATCAGCAGCCGCTTGCCTTTGTAGAGGACGTCGGCGGCGACCTCATTGGCCTCGTAGTCCCGATAGAGCTGGCGCGCGGTGATTTCGACAGGCGGGACAGGCGCGGCAGGCGCGACGGTGATGTCCTGCTGGCGGCCCTTGTCCGCGTTGGCCTGGGCATCGAGGGCCGGCTGACCGATCGCGCTGACGGTGCCGGCGAACACCACGACGCCCACGAGGTAGACCAGCGGGGAGGCGACGAGGGACAGCAGGAGCTGGGCGATGCCTTTGCCGGCGCCGCCCTTGGCCATCGCCACGACCGCCAGGATGAAGGCCACCAGATTGAGCGGCCAGCCGAGGATGAGCCCGAGCCCCGGAAACGGGATCAGGAAGCACAGCCAGGCGATGCCCAGCATCAGCCATGCGGTGATGCCGGCGGGATTGGAGGATGGGAGGGGTGCAGCCGCTGTAGTCACCGTGCGTCCTGTGGAAGTAGATGTCGGTGCCCAGCCTGTCCGCTGTGTGCTGCAGGAAATGGGCATCGATCACACCACCACGTGCGGGCCGTATGGGTCGCCCACCGGATGCTCCATCCGCGAAACCCCGTGCCTGCCGTCTCTGCGGCCCTCCACGCCGAGTGCCGCCCACTCGGCTACCAACCTCTCCTACATTTCATCACGGCGGTTTCTGACCTGTCTCTCTTCCTCATTGGAAGCCGCATCGCTGACGCAATCAACGCTGCAGCGTCGCGGCGATGGCCGCTAAGCTGGGGGCTCTTTACACATGGCTGATTCCGCATGGATTACCGCGTCATCCAGACCCACCGCAGCGAGTTCCCCCACCCGATCACCCTGCAGCCCGGCGATCCGCTGCAGGTCGGCGAGCGCTACCAGGGGCCCGAAGGCTGGGACAACTGGTATCTGTGCCAGACGCCGGGCCAGGCCGCCGGCTGGGTACCGGCGCAGGTGATCGGCCGCAACGCGCAGGGGGATGCGATGGCGGCCGAGGCTTACTGCGCGCGCGAACTGGACGTGGATGTGGGTCAACACGTGCGCGGTGAGCGCGAGCTCAACAGCTGGGTGTGGTGCGAGCTGGTTGGCGGCACCACGTCCGGCTGGGTGCCGCTGGGCGTGTTGGCGCCGATGACGGACGGGTAGAGCCACCCCATGGATGGCTGCAGGTGATGCATGACCGGTACGGAAGCCACCCATGGGGTGGCTCTACCGAAGCACCAACAAAAAACCCGCCTTCCGGCGGGTTTTTTACACGCGTCACAGCACCGGATCAGCCGATGACATCCAGCCCGCCCATGTAGGGCTTGAGCACGTCCGGCACGGTGATGCTGCCGTCGGCGTTCTGGTAGTTCTCCATCACCGCGATCATCGCGCGGCCGACCGCCACGCCCGAACCGTTGAGCGTGTGCAGCAGTTCGGGCTTGCTGGTTTCCGGGTTGCGCCAGCGGGCCTGCATGCGGCGCGCCTGGAAATCACCACAGTTGGAGCACGAAGAGATTTCGCGGTAGGTGTCCTGCGAGGGCAGCCACACTTCCAGGTCGTAGGTCTTGATGGCGGCAAAGCCCATGTCGCCGGTGCACAGCAGCACCTTGCGGTAGGGCAGGCCCAGCTTTTCCAGCACGACTTCGGCACAGCGGGTCATGCGCTGGTGCTCTTCATCGCTCTGCGCAGGGGTACAGGCGGCGACCAGTTCCACCTTCTCGAACTGGTGCTGGCGGATCATGCCGCGCACGTCGCGGCCGCCGCTGCCGGCTTCGGCGCGGAAACACAGCGAATGGGCGGTCATGCGCAGCGGCAGCTGCTCGGCGTCGATGATTTCATCGCGCACGATGTTGGTCAGCGGCACTTCCGAGGTCGGGATCAGATAGCGGGTGGACTCGCCCACGGCGGTCTTGAACAGGTCGTCCTCGAACTTCGGCAGCTGGCTGGTCCCACGCAGCGACTCGGCGTTGACCAGGGTCGGGACGTTGGTCTCTTCATAGCCGTGCTCACCGGTATGCAGGTCGAGCATGAACTGCGCCAGGGCGCGGTGCAGGCGCGCGATCGGGCCACGCAGCACGGTGAAGCGCGAGCCGGACAGCTTGGCCGCGGTCTCGCCATCCAGCCAGCGGTTGCGGGCGCCCAGCTCGACATGATCAAGCACCGGGAAATCGAACGCGCGCGGGGTACCCCAGCGCTTCTGCTCGACATTCTCCGATTCATCCTTGCCGGCCGGCACATCCTCGGCCGGCAGGTTCGGGATGCCCAGCGCGATCGCTTCGATTTTCTCGCGCAGCACATCCAGGGCCAGTTCCGAGGCTTTCAGTTCATCGGCGAACGCAGCCACCTCGGCCATGATCACCGAGACGTCTTCGCCTTTGGCCTTGGCCTGGCCGATGGCCTTGGAACGGCTGTTGCGCAGGCTCTGCAGCTCCTGGGTACGCACCTGGATCCGCTTGCGATCGGCTTCCAGCGACTCCAGCCCGGAGACATCCAGCTCGAAACCGCGCGAGGAGCGCAGGCGTTCGGCAAGGTCGGCGGGCTGTTGGCGGAGCAGGGCTGGATCGAGCATGGCGGCAGAGGGGTCTACGGATTCGGAGGGGGATTATCGCCTGTTATGCGTTTTTCTGCCGCCGGTTCATCCCGGGCGTGGCAGAATCGCGGTGATCCATACGGTATGCCCCATGTCTGCTTCCCGCTCGACTTCTGGCAAGAACATCACTTTCCAGCTGCCCCGCCGCAGCCTCAAGATCGCCGCGATCGCCTTCGGTGCGGGCGTGCTGCTGTTCCTGGTGGTGTGGCTGAGCAGCCGCAAGGACGGCTTCTACAAGGCCGACCCCGCCGCGCAGACCCCTGCCCAGGTGGCCGAGGTCGAGCCCCTGCCCGAGCCGCTGGCCGCTGCGGCCGGCTCCAGCGACATGCCCGACGCCAAGGCGCCGCCGGCCAATGAAGAAAAGCCGCAGCTGGTGGAGACCGCCCCACCGCCGCCGCCGGCTGCGCCCGCTGCACCGGCCGCGCCTGCTGCGCCTGTGGCGATGGCACCGAACGACCGCCCGCAGCCGATTGCCGACCAGTCGCCGCCGCCCAGCTACCCGCCCGCCGCACTGCGCCGGGGGGATCGCGGCACGGTCGTGGTCCGCGTGGATGTGGATGCCACCGGCTATCCCTCGGCCGTGACCTTGATCCAGCGCAGCGGTTCACGCGACCTTGATCGTGCCGCGTCCGATGCAGTGCGCCGCTGGCGCTTCCAGCCGGCGCAGAGCAATGGTGTGCCGGTACCTGGCAGCCTGGAAGTACCGTTCGACTTCACTCCGCAGTGATTCATCACCGCATCACGCGGTGATTTTGCAACGGCTCAGCAAACTGAACCTTGATGGCAATGCAGTCGTCGCGTTGACGGTGCGCTGACACATCCACAACCGGGTACGCGCAAGACTGCGGGTGTCACATCGACACCAGGAGTCAGCCATGAGTGTTACCCATGCCCCGGACATGCCCCGCTCGCCGCAGCACCAGCGCGACGTGATCGATGAGCCCCACAATCGCCGTACGTCACCCTGGTTGTGGGTGGCGTTGATCGTGGCGATGTTCGCCGCTGCGCTGGTGTGGCTGCGATATGCCACCCCGGGCGATACCAACGACGCGCCGGTCGGCCAGCGCATGCTGCCCGCCACCGAGACCGCACCGGTGGCGACGACGCCGGCCCCGGCGGCGCGCCAAGCGGCTCCGGCTACCGAGCAGCGCAAGGCGACCCCGGCCGTGCGCAATCGTGAGGCCCGCCCGCTGGCGAGCAATGCCAAGCCGGCCTATCCGCGTACGGCGCTGCGCAGCGGCGTGCAGGGCAGTGTTGTGGCCAGCCTCAACGTGGATACCCGCGGCCAGGTGACCGACGCCAACATCGTGCAGCGCAGCGGTACGCGTGATCGCGATCTGGACCGTGCGGTGCTGACCACCGTGCGCGATTGGAAGTTCGAGCCGGCCATGCATAACGGCCGCGCCGTCGCCAGCGTGGTTCGCGTGCCCGTGGATTTCCGCACCGAGCGCTAACCTGATGCACTGAGGCGGAAACGAAAAGGGAGGCCAATGGCCTCCCTTTTTTGTTCCGTGAAGTACTGCGACGACGCCAGGTCAAGGTAGTGCCGCGCGCTGCCCGGCAACCACGCATACCCGACATCTGGACGCAGCAGCGGCAGAACCCGGCATTATCTCAGCCGGCGCGAAGCCCGAAACCTGCGCCGGTCGCCAGACCATCGAAATCCGGGAACGAGGTTGCTACGTTGGCGATGTCATTGACCCGCACCTCGCCCGTGCTGAGCTGGCCGGCAATGGCGAAGGCCATCGCGATGCGGTGATCGCCATGGCTTTCGATGGTGCCGCTGCCCAGCGCCGCGCCGCCATGGATCGTCGCGCCGTCCTCGGTCTCGTCCACCTGCACGCCCAGCGTGCGCAGGCCGGTCGCCATCGCGGCCAGGCGGTCCGATTCCTTGACCCGCAGCTCGGCCGCGCCACGCACCACGGTGTTGCCCTGCGCGGCGGCCGCGGCGACGAACAACGCCGGGAACTCATCGATCATGTCCGGCACCAGCGCTTCGGGAATCTCGGCGCCGTGCAGGGGCGCGTAACGCACCACCAGATCGGCCACCGCTTCCCCACCCTGCTCGGCATGGTTCTCTTCGGTGATGTCCGCGCCCATCAGTCGCAGCGCGGCCAGCAGACCGGTGCGGCGCGGGTTGAGGCCGACCGCGCGCAGGCGCAGTTCGGAGCCCGGGATGACGCTGGCGGCCACGAGGAAGAACGCCGCCGAGGAGAAATCGGCCGGCACCACGATATCGGTCGGGCGCAGGCGCTGGCCACCGCGCAGGCGGGCCTTGCCAGGCGAGAAGTCAATATCCACGCCGAACGCGCGCAGCATGCGCTCGCTGTAGTCGCGGGTCGGGTGCGGCTCGATGACCGAGGTTTCGCCCTCGGCATACAGCCCGGCCAGCAGCACGGCGGATTTGACCTGCGCACTGGCGACCGGCGAGGCGAACGCGATGCCGCGCAGCGTCTGCCCGCCCTGCACGCGCAGTGGCGGCGTGCCATCGGCCTCGGTCTCGATCTTCGCGCCCATCTCGCCCAGCGGGCCGGTCACGCGGCGCATCGGACGGCGCGACAGCGATTCATCGCCGACCATCACCGAATCGAACGGCTGCGCGGCCAGCAGCCCGGCCAACAGACGCATGCCGGTGCCGGCGTTGCCGCAATCCAGCGGTGCGCTCGGCGCCTTCAGGCCATCCACCCCCACGCCATGCACGATGCGCTGCGACGGCGACGGGGTGTCGATGCGCACACCCATCTGCGAAAAGATCGCGGCGGTGGCGCGGGTGTCTTCGCCTTCCAGGAAGCCATCGATGCGCGACACGCCATCAGCCAGCGCGGCGAACATCACCGAACGGTGCGAGACGGACTTGTCGCCGGGGATGGTCAGGCTGCCCTGCAGGGGCTGGCCCTTGTGGGCGATCCAGTACGGAGATGCAGTCATCGGAAATCCTATGGGGCGGGGCCGCCGCAGCGGCGATGCAACGGTGTGCGGAAGGGCCGCAGTGCCCGTGCGGGCACCGGGCGGGCGTAGCGCGCAGCGCGGCTACGCCGTTCGGATCAGGGCACGGCGACCGGATAGGAGCCGAGGATCTTGATCTGCGCCGAGTGGGCTTTCAGTTCGGCCAGGGCCGCCTGCATCGCCTCGTCGTCAACGTGGCCAGCCAGGTCGATGAAGAAGCCGTACTCCCACTTGGCGTTGTGCGAGGGACGCGACTCGATCCGGTTCATGCTGATGCCATGCCGCGCGAACGGGCTGAGCACATCGAACAGCGCGCCGGGCTTGTCGTGGATGAACACCAGCACCGAGGTGCGGTCGTGGCCGGAGGTCGGGAAGATGTTGCGGCCGATCACCAGGAAGCGCGTGGTGTTGTCCGCATCGTTCTGGATCGGCTTGGTCACCACCTTCTTCAGGCCGTACACATGCCCGGCACTCTCGCCGCCGATCGCCGCGGCGTCATCGGCATTGCGGGCGCGGCGCGCACCTTCGGCATTGCTGGACACCGGGATCTTCTCGGCCTTGGGCAGGTTGGCGCGCAGCCACGAGGAGGTCTGCATGAACGACTGCGGGTGGCCGTAGACGCGCTCGACATCTTCCAGCCGGCCACTGCGCGACATCAGGTACTGCTGCACGCGCAGTTCCACTTCGCCACAGATCTTCAGGTTGGAGGTCAGGAACATGTCCAGGGTGATCTGGATGGTGCCCTGCCCCGAGTTTTCCACCGGCACTACACCGAAATCGGCATTGCCCGCTTCCACTTCCTGGAAGACTTCCTCGATGCTGGCCAGCGGCAGGCCCAGCGCCGAGCGGCCGAAGTGCTTGAGCACGGCCTGCTGGCTGAAGGTGCCTTCCGGACCGAGGTAGCCGATCTTCAGCGGCTCCTGCTGGGCCAGGCAGGCCGACATGATTTCGCGGTAGACGTGGACCAGCACTTCATCGCTGAGCGGGCCTTCGTTGCGGTCCACCACCATGCGCAGCACCTGGGCTTCGCGCTCGGGGCGGTAGTAATCCACGGCGGCGGCGAGCTTGCCTTTGGCCTTGCCGACCTGGTGGGCGAAGTTGGCGCGCTCGGCGATCAGTGCCTGGATGCTGCGGTCGATATGGTCGATCTTGGCGCGCACGTCCGACAGCACGGGCGCGGCAACGGCCGGCGCGGTATCACGCTTGGCGGCCTTGGCCTTCTTCGCGGGGGCAGCAGCCTTGGGCGTGGTCGGCGCCGGCTTGGCGGCCTTGGGCTTGGCGGGTTTGGTGGCCATCTGGGTTCCAATTGCGGTGGGGCGGCAGGCGCCCCGGGGAAAACGAACGCGTCAGCCGTTGCGCTGCTGGAAATCGCGCATGAAGGCGGCCAGCGCCTGCGCGCCCTCCACCGGCATGGCGTTGTACAGCGAGGCACGGATGCCGCCGACCGCCTTGTGACCCTTCAGCGCCAGCAGGCCGGCGGCTTTGGATTCACTGACGAAACGGGCATTGAGCGTGTCGTCGGGCAGGAAAAACGGGATGTTCATGCGCGAGCGCGCGGCTGGCACCACGTTGTTGCGGTAGAAGCCGCCGGACTGGTCGATCGCCTCGTACACCAGGCCCGACTTGACCGCGTTGCGACGCGCGAATTCTTCCACGCCGCCTTCGGCCAGCATCCACTGGAACACCAGGCCGGCCAGGTACCAGTTCCAGGTCGGCGGGGTGTTGAGCATGGAATCGCGGGCGGCATGCGAGCGGTAATCGAAGATGTCCGCGCGCGGCTGGCCGCTGCGCTCGAGCAGGTCGCGGCGCACGATCACGACCGATACGCCGACCGGGCCGAGATTCTTCTGCGCCCCGGCGTAGATCAGGCCGTACCGGCTGACATCCAGCGGTTCGCTGGCGATCGACGAGCTGAAATCGGCGAACAGCGGCACCGTGCCCACGTCGGGAGTGTCACGGAACTCGACGCCGTGGATGGTTTCGTTGGCGGTGATGTGCACGTACGCGGCATCGTCGGAGAGCTGCCAGCTGGCGCGTGCCGGGATGTCGTGGAAGCGGTTGGCCTCGCTGCTGGCAGCCACGTTGACCGAAACATACGGGCTGACCTGCTTGATCGCGGTCTTGCCCCAGTGCCCGGTGAGCACGTAATCCACGGTCTGGCCGGGCTGGGCGAAGTTGAGCGCGAGCAGGGCCTGCTGGGTGGTCGCGCCGCCGGCCAGGAACATCACCGCGTAGTCGTCCGGAATGCCGATCAGGCGGCGCAGATCGGCCTCGGCCTGGGCGGCGACGGCCATGAACTCCGGGCCGCGGTGACTCATTTCGACAATGGAGGCGCCCGCGCCGTTCCACTCCAACATCTCTTCCTGCGCCTGGCGCAGGACCGATTCCGGCAGGGTTGCAGGGCCGGCACTGAAATTGAACGCGCGCGTCATGTCACACCTATGGGGCAAGACCCCTAGTATGCCGCAGCGCACCAGCCTTTAGGCCTTGCAGGACAAGGCGAATTTGGTTGCAAACGAATCTAATGGCCCACGCCAGGCGTGCCTGGTTGCCGGCCAGGGGCCGGCACTACCTCGCCCCGAACCAGAGCAGGCCGCTGATCGCTGCCGCGAGCAGCAGCGCACTGACCAGCAGCCACGGCCAGCGGCTCACCCGCTTGGGCACGGCCACCGGTTCCGGGCGCTGGCGCGCTTCGAAGCCGTCGTCTTCTTCCTCGACCACGATGCGCTTGCGGCCGTCATGCGGCACCTCGAGCACGAAGCGGTGCTGGGCATCGAAGACCAGCTGGTCACCGGGCTGCAGCCAGCAGTGGCGAACGGTGACGCCATTGACCCGGGTTGACTCGCCGGCGCCCAGGTCGCGCAGCAGCAGGCGCTCGCCGTGCTGCTCAAGGCGGGCGTGCTGCTCGGCGAAGGCCGGGTCGTCGATGACGATGTCCGCCTCCGGCCCGCGCCCGATCACGCGCGGGCGATCCAGGGTGAAGCTGCGCCCGTGGTGCTGGCCGCCGACGCCACGCAACAGACGCTGGTCATCGCCACCGTCATCGCTGCGCGGCGGTGCGTGCGCAACGGCCTCGCAGTCGCCCTGCACCACCATCTCCACGCCATCGGCGTAGACGGCGTCGCCCGCGCGCAGCAGCGCCATCCGCCGCACCGGGCGGCCATTGACGTGGATGCCGCGGATGC
Source organism: Stenotrophomonas sp. RIT-551 (assembly GCF_026241915.1). Taxonomy (NCBI): domain Bacteria; kingdom Pseudomonadati; phylum Pseudomonadota; class Gammaproteobacteria; order Lysobacterales; family Lysobacteraceae; genus Stenotrophomonas; species Stenotrophomonas sp. RIT-551. Next base: position 48,466 of record NZ_JAPJIU010000016.1, on the reverse strand, counting down.
CGCTGGCGACCTGCAGCCACAAGCCGCGGTCGTCCAGGCAGAACTGGGCCAGCAACAAGGTGCCGGGAGTGTCATCGCCAAGCCGGACAGTGCCCGAAGCATGACGCACGATGCGCTGCACTCCGGGCCGCAGCGGCTGGTCGGGGTGTTGGCGTTGAGTAAAGTGGACTAGCAGGTTCTGCACGCGGCGCAGCCTAGCAGGTTGAATGTCAGGGAAGAAGAAGTGTGACGCAGACCTTGGAGTTGTGCCTGAGGATGCGCACAATGCACGCCCGAATCCGCGCCGTTGTCCGCCAGGAGACTGTATGTCCACCATCGATATCCGTCACGCCCACTCCCTGCCCGCCGAAAACGCGCGCAAGGCCATCGAAGAAGTCGCCGCCAAACTGTCCGAGCGTTTCGGCCTGCAGTCCAGCTGGGTGGGCGACGTGCTGAACTTCAGCGGCTCCGGCGTGGATGGCGCGATCGCGCTGCAGCCCGGCCAGGTGCAGGTCACCGCCAAGCTCGGCTTCCTGCTCTCGGCCATGAAAAGCATGGTGGAAAGCGAGATCCAGCGCGTGCTGCAGGAAAAGCTCGGCTGAACCGACACCTGGCCCGGCGCTGCACAGGCGCCGGCCATCACATCGCTTGAAGCCGGCGATGCATACGATCCAAGGGTGTCCACCCACAAGGATCGCCCCATGAATTCACCCAACGACTTCGACGATCGCATCCCCGGCGAGAAGCCCTCGCTGCAGGATCAGGCCGAGCGCTTCTCGCGCAAACTGACCGATTCGGCCCAGCAGATCTGGCTGGCGGGGCTTGGCGCCTTCGGGCGCGCACAGGCCGAAGGCAGCCGGGTCTTCGACAACCTGGTCAAGGAAGGCGAGAACATCGAGGCCCGCAACCGTGAGCAGGCCGGCGATACGCCGCGCTGGCGCGACAATGTCGAGGAACACCTCGGCGAGGCCCGTGAAAAGGCCAGCGGCACCTGGGACAAGGTCGAGAAGGCCTTCGATGACCGGGTCCAGGGCGTGCTCAAGCGCCTGCACATCCCGACCGCCGAGGACGTGGCCGCGCTCAATGCCCGGATCGACGCGCTCAACACCCGGGTCAACCGCGCCGAGGCCCGCAATGCCTCCCCGTCGGCCGATCCGTCGCCGGGGACGCACCAGTCGCCGACCTCCGACGCCTGAATGAACTGAGCCGACCTCGTTTGTTGCAAAGCAGCACGACTTTGTTGACAATCGAAATCGACCCGCCAATCGCTTCCGCCGCCGTTTGTTCCCTCCCCTCACGGCTCTGGATTGGCGGGTTTTTTGTGGGCGCTCGATCGCCACACCGCCACAAAGTGAGACGGCCGTCACCGACGTGATCGCCCGATGCCCATGCGTGCGACAACGACGCGCCGCTGACGTGCAAAGGCGCATATAAACTGTCTATCGCACTTCCCTGTTCATATCCCCCTGCATGCTCTCCTGGATTCTGGCCCTGCTGTTGGCCCTCATCGCCTGGTTCCTGGCCACGGCCTACTTCTGGCTGATCAAACGGAAGCGCAAGGAGACCCAGCTTGGCCTGAATGCCCTGGCCGGCATGCACTGGCGGGAATTTTCGCTGATCGTCCGGCGTGCGATGCACGAGCAGCGTGGCCTGCAGGACGTGCCCGATGAGGCCGTGGACAGCCGCCAACCCCGCAGCGATTTCCTCATGCACGACGGCCCGCAGCGCTGGCTGCTCTCCTGCAAGCACGGGCGCGCTTATCGGATCGGCACGGCGGCGGTGAATGAGCTGGGCGCCGCCGCGCGCCTGGCTGGTGCCCGCGGCGGGATCCTGATCACCGAAGGCAAGGTCGAGCGCGATGGCCGCATCGCCGCTGAAAAGCAGAATGTCGAGGTTCTGGACGGCCCGTTGCTGTGGCCGCTGCTGCAGCCGTATCTGCCCGGCGACATGGAGTCCCGCGTACAGGCCGGTGCCCGTCGCGAGGCGATTCGCCGGATTTCCATCGCGGCGCTGGGCGCGGCAACACTGGGCTTGATGGTCGGGCTGGGCTCGCTGACCGCGGGACTGGAAAGGCAATGGGCCGACGACGAGTCCGCCACGACCGAACCTGCCGCCATGACGCCCGCCACAACGGCCCCGGCGCCGGCCGATACCGCCCCCACCGCCGCACCGGCACCACCCGCGGCAGCGCACGAGGGTCGTCCAGGCCCGGGGACCGATGCTCCCGCGGCTGCGATGGACGCCAACCCCGACAACGCCACGCTGGACCGCTATCAGCACGAACTGTCACGCAACGTGGCCACCCGCCCCGGCGTGGCCAGCGGCATCTGGCTGACGCGGCAGACGCTGGCGATCAACCGCACCGGCGAGATCGATGCCATCTGGCCGCTGATCTGCGAGGAAGTGACCCGCTACCCGGCACTGCGCACCGTGCGCATCCAGCTCAACCCGCGCCCCGGCGTGGATGAGCCGGTCCGCTGGCGGCAATGCACCACGCTGTGACGGTCAGCGCGCGCCCGGCGAAAACCGGGCGACCAGGTCGTAGGCATCGCCCAGGAACATCTGCCGCACGCAGGTGATCGGCTGCTCGCCGCGCCAGGTGAGGCGGTCGATGACCAGGCATGCCGTGCCGGGTTTGACCTGCAACAGCGTAGCGGCCGCGTCATCGGCGCCCCACGCGCTGATCCGGTGCTGGGCGCGCGTCCACGACACGTTCTGCAGCAGCCAGCTGCCTGGCGCCGTCGTCTCGAAATCCACCTCCAGCACCTCCGGCACGCCGACCGGACTGATCAGGCGATGCTCCAGTGCCAGCGGCCGGCCATCGGCCAGGTGCAGGCAGCGGATCGCCAGCAGCTTTTCGCCGCCGGCCAGGGCGGTTTCCTCCGCGACCTGCTCGCGTGGGCGACGGTAGGCGCGCTCCAGCAGCTGGTAGCCATACACATGCCCGCGCGCTTCCACCGCCATCGCGATGTCGGGGATCTCCAGCGCCACCTGTTCCAGGTGCGGCGGCTGCCGGGCGACGAACGAGCCCGCACGGCGGCGCCGCTCGATCATGCCGCTCTCGGCCAGCGCGGTCAGCACCTTGTTCACGGTCATCCGCGAGCAGCCGTACTGCTCCATCAGCTCGTGTTCGTAAGGGATGCGGAAGCCAGGCTCCCACTGTCCACTGAGGATGCGGCTTTCCAGATCGGCGCGGATGCGCTGATTGAGGGTTGCTGCTTTCTTGCCCGTCACTCTGGATTCCTGCATGGGAGGGTCGGATCAGACCCTCAACAACGGTCGAAGTGCCGCGGCGAACCGTGCGGCCACCGCCTCGCGTTGCGGGTGGCGACCGTCACGGACCAACTGGCGCCCCTGGCGCCATACCGATCGCACGGCGCCATTACGTGCGGCGAACACCCAGCTGTCAAGCAAGGCATCGCCGTCGCGGGCGATCAGCGCCGGGTGATCGGGATCGAGCTCGACCAGGTCGGCAGGTGCGTCGGCCTGCAGCCCGCTGGTCACGCCCAGCGCCTGCGCAGCACCGTTCAACGACTGTTCGTACAGCCAGCGGCCGGTGGACTGGCCATCGCCCGGGGCCAGCACGTTGCGCCCACGCAGGTGCAGGCGCTGGCCGTACTCGAGCAGGCGCAGTTCTTCGGCCGCGTCGATCAGGACGTTGGAGTCGGAACCGACACCGAACCGGCCACCGGCGCGCGCGAACGCCTGCATCGGGAACAGGCCGTCACCCAGGTTCGCCTCGGTGATCGGGCACAGCCCGGCCACCGCGCGACTGGCCACGATCTGCTGCAGCTCCGCCCCGGTGATGTGGGTGGCGTGCACCAGGCACCAGCGTGCGTCCACCGGCGCGTGTTCGTACAGCCACTGCACGGGGCGCATCCCGCTCCAGGCCACGCAGGCATCGACCTCGCGGGTCTGTTCGGCGATGTGGATGTGGACCGGGCCGGTGTTGAGGGGCAGCAGCGCCGACAGTTCCTCGCCGGTCACCGCGCGCAGGCTGTGCGGGGCGAAACCGAGCACCGCATCGTCCTGGCCCTGCAGCGCGCGCGTGCAGCCCTGCAGCAGCTCGGCAAAACCATCGACATCGTGGATCAGCCGGCGCTGGGCCGGGTTCGGCGCGGCGCCACCGAAATCGGCATGCGCATAGAACACCGGCAGCAGGGTCAGGCCGATCCCGCTGGAACGGGCGGCAGCGGCGATGCGCTCGGCCATTTCGGCACGGTTGGCGTAAGGCGCACCGTCCGGCCCGTGATGCATATAGTGGAACTCGCCAACCCGGGTGAACCCGGATTCCAGCATCTCCACATAGGCCTGCTCGGCGATCGCCTGCATGGCCTCGGGCTGCAGATGCGCCAGGAAGCGGTACATCAGCTCGCGCCAGCTCCAGAAGCTGTCGCCGCTGTTGCCGCCGATCTCGGTCAGCCCGGCCATGCCGCGCTGGAAGGCGTGGCTGTGCAGGTTGCCCAGGCCCGGCAGGGCGATGGCCAACGCAGCATCACCCGCCTCGGCCGGCACCCCCGGGGTCACCTCGACCAGCTTGCCGCCCTGGCTGGCGATGCGCACATCGCGCGCCCAGCCCTGTGGCAGCAGCGCGTGGGTGGCGTGGAAACGGAGGATCGGTGCGGGGTTGGCTGGCATCACTGGACATCCCGGAAGAGGCGCCTATATTGTATAGACATATACACCGATGTGGTTGCTGCCATGCACTGTGACACCCTCTGGTACCACGCCAACCTGATCACCGTCGATGGCCCGGGGCTGGGCGTGATCGAGGATGGCGTCATCGCCGCGACCGATGGGCGCATCGTGCATGTCGGCGCGGCCGGCTCGGCCGATCATCTGCAGCCGGGCCAGCGCATCGACGTTGGCGGGCGCTGGATCAGCCCCGGCCTGATCGACTGCCACACCCACCTGGTCTATGCCGGCAACCGCGCCGGTGAGTTCCAGCAGCGCCTGCAGGGCGTGAGCTATGCCGACATCGCCCGCGCCGGCGGCGGCATCGTCTCCACCGTGCGCGCCACCCGCGCCGCGAGCGAAGCCGACCTGCTCGCCGCCAGCCTGCCCCGCCTGGACGCCATGCTCGCCGAAGGCATCACCACGCTGGAGATCAAATCCGGGTACGGGCTGACCCTGGCCGACGAGACCAAGCAGCTGCAGGTCGCGCGCGAACTGGGCCGCCAGCGCGCGGTCGAGATCGTGCCGACCTTCCTCGGCGCACATGCGATCCCGCCGGGCCGCGAGGCACAGGAGTACATCGACGAGGTCTGCAACGTCATGATTCCGGCCGTTGCCGCCGCCGGGCTGGCCGAAGCGGTGGACGTGTTCTGCGAGAACATCGCCTTCAGTGCTGCGCAGGCCGAGCAGGTGTTCGTCGCCGCGCAGCAGCACGGCCTGGCGATCAAGATCCACGCCGAGCAGCTGAGCAACCAGCACGGTGCGGCCCTGGCGGCGCGTCACGGTGCGCTGTCGGCCGACCATATCGAACACCTCGACGCCGACGGCATCGCCGCGATGTGCCGCGCCGGCACCGTGGCGGTGCTGCTGCCGGGCGCGTTCTATTTCACCCGCGATACCACCCTGCCCCCGATCGCCGAACTGCGCGCGGCGGGTGTGCCACTGGCGCTGGCCACCGATTCCAACCCCGGCACCTCGCCCCTGACCAGCCCGCTGCTGGCGATGAACATGGCCGCCACCCTGTTCCGCATGACCGTGGAGGAATGCATCGCCGGCTTCACCCGTGAAGCCGCACGCGCACTCGGTCGCCAGGACCGGATCGGCCGGCTCGCCGTCGGCCTGGACTGCAATCTGGCCCTGTGGGACATCGAGGCGCCTGCCGACCTCGTCTACCGCATGGGCTTCAACCCCCTGCACGCCCGCGTGATGCGCGGCCAACCCGTCTGAACCTAGTGATGTCTGGAGATTTCATGAGCACTACCCTGACCCTGCACCCCGGCGCCGTCACGCTGGCGCAATGGCGCGCGATCCATGACGGCGCGCGGGTGCGGCTGGACCCGGCTTCGGCCGCCGCCGTGCTGCGCAGTGCGCAGACCGTGGCCGACATCGTCGCCAAGGGCGCACCGGTGTATGGCATCAACACCGGCTTCGGCAAGTTGGCCAGCGTGCGCATCGAGCGCGAGGATCTGGAAACCCTGCAGCGCAATATCGTGCTCTCGCACGCGGCCGGCGTCGGTGAGCCGATGCCGGCGCCGGTAGTGCGCCTGATGATGGCGCTGAAGCTGGCCAGCCTCGCCCAGGGCGCCTCGGGCATCCGCCCGCAGACGCTGGCCCTGCTGGAAGCGTTCCTGCAGCACGATTTCATTCCGGTGATTCCGTGCCAGGGCTCGGTTGGCGCCTCAGGCGACCTGGCCCCGCTTTCGCACCTGGCCAGCGTGATGATCGGTGTCGGCGAGGCCTTCGTCGATGGTCAGCGCCTGCCCGCTGCCGAGGCACTGGCGAAGGTCGGCCTGGCCCCGCTGGTGCTGGGTGCGAAGGAAGGCCTGGCCCTGCTCAACGGCACGCAATACTCCACCGCCTACGCACTGGCCGGCCTGTTCGCGATCGATACCGTGTTCCGTGCGGCGCTGGTCACTGGCGCGCTGTCGGTGGAAGCGGCCAAGGGCTCGGACACGCCCTTCGATCCCCGCATCCACAGCATCCGCGGCCAGCGCGGGCAGATCGCCACCGCCGCCGCGCTGCGCACCCTGATGCAGGGCTCGGCGATCCGCGAATCGCACCGCGACAACGACGTGCGCGTGCAGGACCCCTACTGCCTGCGCTGCCAGCCGCAGGTGATGGGCGCCGCGTTCGACGTGATGCGCCAGGCCGCGACCACGCTGGCGATCGAAGCCAACGGCGTGTCCGACAATCCGCTGGTGTTCACCGATACCAACGAGGCGCTGAGCGGCGGCAACTTCCATGCCGAGCCGGTCGCCTTCGCGGCCGACATGCTGGCGATGGCCGTGTGCGAGATCGGCTCGATCAGTGAGCGCCGCACCGCGATGCTGGTCGACCCGGCGCTGTCCGGCCTGCCCGCGTTCCTCACCCCGAAGCCCGGCTTGAACTCCGGCTTCATGATTCCGCAGGTCACCGCCGCCGCGCTGGTCTCGGAAAACAAGCAGCGCGCCTATCCGGCCAGCGTCGATTCGATCCCGACCTCGGCCAACCAGGAAGACCATGTCTCGATGGCCGCCCACGGTGCGCGCCGCCTGATGGCGATGGCCGAGAACGCGGCCAACGTGATCGGCATCGAGCTGCTCGCCGCCGCGCAGGGCTGCGATTTCCACGCCCCGCTGCGCTCCAGCGATGCGCTGGAAGCGGTGCGCCAGCGCCTGCGCGCGCAGGTGCCCACGCTGGAAGACGACCGCTATTTCCATCCGGACATGGTGGCCGCGACCGATCTGATCCGCAGCGGCGTGCTGGCCGACGGCCTGGGTGACATCCTCCCGCCGCTGGAGCCGCTGTCATGACCGCGCACCCGGACTGGCTGCAGATCCACCGCGGCGATGCACCGTTGATCGTCAGCTTCCCGCATACCGGCACCGAGCTGCCCGATGCACTGGCCGCGCAGTTCATCTCCCCGTGGCTGGCCCGCCGCGATGCCGACTGGTGGGTGCACGATCTGTATGCCTTCGCGCAGCAGATGGGCGCCACCACGATCCGCTCGGCGGTGTCGCGCTCGGTCATCGATCTCAATCGCGACCCCAGCGGCAGCTCGCTGTACCCGGGCCAGAACACCACCGGCCTGTGCCCGCTGACCACCTTCGACAACCAGCCGCTGTACCGCGATGGCCACGGCCCGGACGAAGCCGAGATCGCGCGGCGCCGCGCTACCTGGTTCATGCCCTACCACGACGCCCTTGCCGCGGAGATCGCGCGCCTGCGTGCGCAGCACGGCACCGTGGTGGTGTACGACGCGCACTCGATCCGCTCGCATATTCCGCACCTGTTCGATGGCCAGCTGCCGCAGTTCAACCTGGGCACCAATGGCGACACCACCTGCGACAACGCGCTGACCGATGTGGTCGACAATTTGTGCGCGATGAGCGGCATGAGCCATGTCCGCAACGGCCGTTTCAAGGGCGGCTACATCACCCGTCACTACAGCGACATCCCTGGCGGCGTGCACACGCTGCAGATGGAGCTGGCCTGCCGCGGCTACATGCACGAGCCCGAGGCCGTGGATGAGCACAGCTGGCCCACGCCGCTGGATCCCGATCACGCCGCCCCGCTGCGCGCCACGCTGCAGCAGGTGCTCGATGCCTGTCTCGACTTCGCTACGTCCCGGAGTGCTGCATGACCCGTCTCGATTCCACCCGCACCATCCTCGCCCCGACCGGCAGCACGCTCACCTGCAAGAGCTGGCTGACCGAAGCCCCGCTGCGCATGCTGATGAACAACCTGCACCCCGACGTGGCCGAGCGCCCGCAGGAGCTGGTGGTCTATGGTGGCATCGGCCGCGCCGCGCGCGACTGGGAAAGCTACGACAAGATCGTCGAGACGCTGCAGCGGCTGGAGGATGACCAGACCCTGCTGGTGCAGTCCGGCAAGCCGGTCGGTGTGTTCCGTACCCACGTGGACGCCCCGCGGGTGCTGATCGCCAACTCCAACCTGGTGCCGCGCTGGGCCAATTGGGACCACTTCAACGAGCTCGATAAGAAGGGCCTGGCCATGTACGGCCAGATGACGGCCGGCAGCTGGATCTACATCGGCGCCCAGGGCATCGTGCAGGGCACCTACGAAACCTTCGTGGAAATGGGCCGCCAGCACTACAACGGCAGCCTGGCCGGCAAATGGCTGTTCACTGGCGGGCTGGGCGGCATGGGCGGCGCGCAGCCGCTGGCTGCGGTGATGGCCGGCGCCTCGTGCCTGGCAGTGGAGTGCCGCAGGAGCAGCATCGAGATGCGCCTGCGTACCGGGTATCTGGACACCTGGACCGACGACCTCGACGAAGCGCTGCGCCTGATCGAGGAATCCTGCACCGCGAAGAAGCCGCTCTCGGTTGGCCTGCTCGGCAACGTCGCCGACGTGCTGGACGAGCTGCTGATCCGCGGCGTGAAGCCGGACCTGCTGACCGACCAGACCTCCGCGCACGACCCGGTCAACGGCTACCTGCCGCAGGGCTGGACGGTGGAAGAGTGGGATGAAAAACGCGTCTCCGCGCCGAAGGACGTCGAAGCGGCCGCGCGCGCCTCCATGGCCAACCACATCCGCGCCATGCTCGCCTTCCACGCACTCGGCGTGCCGACCGTGGATTACGGCAACAACCTGCGCCAGATGGCGCTGGAAGAAGGCGTGGACGATGCGTTCGACTTCCCCGGCTTCGTGCCCGCCTACATCCGCCCGCTGTTCTGCCGCGGCATCGGCCCGTTCCGCTGGGCGGCGCTGAGCGGCGATCCGGAGGACATCGCCAAGACCGACGCGAAGGTCAAGGAGCTGATCCCGGACAACCCGCACCTGCACCGCTGGCTCGACATGGCCGCCGAGAAGATCAAATTCCAGGGCCTGCCCGCGCGCATCTGCTGGGTCGGCCTGGGCGATCGTGACCGACTCGGCCTGGCGTTCAACGAGATGGTCGCCAATGGCGAGCTGAAGGCACCGGTGGTGATCGGCCGCGATCACCTGGATTCGGGCAGCGTCGCCTCGCCGAACCGCGAAACCGAAGCAATGGCCGACGGCTCCGATGCCGTCTCCGACTGGCCGCTGCTTAACGCCCTGCTCAACACCGCAAGTGGCGCCACCTGGGTGTCGCTGCACCACGGTGGCGGCGTCGGCATGGGCTTCTCGCAGCATGCGGGCATGGTCATCGTCTGCGATGGCACCGACGCGGCGGCCAAGCGCATTGCACGCGTGCTGTGGAACGACCCGGCCACGGGCGTGATGCGGCATGCCGATGCAGGCTATGAGATCGCGGTGGAGTGCGCGAAGGAGAAGGGGCTGGATCTGCCTGGGATTCTGGGCTGATGGGTGGGCCCCGGCCGACGGTCGGGGCCGCAGCTCAAGGTAGTGCCGGCCGCTGGCCGGCAACCACGCGTTCCTGATTCTCACGCAATGCAATCGCATCGTTCCTGGCGAGCCAGCCAGCGGCCGGCACTACCGATATCGGGTTTTAGCCGGCGTCCGTCGCCACCCCATACGCCCCACAAGGGTGACGAACACGCAACATCCTGTTAACTTGCGCGCCCCACATGAAGTTGACAGGCTGCTGCGGCGACGCGCGTCTTGTCCGCACTGATACCGCGCACGAATGACTGCCCACCCGAATCGCTCCACCGCCCCTACCCTGTCCCTGCTCGCCGCCGCCCTGCTGGCCAGCCTTTCCGCCACCGGCGCCGCCCACGCCGCGCCTGCTGGCCAGGCCGTCACCCTCGACGCGGTGAACGTCACCGCCGCCGATGCCAACGACGCCGCGCGCCGCGCGCTCGACCGGGTACCCGGGGCAGGCAACGTCGTCGATATGACCCAGGTCGGTCAGGGCCGCGTCGCCGGCACCGCCGATGTGCTGGCCTACCAGCCCGGCATCAGCGCGCAGAGCGCCGGCAATGAAGGCGTCAAGGTCTCCATCCGCGGCTCGGGCCTCAACCGCGCGCCGGGTGCGCATGCCTCCGGCCTGTCGGTCTCGCTGGACGGCCTGCCCCTGACCGGCCCGGGCGGCACACCGTACGAGCTGCTGGAGCCGCTGTGGCTGAGCCGCGTGGAGGTGCTGCGTGGCGCCAACGGGTTCGAGCGCGGTGCCCTGGCGCTGGGCGGTGCGGTCAACTACATCACCCGCAGCGGCCGCGACACGCCCGGGCTGGAGCTGCACTACGAAGCGGGCGCACGCGGTTACCAGAAGCGCGGGATCAGCCTGGGCGGAGTGCGGGACGCGGTTGATTACTTCCTGGCCTACACTGATACCGAGTACGACGGCTATCAGCAACACGCCGCCGGCAAGGGCAAGGGCGCCGTGGCCAACATCGGCTGGCAGCTCACGCCGGATCTGGAGGCGCGCTTCTTCCTGCGCTACCGCGAGACCGATCACGAAACCCCGGGGCGCCTGACCCGCGCACAGATCCGCAACGACCCACGTGCCGCCAACCCGGCCAACCTCGCCATCGATGCGCGCCGCCCGCAGCCGGGCAGCACCTGGATCGGCAACACCACCACCTACACCATCGATGCAGATTCGTCGCTGCAGGCCGGCCTCGTGTACCACAAGTACCCGATGGACTTGAACGAAAGCCTCTACCGCCAGCAGCTGGACTACGCCAACCTCAACGGCACGCTGGACTACCGCCGCCGGCACGCGCTGTTCGGGCATGACAGCGTGACCACGATCGGCCTGCGCGTGACCCACGATCTGGATGCCAACGTGCGCGAGACGCTGCGCTTTGCCAGCAACGGTTACGCCGCCGGCACGCACACCCGCGACTTCCAGCATTACGGCACCGACAGCGTGCTGCACCTCGGCAACGATCTGGCGCTGAGCGAGACGCTGCGCCTGCAGACCGGCCTGGCCTTCATCCACACCCGCCGCGATGTGCAGGTCACCTGGCCGGCCACGCCGGAACGGCTCTCCGAACGGCAATGGGATTACGCGCCGCGGCTCGGCTTCACCTGGCAGCAGACGCCGCAGACACAGTGGTTCGGCAACCTGAGCCGTTCGGTGGAGCCGGCGCATCCGTGGTCGATGATCTGGGGTTCGAACCAGTATTTTGCCGCCGGTAACGGCGCCTCCACCGGCCGCCAGCGCGCGCCGGTGGAACTGGACAACCAGACCGCAACCACGCTGGAACTCGGTGCACGCGGCGACAGTGTGCTCGGCCGCTGGGAGCTGACCGGCTATTACGCCCGTCTCAACCACGAGCTGCTGACCGTCGAGGTGCAGCCGGTGCCGAACCTGTTCATTGCCGAATCCAACGCCAGCCCGACCGTGCACCGCGGCATCGAAGCCGGCCTGGACAGTGCACTGTGGCAGGGCGTCGGCGGGCGGCTGTCACTGCGCCAGGCCTACACCTTCAGCGACTTCCGCTACCGCGATGATGCACGCTTCGGTAGCAACCGCCTGCCCGGCCTGCCGCGCCACTACTACCAGGCCGAACTGCGCTACGACCACCCGGCCGGCTTCTACGCCGGGCTCAACACCGAGTACGCCTCGAAGATGTTCGTCGACTACGCCAACAGCATGGCCGCCGACAGCCACGTGATCTTCGGCACCCGCATCGGCTACGACGCCCCCGGTGGCCGCTGGCAGGCCTGGGCGGAGCTGCGCAACCTGGCCGATCGCCACTACGCGGCCACGGTCACGCCGGGCTACGACGACGCGGGCAAGGATGTCGCGCGCTCGACGCCCGGTGATGGGCGCGGTGTGTATGCCGGCGTGCGCTGGCGCTTCGAGTGACGTCGTTGCGCCGTAACTGGGCCAGCCGGCTGGAACCCAGTCTCAGCGCGCCAGTGCCTTGGTGATGGCAGCCTCGGCCAGCGGCACCATCTTCGCGTAACCGGTCGGCGTGGGATGCACGCCATCGCTGGCCAACTCGGGGTCGAGGCCGCCGTCCTTGTTGGTCAGGGCCGTGTGGTAGTCCAGATAGACCACGCCCTGTTGCTCGGCATACGCGCGCAGGGCCTTGTTGAGCGCGGTCACTTTGCCGGCGGGCTGCGCGCCCGGCTGCCACGGGTAATCGCTGACCGGCAGCACCGAGGCGAGCACGATGCGGATGTTGTGCGCCTGCGCCAGTTCCACCATCGCGTGCAGGTTGTCTTCGATCATCGCCTGCGTGGTCGGCCCGGTGTTGCCGGCGATATCGTTGGTGCCGGCGAGGATCACCACCAGCGCCGGTTTCAGCGCGATGACATCCTGCTGGAAGCGCACCAGCATCTGCGCGGTGGTCTGCCCGGAAATACCGCGGTTGACGTACGGCTTGCCCGGGAAGAAGCGATCACTGCCGGTCGGTCCCCAGCCTTCGGTGATCGAATCGCCGTAGAACACCACCCGCTTGGTCCCAGGCGCAACGGGTGCCAGCGCGGCGTTCTCGGCGCGGTAGCGCTGCAGCTGCGGCCAGTCCAGCAGGCGCTGCTGCATCTCCGTGATCTGTGCGGGCGTCGCCTTGTCGGCAGGCACCAGATACAGCGGATTGATCGCAGGACCATCCTGCGCCTGGGCCAGTGGGTGAAGCGCGCACAGCACCAAGCCGGCGGCAAGGGCGAAGGGACGGGTCAAGGCTGGCACGGTGCGGCGCTCCGGTAAGGGCAAGCCAGCAGTCTCAGCGATCCGCCACCAGCGATTCAAGCTGCAGCGCGACGCGATCGAACGGGCCGATGTCACGCATCGCCCGGCACATCGCCACCGCGCCCTCCACGCTGGCGATGATCATGGTCGCCAGCGCGTGCGCCTGGCCGGGCGTACGGGCGTCGGTGCACAGCGCCTCGCTCAGCCGGGCTTCCCAGCAGGCAAACACGGCGGCGGCCGCCCGCTGCGCATCGTCGGGCGCCGCATCGATCGGCTCTTCAACCGCAGCCGCCAGCACCGGGCAGCCCGCATGGAAGTCCGAACGGATCAACCGCTCGCGCCACATCGCCAGAAACAGCGAAAGCCCCTCGGCACCACCGGCCTGCAGGCAAGTGGCCAGCACGCCGTCGACTTTGGCGCCGGCCAACGTGGTCGCCTCGGCCAGCACCTGTTGCTTGCCGCCCGGGAAATGGTGATAGGTGGACCCGAATGGCGCCTGCGCGCGTTTGGCCACTTCGCGCACACTGGAGGCATTGAGCCCATACGTGGCCAGCATTTCCGCTGCCGCAGCCACCACACGTTGCGGGGCATCGGAATGGCGTGCGCTCATGGCCGGATTCCTTGCTAAGACAGGTGTCCTAGACTAGCGTATTTGCATTATGACAACTGTAATAGAAATGACGGCCCGCTCATGAATCTCTGGTTCCGCCTGCTGCTCCTGCTGCTGTCCACCCCATTCAAGCCGAAACTGGCCGCGCCGTTTGCGGTGTCGCGACTGAACTTCCGGGTGCTGCCCAACGACATCGACAGCAACCTGCACATGACCAACGGGCGCTACTGGACGATCTTCGACCTGGGTCGCCTGGACCTGGTGTTCCGGATGGGCCTGGGCCGCGTGGCCTGGCGCTCGAAGTGGGCGCCCATCGTGAGTGGCGGCACCATCCAGTTCCGGCGCGAGCTGAAGCCGTTCCAGCGTTTCGTACTGGAGACCCGCATGGTCGGCTGGGCCGGCACGCGCATCATCATGGAACAGCGCGTGTTGATCGGCGAGGAAGAGAAAGTCGCCACACGCGCGCTGCTGATCACCGGCGTCTACGACCGTCGGCACCGCCGCTTCGTCTCCACCGATCAGATGATGGAGGCCATTGGCGCGCCGATCGTGCCCTCGCCCGAACTGGGCAAGGCGGCCCAGGCGTTGCTTGCCGCCGAGATGGCGATGAAAGAGGACTGAGGTGGCGCCCCCCGACCGGGCATCCCAGCGGTCAGGCTGCGCGCCACGGCAGGATGTCCGCCTTCGTCATCATCGCCTGCTCGATCACGCGCAGGCACGTTTGCCCCGGGCTGACCAGATACCATTGCTCGCTGTTGCGCAGCAGCGGCAGGTCGGCGCGATGATCGGTATAGGCCATGCGCCACGGTGGCGGATAACCGCGTTCGGTCAGCATCGGAATCTTGTTCTCGCCAAGACAATGGTGCTCGCTGATCCACCCGCCCAGGAACGGCCGCAATGTCGAGGCGACCAGCGGCACGTCCTGCAGACCTTCGCGCTCAAGCAGCGCACGTGCGAGCGGCTCCCAGCAGCCGGTGGCGATGACGACCTCGTCGCCCTGCGCCAGATGCTGACGCAGTCGTTCCACGCCCTGCGCCAGGAACACCGGCTCCGGTCCTGCGAACACCTCGTCGGCATGCGCGACCGCCAGCGCCACCAGCGCCTCACGGCTGCGTCCGAAGGTGGCCATCCAGACCGCAAAGCGCACCGGCCGCCGGCGCGTGCGCGGCAGTGCCCAGAGCGGCACCAGCACCGGCAGTGCCAGCAGCACCCCGGCGATCCGCCATGGCTGGCGCCGCAGCAGCGTTTTGAAGAACCGGCTGGCGGTCTCCCAGCGGGTCAGCGTCAGATCGAAATCGAAGACCACTACGGTACGTTCGGACATCCGTGTCACTCCGTTCAGAAGACGCCCTGCACGCGCAGGTTGCCATCATCGGTGGGCGTCAGTACCAGCCCATAAGCCTCGTTTTTGCGGCTGAATCCTGCCGAGCAGATCGCGTCCCAGCCCTGCCCGCAATCCACCTCCGGATGCGCGGCGAAGCTGGGGTCGCCGTCGTTGTCGGGCGCTTCGGCGACCCACCCTGCTTTGAGCAACAGCGCTTTGGCCTGCGCGTAGGGCATATCGACGGTGACGCCGATCTCGGTCCAGGCAGGGGGCAGCGCGGGGGCATCTGCGGCGTGCGCGTGGCTGACAGAGAACAGCATGAACAGCGCCAGGAACATCGATTTCATCAGCATCACGTCGCGGGATGGGGCTGCACAGGATAAAGCGCAGGATGATCCCTGGGCGCGCATCGCACCGGCCACGTCAGAATCCATCCAGCGTCCGCAGCAAGGAACCGAAGGTCAGATAGAACGAATTGTACCCACCCTGTGCGCGGCCGTAACCGAGGAACACCGGCCCCAGGAACGTATCGGCGCCGACGAACAGGCTGCCGGCCGTCTGCATGCCATCAAGGCTGACATCCTCGCGGCGCTGCCAGAATCCGCCCCACTCCACACTGCCGCCGACATACAGCGGGATGGTCAGCAGCGAATCGGCGTGCGCGACGCGACGGTAATACACCACCCGGGCCAGCGCGGTCTGCGGCGCAAAGATGGATTCTTCCGGATAGCCGGACAGATTGCCCAACCCACCCAGGAAGCCGTAGGTAGCCAGCAGGTCATCGCCACCGTGTGCGGAGGAGGCGCGCAGGCCCCCCAGCCAGCGGTTGTGACCGTGCGCCCATGCCCCATCCCACTGCACCCGCGTGACTGCGGCCGAGTTATCGGTGCCCAGCGCATCCAGGTAATGCTGGCGGGTCAGCGACAGGCGTTGGCCGCGGCTCGGGAAGGCGGAGCTGTCGATCGAATCGTGGCGCAGCTGCCAGCCGATGCTGCCCATATCGGCACGGTAGTTGCCCAGTTCGCTGGGATTGCCGACATCCAGCCGCAACCGCTCGCGTCCCCGCTCACCGAACAGCGCCAGTTCCCAGTCGGGGTGCGGCGAGTAGGCCCAGCGCAGTCCACCCAGCCACTGGCTGTAGCGGAACTCGGCGAGTGCGCCGCCGCGCATCAGCGCCAGGTCCAGATCGGTGGCGCGGTATTTGGCATAGGTCGACAATGCATGCCGGCCACTACTGCCGAATGGCCGGTAATACTCGGCGAAAGCCTCCTCGACTTCGCCCAGCCCGACGCGCAGTTTGAGCTCGGCGCCCTGCTCGCTGAGCCCAGTACGGGTCAGCTCGGTGATGAGCTGGTAGTTGCTGCTGCCATCGAAATCATCGGACAGGCGCAGCGCGAAATGCAGGAAATCCGGACCCCAACGTTTGTCCTGCGGCGCAAGCACCAGGCCCTGTTGCCCGTCGCGCTCTTCCAGCCGCCACTGCACCTGCTGGTAGCGGCCTTCGCCGTAGGCCGTGGCCACGTTCTGCTCCACGCGGTCCGGCGCCAGCGGCCGGCCGACCTCCGGTTTCAGGCGCTGCTCGATGTAGCGCGCGGTACGTGTCTTATCGTGCAGCACATCGATGAAGGCCACGATCGGCGCTTCATACGCCGGCGGCCGATGCTGGCGCTGGAAGGCGGCGTAGCGGCCGTCGTCCACCTGGAAGCGTCGGACGGAGACCACCTCGGCCTGTGCGGCCTGCTCTCCCACTCCCACCGCCTGCGGTGAACGGTTGAAATCCTGGCTGCCCATGTCGCCCAGCGGCGGCGTGATCAGCAGATCCTGTGGCCCCAGGGTGGCCAGCTGCGCGAGTACTTCGCGCTGCATCAGCACGCTGGCCATCTGGTGGCTGATCGCCAGCGGCGAATCCAGTTGCGCCTCGGTCATCAGCGGCGAGCCGACCCGCGACACGATCAGTCGCTGCGCCCCCAGGCGGCGCGCCTCATCGATGGGCACGTTGTCGACCACACCGCCATCGACCAGCAGATGATCCTCATAACGCACCGGCGCAAACACGCCCGGCACCGACATGCTCGCGCGGATCGCCAAGGCCAGATCGCCCTGCGCGAACACGACTTTCTCGCCGCTGACGATGTCCGTGGCAATCGCCCGGAACGGAATCGGCAGCCGGTCAAAATCGCGCACCTGCCAGGTCGGCAGCAACAGGCGGCGCAGCAGCATCTCCAGCTTTTGGCCCTGGATCAGGCCCTGCGGGAACGCGATCCTGCCGTTGCTCAGACCGACCTCCACGCCGCCCAGCAGACGCAGGTCATCTTCCTTGCGGCGCATGCTGCGCTCGTCGCGCGGCGGCTTGTCGCGCAGCACCTCGGCCCAGTCGATCCGGTCCAGCACCGCCTCGATCTCATCGGCGGTGTAGCCGGAGGCATACAGGCCGCCGACCACCGCGCCCATTGAGGTGCCGACGATGCAGTCGATCGGCACGCGCTCGCGCTCCAGTACCTTGAGCACACCGATGTGGGCCGCGCCGCGCGCACCGCCGCCGCCGAGCACCAGGCAGGTGCGGGGGCGGTCCGGGTCCTGCACCAAAGGAGCAGGATGCACTGGAGCGCTCTGCGCGACCGCCAGCAGCGGAGCACACATCAGTGCCGCCAAGGCGAACAGCCCGCCGCGGAGATCACGCCGCAGGGCGGTGCCGGTGGCTTGTGTCGGTGTCTGCTGCATTCGATCCATCGCTCCCGGTACCCGTCGCCCCTTGGAGCGCACTTTGCCTGCCGCGCCCGGCGAGGTCCAGCCGCGGTGCCTGGGTCCTGTATCTCAACTGCCGTTGGAAACAAACCCCACCATCGCCACGACGAGGCAGACCAGGCCGCCTGCCAGCGGCAGATACGTTGCCCATACCGGCGCGCCCTGGCCGAGCGCGAACGCGACGAACGACTCCCGCACGCTTCGGCCGGTCAGAAACGGAATGATGACCAGTGCAGAGAGGGGCAACAACGAGGCGAGCCCGAACGCCAGGAATGCCGGGCGGTGATCGTTGCTGGCGAATCCACCCAGCGGGTACAAGGCCAGACCCCCCAGCAGTCCCACGAAGAGCAGGATGTTGGCGGTCCAGATCGTGGTCCGGTGACGGCGCCGCAGGGCGGCCCGGGACCAGCCACGGTAGTGCGTCTGCAACCCCCTCGCCCAGTACGCCACCAGCCACGTTGCGATCAGGCCGCCAGCGACACCGCTCACCGTCGGTCCCCAAGCGTGGATGTCCATGCTCACGTCCTTGTGCGTTTTTCGGCAGTGTAAGGCTGCGGCCGGCCTTGTATGTAAACACGACCGCCCATCACGGGCGGCCGTTACTCTGATGCCAGGCGCTGCCGAGGGCAGCCAACGTTACCGATGCCTCGGCTCAGCGTTTGGCCGGCGGCGCATTCTTCACATAGGTATCGAACCAGTTCAGCATTTCCGACACCAGCTGCTCATTGGATTCCAGTGCGGTGTACCAATGCGGTTCGTGCGGCAGCATCACCAGGCGGGTGGTGCCGCCATTGCCGCGGATCGCCTGGAACAGCTTGCGCGACTGGAACGGTTCGGTGCCCGGGTTCGCATCGTCCTCGCCGTGAACCAGCAGCAGCGGCAACTTGATCTTGTCGGCATAGAAGAACGGCGAGGCCTTCAGGTACACGTCCTGCGCCTGCCACACCGAGCGGCGTTCATTCTGGAAGCCGAACGGGGTGAAGGTCTTGTTGTACGAGCCACTGGTGGCGACGCCTGCCTTGAACAGATCGGTATGCGCGATCAGGTTGGCGGTCATCAGGCCGCCATGGCTGTGACCGGTGACGCCGACCCGGTTGCGGTCGACCACGCCCAGGTCCACCGCCTTGTCCACCGCGGCTTTGGCATCAGCCTCCAGCTGTTCCAGATACGTGTTGTAGGCGGTTTTGGGGTCGCCGACGATGGGGAACGAGGCGTTGTCGATGATCGCGTAGCCGGCCAGCAGCATCAGCCGGTACGGCGCCAGGCGGGTGAAGGTCTGCTGCGAACCGGAGACCTGCCCTGCCTGTGCCGCGTTGGCGAAATCGGCCGGGTAGGCATACAGGATCGCCGGCACGCGCTGGCCTTCCTTGTAGCCCGGCGGGGTGTACAGGGTGAACGACAGATCCACGCCGTCAGCACGCTTGTAGGTGACCAGGCGCTTCTTGATCTGGCGCACTTCCGGCGTCGGATCCACCAGGTGGGTCAACGCGGCCGGCTTGGACACGACCTGCGCTTCGCCCGGCTTGGCGTCGGCGACGTCCTCGCCAAGCAGGCGCACGAATGCATTCGGCGCATCGGTCACCGACTGGTGCCACGTGAGCAGGTGGCCCGGGATGGCGCTGAAGCCGATGAACTGCTCGTAGGCATCGGCATCGCTGCGGAAAAGACGCTCCGTCTTCAGGCTGCGGAGGCTGAGCGCATCCAGGAAGGGACGATCGCCCTGCGGCGAAGCACCCTGCCCGCGCAGGAAGACCGTGTTGCCTTCCTGACGCACCACGTAGGCGCCGTTGGGCAGGCGCTGGTACACGAAACTGCCCGGGTCCTCGTACAGCTCATCGCTGGAGAGATCCCACAGCAGCCGGCCTTCCTGCCTGGGGTTGTCGACGTTGACGATGCGGGTCTGGCGCCAGTGGCGGTTCTCGTCGTTCTCGTCGAGGAAGGCAACGTCCGGCTGCGCGGTCCAGGCCAGGCCTTCGAAACGCTGCGCGGTGCGGGCGATCTCGGTGGGCTTGGCGGTGAACGGGGCTTTGAGCATCAGCACGCGATCACGATGCGGAACGGTGACTTTCCAGTCGCCCTTGTCCAGAGCTTCGGCATAGACCAGCGTGGCCGGATCGGTGGCGCGCCAATCGAAATCGCGCGGGCCCTCCGGCACGCCATGCACCGGCACGCGATCGGCCAGCGGCAGGCTGGCGATCGGCGTGCTGCGGCCGCTGGTGATATCCAGCACGGCCACGTCATTGGCGAAACGCTGGTAGGTGACCGCATGCGAGAACGGTGCCTTGAGTGTTCTGGTCAGCACATGCACGCCATCCGGGGCGGCCCCGATGCTGTCCAGCAGCGCCGGGGCGCCGACGGTGCGCACGGTGTTGGAGGCGGTATCCACCACCGCCAGCTGCGACTGGCCGTAATAGGCGAACAGCGCTTCATCGTAGGCACTGGTCAGCGTATCGCGGGCTTCGTAGGTGCTGCTTTCGCCAGCCGTGCCCAGCGACTCCTGGATGTCCGGGCCGATCGCACCTTCGGCGCTCGGCGCCGGTCCCTGCTTGGCAGGCACCAGCTTGACCAGCAGCTGCTGGCTGCCGCCGAGCCACTGTACGGTGCTGCCGAAGATCGGGTTCAGCGCGACGTTGGGCACCTGGCGGACCTGGCCGGTCGCTGCATCGCCGATCCACAGCTGCACACTGTCATCGACCACGTTCTGGAAGGCGAAGCGTTGGCCGTCGGCCGACCACTGCGCCATGCCGGCGCACCCGCTGGGCAAGGCGACCTTGGTGGAGCGGCCACTGGCGGTATCGACCACGGTGAAGTCGCCCACGCACGGTGGAATGCCATAACCACCCGGGGTGTCGTGGCGGCTGCGGTTCTTCGGCTCCAGGCGCACGCCGGCCAGCTTCAGATACGGCTGGGCGACGCGGGTGATCGACGGATAGGTCTGCGTGGTGGTCAGCAGCAGGCGCTGGCCGGTCGGGTCGACGCTGGGCGTCGGCGGCGGCGGTGCCTTGAGCACCTTGAGCAGGCTCTCCGGCGGCGTGGCGTAACCGGCAAAGGCCGGTGCAGCGAGCAGCAGCCCGAAGGTGGCAACGGCAACGGCCGCAGCCAGCGAAGTACGACGGATCAGCATCCTTATCCCCTTGCAGTGTCAACGAGTGCCCGCAACAGGGGCATGACCCGAATCTAGCACCGCCGGGACCGGTGTGAATGGGCCGGAAGGGCCAACCGCCCGACACTGCAAAGCGAATCCTTCCACCGTGCCGGGTAGCGCCCCCTTACGCGTCACGCCCGGCCTTGGCCCGGCTAGAATGCCCCATGCGAACCGTGCACGCCCTCCGATATGTCACCCCGCTGCGCGAAGGCGGCTCCCTGCCCGCCGTGGTCGAGACCGACGACGACGGCATGGTGGTGCTCAAATTCCGTGGCGCCGGCCAAGGGCCGAAGGCCCTGATCGCCGAACTGATCGCCGGCAAGATCGCCCGCACGCTCGGCCTGCCGATCCCCGAGATCGTGTTCGTGGAGCTCGACCGCGAGTTCGCCCGGACCGAACCGGACCCGGAAATCCAGGATCTGATCCGTGCCAGCGAGGGCCTGAACCTGGGCAGTGATTACCTGCCCGGGGCGATCAACTACGACCCGGCGGCCATGCAGCCCGATGCCGAGCTGGCCTCGAAGATCGTGTGGTTCGATGCCTTCACCAGCAACGTGGACCGCACCGCGCGCAATCCCAACTTGATGGTCTGGCATCGCAGGCTGTATCTGATCGACCATGGCGCAGCGATGTATTTCCATCACGACTGGGCCAGTGCCGGTGAGGCCTGCAGGAAGCCGTTCGTGCTGATCCGCGATCATGTACTGCTGCCGTTCGCCACGCGGATTGCCGAAGTGGATTCTGCGCTCGCGGTGATGCTGCCCGATGCCGAAATCGAGCGGATCGTCGGCCTGGTGCCGGACAGCTGGCTGGTGGACGAACCCGCCTTCGACAGCCCGGCGGCTTACCGCCAGGCGTATATCGATTATCTGCAACACCGCCTTCGCGTACGCGCGGCTTTTGTACAGGAGGCCGTCCGTGCCCACACTGCACACCTATGACTATGCGGTGATCCGCGTAGTGCCCCGCGTGGAGCGCGAGGAATTCATCAACGTCGGGGTGATCGTGTCCTGCCCGGGCGCAAAGCACCTGGAAGCGGCGATCGAGCTGGATGTGGAGCGGCTGCGTGCCTTCGCGCCGACGCTGGATATCGAGGGCCTGCAGCCGTGGCTGGATGCGATCGTGGCGATCTGCCGCGGTGACGCGAACGCCGGGCCGATCGCGCAGCTGCCTGCGCGTGCACGTTTCCATTTCCTCACCGCCAAGCGCAGCTCGGTGGTGCAGATGTCGAGCACGCACGTCGGCCGTACTGCAGAGCCGACAGGCGTGGTCGAGCATCTGATGCGGAAGATGGTGCGGGTCCCGGCGTAGCGCCGCCGGGGCGGCGGCGCCGTCACGATTCAGACCGGCCAGCGGCACCACGAAAACGGATAGCCATGCAGACCGCTGGCCAGCCCCGCCCGCATCGGGAGGGACAGGATGTCGGTGGCGCGCGCAAGAAGGTCGCGCTCATCGCACCGGGAATGATCGTGGCAGCCCGGTTGCCAGATCCTGCCCTGGTTCGCATTGCGTTGAGTGAGCGCGTGCGCCGATCGCGATTTCAGCCAGCGGACCACACTCGTCATCGGGTGCCTGCGAAGCCGGAACAGCCAATGCACGCGGTCGGGCATGATGGCCCAGGCGAAAGATTCCGTGCGTCTTTCCGCGTCGGAAGCACGCAGCCAGCGCGCGACATCCTGCGCATTACCGTGATGATGGAACAGCGGGAATTGATGGGTGGTGACAGTGGTGACGACGTAGCAGGCATTTGACAGCGGACATCGCGCAGATCGAACAGAGATACTCGGCATCCGGCCAGCATGGCAGCGCGTGCCGTCCAGGCTCACCGGGAGAGAACGCGGTCCGTTGTCAGATTTCTGCGCGAAGCGCTGTAGTCGCGCAACGAGCGGCCGGGCGCTGCCCGGCCTTGCGTCAATGGAACGCCGGCCACATCCGACGCGGCGCCCCTCACCCCTTCGGCAACGCGTAGGCGATCACGTAATCGCCGGCCGGGGTTTCCATGAAGTGATGACCACCGGCCATGATGACCACGTACTGGCGGCCACCGAACTCGTAGATCATCGGGTTGGCCTGGCCGCCGGCCGGCAGCTTGGCATGCCAGAGTTCCTTGCCGGTTTTGAGGTCGATCGCGCGCAGCAGATCATCGGTCGCCGCGGCGATGAAGATCAGGCCGCTGGCCGTGACCACCGAACCACCGTTGTTGGGCGTACCGATCTCGATCGGCAGGCCGGAGCGGATGCCGAACGGCCCATTGCCGCGGGCGCTGCCGAACGGGCGGTCCCACAGGGTCTTGCCGGTACGCAGGTCGACCGCGCGGATGCCACCGTAGGGCGGCTGCTTGCACAGCAGCTTGGTGAACGGCAGGCGCCAGCCCGCGTTGACGTCGATGGCGTACGGCGTGCCCACCTGCGGATCGCCCGCGCCTTCGGCGCCGCCCTTGTCGGCGGTCACATCCTCGCGCGGCAGCCATCCCAGTTTGTCCGCCTTCTCGCGCGGCACCAGCCGGTTGTAGTTGGGCATGTCGTTGTAGTTGGCAACGATCACGCCACGGCGCGGATCCACGGCCACGCTGCCCCAGTCCGAGCCCCCGTTGTAGCCGGGATACTCGATGGAATGACGGTCCGCGGTCGGCGGCGTGTAGAAACCTTCGTAACTGGCCTTGCGGAACTGGATGCGGCAGACCAGCTGGTCGATCGGGGTCATGCCCCACATGTCGCGCTCGGTGAGGTCTGGCTTGCGCAGCGTGTGATACAGCGAGAACAGCTGGGTGGGCGAGCGCTGTTCCGGCTCGACGCCGCCCGTGGGCACCTTGCGCTCTTCGGCTGGGGTCTGCAGCTTGCCGGTGCGACGGTCGAGGATGTACATGTCGCCCTGCTTGGTCGGCAGCAGCAGGGCCGGGACTTTGCCGGCGGCGGTCGGATAATCGATGAGGGTCGCCTGCGAGCCCATGTCGTAATCCCAGACGTCCTTGCGCACCGCCTGGAAGTGCCAGGCCGGCTTGCCGGTGTTGACGTCGATCGCCACCAGCGAGGTGGCGTACCGGTTTTCGTTTTCGGTGCGCGAGCCACTCCAGTAATCGCCGGCCGAGTTGCCCATTGGCAGGTAGACCAGCCCAAGTTCGTCGTCGCCGGTCGCGGTGGTCCACATGTTGGGGGTGCCGCGGGTATAGGTCTCACCCGGCGGCGGTGCGCCGTTGCGCTCCGGGCGGACCATGTCCCAGGCCCAGCGCAGTTTGCCGGTGACGGCATCGTAGGCCTGGATCACGCCGGACGGCGCGTCGCGGCGCTGTCCGTCCAGCACCTGGTGGCCGGTCACGATCACGCCCTGCACGATCGCCGGCGGCGAGGTGATGGAGACATAGCCGGCCGGGCTGTCGCCCATGCCCACGGTGATGTCGACCTGGCCGTTGTTGCCGAAACCGGCGCACGGCTTGCCGGTGGCGGCATCGACCGCGATCAGGCGGCCATCCAGGGTGCCTTCGATGATGCGGGCGGCACAGGCGCCACGCGGCACCTGGGTCAGCACGGGCACGCCGCTGGGAACGGCCAGGTCCGCGGCCACATCGTTCAACGCGGTGTCCTGCGCGGTGGCGGGCACTTCGTAGTAGGAGACCCCGCGGCAGGCGGCGGTGTACGGGATCGACTTGTCCTTGATCTTCGGGTCGTAGCGCCAGCGCTCGGTGCCATCGGCGGCGTTGAGCGCGACCAGCTGATTGCGCGCGGTGCACAGGTAGAGGCTGTCGCCGACTTTCAGCGGCGTGGTTTCCGCACCCCAGCGCTTCTCCGGCAGGTCGCCAGTGCGGAACAGCCAGGCCTGCTCAAGCTTGGCCACGTTGTCCGGGGTGATCTGCTGCAGCGGCGAGAAACGCGTTGCCGCGTTGTTGCGACCATAGGCGGCCCAGTCACCGTCCACCGGGCGGTCGGCCGGTTGCAGGGGCGCGTCGGCCGTAGGTGCCAGGCCGGTGCTGGTCATCGGCTCGGGGAAGGCGCCCTGTGCCTCGGTAACACCATGTGGCACGAAGGCCAGGGTGAAGGCCGCCACGAACACCAGCGCCAGCACGCCGGCGATGCCGCGCGAGACCTTGCGCGACACCGGGCGATCCAACGTCGGCAGCAGCAGCGACAGCACGAAGCCGATCGCCACGATCAGGCCCAGGCGCGGCACCCAGCGCCAATAGTTGCTGCCCGACTCCCACCACGTCCACAGCAGCGTGCCGACGAACACCAGCGCGAACCACAGCGCGCCGCTGTAGCGGCCCCGCCACAGCTGCACGCCGGAGATCAGCAGGCCGACGCCGGCCAGCACGTAATACCAGGAACCACCGAGGCTGGCGAGCCAGGCGCCACCTGCGGTGAATACAACGCCCAGCAACAGAATGACAATTGCCAGCACGGCCACCAGCCAATGGCGGGGGCGGCGGGTCTGCGTCGTGGTGGACATCGGTTTCTCCTGAAGCGCGAAGATCGCCGACGTTGCCGCCGGCCCCGCGGCTCTTATCCCACCGGGGTCGTGAACGTTGCGCGTTCTTTGCTGCAGCCGCCAGCGTCGGCACAGCCGACGATGAAAGCGTGCAATCTCCCTGCCCCACAACGAAAAACGCCGGCATCTGCCGGCGTTTTCCGTGTCACTGCCGCAGGGGCTTACGCCTCCGGCGGTGCCACCACCGGGCTGGCCTCGACGGCCGCCGGTGCATCTTCTTCCACACCCTCATCCAGCGAGGCATCCATGCGTTCAACCGCCTGGAGCTTCTCTTCCTTGGACAGACGGATCAGGGTCACGCCCTGGGTGTTGCGGCCGACGCGCGAGATTTCCGAACCGCGGGTACGCACCAGGGTGCCACCATCGGAGATCAGCAGCACTTCGTCGCGCGGGCCCATCAGCACCGCACGCACCAGCTTGCCGTTGCGCTCGGTGGTCTGGATGCCGATCACACCCTGCGTGCCACGGCCCTTGCGCGGGTAATCCGGCAGCGGGGTGCGCTTGCCGTAGCCGTTCTCGGTCGCGGTCAGGATGTAGAGCGCGTTGTCATCGTCGGCGCCGTTCTCGATCACGGCATCGCCGCTGTCGATCACGGTCTCGTCGACCTGGCTCTCATCCTCGTTCTCGTCTTCGCTGCCGCCGGCACTCTCGGCCACGATCAGGCTGACCACTTCCTCACCCTTGGGCATCTTGATGCCGCGCACGCCGGTGGCGGTACGGCCCATCGAGCGGACCTTGTCCTCACCGAAGCGCACGGTCTTGCCGTTGGAGGCGAACAGCAGGATGTCGCGCTCGCCATCGGTCAGGCCGACGCCGACCAGCGCATCGCCCTCATCGAGGTTGATCGCGATCTTGCCGCGCGCCAGACGGAAGGCGAACTCGCTGAGCGGGGTCTTCTTGACCGTGCCGTTGCGGGTGGCGAAGAACACGAACTGGCCTTCGGCGTACTCGCGTACCGGCAGCACGGCCTGGACCCGCTCACCGGCTTCCAGCGGAATCCAGTTGATGATCGGGCGGCCACGGGCGTTGGAGCCGGCCTCCGGCAACTGGTGGACCGGCAGCCAGAACACCTTGCCCGCACTGGTGAAGGTCAGCAGCGTGTCATGCGTGTTGACCAGCCACAGCTGTTCGATGAAATCCTCTTCCTTGGTCGAGGCAGCGCTGCGGCCACGGCCACCGCGGCGCTGGGCCCGGTAGGCACTGACCGGCTGGCGCTTGGCATAGCCGGCGTGCGACAGGGTGACCACCACGTCTTCCGGGGCGATCAGGTCGAGGATGTCCAGGTCTTCTTCGCTGTGGCGGATCTCGGTGCGGCGCTCGTCGCCGAACTCCGTACGCACGTTGATCAACTCTTCGCGGATGACCTGCAGCAGACGGTCCGGATCTTCCAGGATATGGATCAGCCCGGCGATCGTTTCCAGCAGCAGCTTGTACTCGTCGGTCAGGCGGTCCTGCTCCAGCCCGGTCAGGCGATGCAGGCGCATTTCCAGGATCTGGGTCGCCTGGATCTCCGTCAGCTGGTAGCCGCCCGCGAGCAGGCCCACACCCTTGGGCAGATCATCCGGACGCGAGGCTTCGGCACCGGCGGCGCCCAGCATCGAGCCGACCAGGCCCGGCTCCCACAGGCGGGCGAGCATGCGTTCGCGCGCCTCGGTGGGGTTCGGCGAGGTCTTGATCAGTTCGATCATCTCGTCGATGTTGGCCAGCGCGACGGTCAGGCCTTCCAGCACGTGCGCACGCGCACGCGCCTTGCGCAGTTCGAACACGGTGCGGCGGGTGACCACTTCGCGGCGGTGGCGCACGAAGGCCTCGAGCATCTGCTTGAGGTTCATCAACTGCGGGCGGCCATCGACCAGCGCCACCATGTTGATGCCGAACACCGACTCCATCTGGGTCTGCTGGTAGAGGTTGTTCAACACAACTTCCGCCGACTCGCCGCGCTTGATCTCGATGAAGATGCGCATGCCGTCCTTGTCGGACTCATCGCGCAGTTCGCTGATGCCTTCGAGCTTCTTTTCCTTGACCAGCTCGGCGATCTTCTCGATCAACCGGGCCTTGTTCACCTGGTACGGGATCTCGGTGACGATGATCGATTCGCGGCCGTTGTCAGCCACTTCGACCTCGGCCTTGGCGCGGATGCGCACACGGCCACGACCGGTCCGGTACCCGGCGACGATGCCGGCGGTGCCGTTGATGATGCCCGCGGTCGGGAAGTCGGGGCCCGGGATGAACTCCATCAGGCCGTCGACGTCGATCTCGGGGTTGTCGATCAGCGCGATGCAGGCGTTGATCGATTCGGTCAGGTTGTGCGGCGGGATGTTGGTCGCCATGCCCACCGCGATACCGGCCGAACCGTTGACCAGCAGGTTCGGGAACCGGGTCGGCATGACCGTCGGCTCCAGTTCCTTTTCGTCGTAGTTGGGCTGGAAATCGACCGTTTCCTTGTCGATGTCGGCCATCAGCTCATGGGTGAGCCTGGACATGCGGGCTTCGGTGTATCGCATCGCCGCGGCGGAGTCGCCGTCGACCGAACCGAAGTTACCCTGGCCATCGACCAGCATGTAGCGCAGCGAGAACGGCTGTGCCAGACGCACCAGCGTGTCGTACACCGACTGATCGCCATGCGGGTGGTACTTACCGATGACGTCACCGACGATACGCGCCGACTTGAAATAAGGCTTGTTGGCGTGCGCGTTGAGTTCACTCATCGCGAACAGCACGCGGCGATGCACCGGCTTGAGGCCATCGCGCGCATCCGGGAGTGCGCGCCCCACGATCACGCTCATCGCGTAATCGAGGTAACTCTTGCGCATCTCGTCTTCCAGGTTGACCTGGATGATTTCCTTGGCGGTTTCTGCCATTCGGGTTCCGTTGTCTGGTAGCGGTCCAGTCCGTCACGACCGCCCTTTCGGGGCGGTTGCGCCGGAATCTCGATTAACCGTTGGATTCTACCACAGCGGGCCATTTTCCGCCCGCTTTTACGGGGGTTTTACCGGCAAGAATCAGGAACTTACGGGGGCGTTGGCGGGCGCTTGGGCAGGCCACGACCGTCGGTCGTGGCACTCGCCGCAGCCGGCCTCAGCCGAACGCGGCCTGCATGTTGGCTACCGTCGGGTTCAGGATCACCCCGCGCTCGGTCACGATTGCGTCGATCAGGCTGCCCGGGGTGACATCGAAGACCGGGTTCCAGGCGGCGATGCCCTCGGCCACGGTACGGGTGCCGCCCACGCCGTAGAGCTCGCCGGGATCGCGCTGTTCGATCTCGATCTGCTCGCCGTCGGCAGTGTCCATGTCCACCGTGGAGGACGGCGCCACCACCATGAACTTCACGCCGTGGTGGCGGGCGGCGATGGCCAGCTGGTAGGTGCCGATCTTGTTGGCGGTGTCACCGTTGGCGCAGATGCGGTCCGCGCCCACGACCACCCACTGCACCGCACCGGTCTTCATCAGGTGCGAGGCGGCCGAATCGGCGATCAGGGTGGCATCGATGCCATCCTGCTGCAGCTCCCATACGGTCAGGCGCGCGCCCTGCAGCCACGGCCGGGTCTCGCCGGCGAACACGCGGGCGATGCGGTGCTGGGCCATGCCGGCGCGGATCACGCCCAGCGCGGTGCCGAAGCCGGCGGTGGCCAGCGAGCCGGTATTGCAGTGGGTGAGCACACCGCTGCCGGCCTCTATCAGGCCGGCGCCCAGCGCGCCCATGTGGCGGTTGGCGGCCAGATCCTCCTCGGCGATGGCCTGGGCTTCGGCGGCCAGCACCTGCTGCCAGTCGGCACCGGCCGGGGCCAGCGCGCGGCGCATGCGGGCCAGCGCCCAGGCCAGGTTCACGGCGGTCGGGCGCGAGGCGTTGAGGCGTTGCAGGGCCGGCTCCAGCTTCAACAGCGCTTGGGCGCCATCGTCGGCCTGGACCTCATTGGCCGCCAGTACCACGCCCCAGGCGGCGGCAATGCCGATCGCCGGTGCGCCGCGCACGGTCAGCGCATGGATGGCCTCGGCAACCGCGTCGCTGTCGCGGCACTCCACGTGCTCGACGATGAACGGCAGTTTGCGCTGATCGAGCAGCTGCAGGCTCTCGCCGGTCCACAGGATCGGGCGGATATGGTCGTAACGGGCGTAGTCGATGTCGGTGGATGCGTTCATCGGGCCATTGTAGCGGCGTGCCGATGCAGGCGGAATCGCGCGCTCAGTTGACCGCGAACTCGGCGCGGCAGCCCTTGTCGACCCAGACCCCACGGCTGTCCCAGCCCCAGCTGCTGCCCTGCTCGCAGGGGGTGCCGGAGAGCTGCTTGTTGAGCGTGACACCGTGGGTGATCCCGGCGCCACAGAAGCGGCGCTGGCGCGACTTGGACTCGCATACCAGGATGCGTGGCACGTTGAGGAACCCGCTGCCATCGGCGGCACCGACCTCGAACTCGCCCTGGCAACCGCGGGTCACCCAGATCTCATTGCGGCGATAGCCCCAGCTGTGGCCTTCGCGGCACGGCAGCGAGGTGAGCTGGCGCAGCAGACGCACCGGCGCGCCCTGCAGCACGACCGGGCAGCTCTGCGGGCGCCCGTTGGATTCGCAGCGCACCACCCGCCGCGTGCGGCGTTCACCGTCGGCACGCGGCGCGGCAGCCGCGGTACGCGCGCGGAACTCGGCGCGACAGCCCAGGGTCACCCAGACGCCGGAACGGTCGGTGCCCCATTCCGAGCCTCGCACGCAGCTGTTGTCGGAGAGCTGGCGGATCAGATCGACACCGCCTTCGGTGGGGACATCGCAATGCACCCACCCCATGTCCCGCGATTCGCAACGCACCACCTGCCCGGCATAGCCGCCGGCCTGCGCGAGCGCCGTTTCAGGCATCAGCGCAGTCCACAGCAACACCGGCCACAAGGGCATGCCCGCGCCTACCAACAGCTTCATCAACACGATCCCCGCCACGCCTGAACAATCACATGACCCACCTTCGGACATCCGGTGTGATCAGAGCATCATCATGCAGCCCGTGCAAGACGCGAATGCGTCAAAACGCCTCAGGCGTGGGCGAAATCGAAGGCCAGCACATCGGCAATGCGGCCGGTGCGGTTCATCGCCATCAGCAGCCGGTCCACGCCCACCGCCACCCCCGCGCAATCGGGCAGCGCCGGCAGGGCCGCCAACAGGTGTTCATCCAGCGGGGGCAGCACGTCGCCGCGCGCGGTACGGATGGCATGGTCGCGCTCGAAACGCGCGCGCTGTTCAGCCGCGTCGTTCAGCTCGTGATAGCCGTTGGCCAGCTCCACGCTGCCAAGGTACAGCTCGAACCGTTCGGCCAGCGGCGGCGTGCCCGGCCGAATTCTCGCCAGTGCCGCCTGGGTGGCAGGCCAGTCATGCACCACCGTCATGGTGTCGTCACGGAAGTGCGGTTGGATGCAGTGGGTCATCAGCAGATCGAGCCAGTCATCCCGGGTCAATCCGTCCGCATCGATGCGGACCTCGGCCAGCGGTGCCTGCAGGTCTTCCAGGCTGGCCTGGAACGGGTCCAGCCCGACGTGCTGCTGGTAAAGACCACGGTAATCGGTGACCTCCAGCGTCGCCTCGCGCTGGACCAGCTGCAGCGCATCGCGCACGAGGGCGGCGGTCTCGTCGATCAGGCGACGGTGGTCCCAGCCGATCCGGTACCACTCCAGCATGGTGAACTCGGGATTGTGGCGGCCGCCGGCTTCGCCGTTGCGGAACACACGACCCAGTTCGTAGCAGTCCCCCACCCCTGCCGCGAGCAATCGCTTCAACGGGAACTCCGGCGAGGTGCGCAGCCAGCGTTGCGCGGTGCCCGCATCCACGTGCCCGCTGAAGCGGGTATGGAAGCTGTCGATGTTCGGCTCGGTATTGCCCGCTGCGGACAGGATCGGCGTTTCGACCTCGAGCACGTCGCGTGCGGCGAAGAAGCGGCGGATCAGTGCATTGAGCGTGGCACGCTGGCGCAGCGCGGCGATCACGCGCGCGCGTCCTTCAAGCGCTGGGCCAGCGGCAGGGTCAGCAGATCGCGGGTGTCATCCACGTAGCCGGTGGCCAGGTACAGGCGTCGCGCCAGTTCGTTGTGATGGTTCACTTCCAGGCGCATGCGCTCCACGCCACGTGCGTTGGCGCGCTGCTCGAGGATGGCCAACGCCTGCTTGCCGCGGCCCCGCCCACGCGCGGCATGGCTCAGGTACAGCTCATCGAGCAACGCGAAGTGGCCGCCCTGCTCCAGGCTGAAGCCCATCGCCAGTGCTCCATAGCCCACCACCGCGCCGGCCTCGTCCAGCCACAGCAGCACTTCACCGTTGCGCGGATCTTCCAGCAACGCGGCCAGCGCGTTCCGCACACGGGTGTCTTCGAAGTCGAGTTTGTCTTCGGCGTAGAAATCACGCATCAGCCCGATCAGCAGCTCGGTGTCGGCGACGGTGGCCAGGCGGAAATCGAGGGGGACGGTCTGCATGCGGTTTCTCTTGTTCAGTGCTGCGCGAGGAAGGCGACCAGCTGGTCTTCGTCCCAGACCGGCACGCCCAGCTCCTGCGCCTTGGTCAGCTTGGAACCGGCCTCGGCACCGGCGACCACGAAGGAGGTTTTTTTCGACACACTGCCAGCCACCTTGGCGCCGAGCGCTTCCAGCCGGGCCTTGGCCTCGTCGCGGTTCATCTGCGTCAGCGTGCCGGTCAGCACGGCGGTCTGGCCGTCCAACGGGCCGGCGACCTGGTCGGCCTGCTCCGGCGCCAGTGCCAGCAGCTTCTGGCGGTAGTCCTCGGCCTTGAGCAGCATCGGGCCGTGACCTTCGCTGTCGAGCCAGTCGGCCAGCCCGAGGGCTACCTCGTTCGGCAGGCCGGCGGCCACGAACCGCACCGGCTCGGCGTCCAGCACCGAGGCCGCATCCGGCAACATGGCCACCAGCTTCTCCGCGCGCAGCCGGGTGATGCCCGGAATCTCCGCTTCGACCAGCAGCTGCGCGAAATCCAGACCGTCCCGCAGCTTGGCGATCGGCGGGTGCACATCGCTGATGCGCACCTGGCCGACCTGCAGCAACGCATCGATCGCCTCCTGGTTGCCGGCCTGTTCGAAGAAGTGGCCGAGCGAACGCGCCACTTCGCCGCCGATGTCGGGCACGCGCTTGAACAGCGGCCACGGCAGATGACGGATCAGTTCGAGATCGCCGAACCAGGTCGCCAGCGCCTTGGCGGTGCTCTCGCCGACATGCTCGATGCCCAGCGCGAACAACAGCCGCTCCAGCGTGGTGGTGCGGCTGGCGTCGATCGCGGCGATCAGGTTGTCGGCCCACTTGGTCGCGATCTTCTTCGTGTTCCAGGCGAACGTGGCCGGCATCGCCAGCGCCTGCGCGCGCCATGCCTCGTCGCTGCCATCGAGCTTGAGGATGGCCCTCAGGTACTCGCCGCTGCCTTCCGGCGGCAGGTGCAGGCCGATCTGGCTGGCCAGCGCCTCGGGCGATTCGGCATCCAGCACCAGCTTGAGCTGCAGCAGTTGATCGCGCTGCAGGCGGTACAGATCGGCTACGCCGCGCACGATACCGGCGTCGACCAGGGTCTCGATGTACTTGCCGCCCAGGCCGTCGATATCCATGGCACGGCGCGAGGCGAAGTGCGCGATGGCTTCCTTGCGCTGCGCCGGGCAGCTCAGCTCACCCGAGCAGCGCCAGGCGGCCTCGCCCTCTTCGCGGACGATCTCCGAGCCGCACACCGGGCACTGCGAAGGCATCTGCCACGGCGTGGTGCCGGCGGGACGACGGTCGGCGATCACGCTGACCACTTCCGGGATCACATCACCGGCGCGGCGCACGATCACCGTATCGCCCACGCGCACATCCAGGCGCGCGATCTGGTCGGCATTGTGCAGCGTCGCGTTGGAGACGATCACGCCGGCCACGGCCACCGGCGCCAGACGCGCGACCGGGGTCGCGGCACCCGTGCGGCCGATCTGGATCTCGATCGCCTCCACCGTGGTGGTCTGTTCCTGCGCCGGGAACTTGTGCGCGATCGCCCAGCGCGGTGCGCGCGCGACGAAGCCCATCTGTTCCTGGCCGGCGCGATCGTCGAGCTTGTAGACCACACCGTCGATATCGAAAGCCAGACCGTCGCGGCGTTCGCCGATGTCGCGGTAATAGGCGAGCAGCCCGTCGGCGCCCTCCACCACCTGGCACAGGTCACTCACCGGCAGCCCCCACGCGCGCAGCTGCGCCAGCGTGGCCGAATGCGTGGGCGGCAGCTCGCCGCCTTCAACCTGGCCGGTGCCGTAAGCGTAGAAGCTCAGCTTGCGCCTTGCGCTCATCTTCGGATCGAGCTGGCGCAGCGAACCGGCGGCGGCGTTGCGCGGATTGGCCAGCACTTTGCCGTCATGCAGGCGCGCATCGGCGTTGTAGGCCTCGAAGTCGGCACGGGCCATGTAGACCTCGCCGCGCACTTCCAGCACCGCTGGCCAGCCCTCACCCTTGAGCACCTGCGGGATCACACTGATCTGGCGGAGGTTCGCGCTGACATCCTCGCCGGTGGCACCATCGCCACGGGTCGCCCCCTGCACAAAGCGGCCCTCCTCGTAGCGCAGGCTGATCGCCAGGCCGTCAAGCTTCGGTTCGGCGGAAAAATACAGCGTGCTGCGACGCAGGCGCTCGCTGATGCGGCGCACGAAATCCTGAACTTCCTCATCACTGAAGGCATTACCCAGCGACAGCATCGGCACCGCATGGCGGACCTCGGCGAAACGGGAGGACGCCTTGCCACCGACCTGCCGGGTCGGCGAATCGGCCGCGGCCAGCTCCGGGTGTGCCTGCTCGATCGCCTCCAGCTCGCGCACCAGCAGGTCGTACTCGACGTCGGGGATCAGCTGCTCGTCGCGCTCGTGGTATGCCTTGCCGGCATCCTCGATCTGGCGGCGCAGGACGTCGGCACGTGCGGCGGGGCTGGGGGTCATGCGGGAGGCGATCCTGGTGGGGCATTCAATTTTACCCCTCCCCCCGCTCCTGCGCGCAGTGAAGAACGCTTGCCGCCGATCCGCCGTGGCGCTAGCGTGCGCCGAACCCCTTGTTTCCGGTGCCCCGTGACCCCTGCCCCCGCCACGTCCCGTCGCTCGTTCCTGCAGCTGGCCGGTGCCGGCCTGGCGTTGTCCGGCCTGGGCGTGCTGCCTGCATCCGCCGCGCCGTCGCGTGCGCTCCCCGCCCGCACAGGACCGGTGCTGCTGAACTTCAACGAATGCCCATATGGGCCATCACCGGCTGCGCAGGCGGCGGCACGCGACATCATCGCCAGCAGCGGGCGGTATCTGTTTGCTCTGGCCGGCGAGCTGCGCGATCTGTTCGCCCAGCAGGAAGGCATCGGCAAGGATCACGTGCGGCTGTATCCGGGCTCCAGCGAGCCACTGAACCGGGCGGCCGTGCTGTGGACCTCGCCTGGTGCGGGGCTGGTGGTCGCCGATCCCACCTTCGAGGCGCTGGGCGATCTTGCCGCGGCACGTGGGGCCACGGTGGCCAAGGTGCCGCTGCGAGATGACGGGGCACACGACGTGCGTGCGATGGCGGCGGCTGCCGCGACGGTCAATGCCGGCCTGCTGTATCTGTGCAACCCCAACAATCCCACCGGTTCGATCACCCCGGCCGCCGACATTGCCTGGCTGCTGGCCAACAAGCCGGCCCAGACCCGCGTGCTGGTGGACGAGGCCTACCTGCAGTACAGCGAGCAGCGTTCGGTGATCGGCCAGGTGATGCAGCGCGACGATGTGATCGTGCTGCGCACCTTCTCCAAGCTCTACGGCATGGCCG
Source organism: Stenotrophomonas sp. RIT-551 (assembly GCF_026241915.1). Taxonomy (NCBI): domain Bacteria; kingdom Pseudomonadati; phylum Pseudomonadota; class Gammaproteobacteria; order Lysobacterales; family Lysobacteraceae; genus Stenotrophomonas; species Stenotrophomonas sp. RIT-551. The sequence continues at coordinate 13,216 of NZ_JAPJIU010000016.1, read as the reverse complement.
GCCTGCGCCTGGGGGTGGCGGCCGCGCATCCGGACCGGCTGAAGGAACTGGCCAGCCTGGGCGACAACCCGTTGCCGGTCACCGCGATGGCGGCGGGACTGGCGAGCCTGCGTGATCCGGGATTGATCGCGCAGCGCAAGGCGGAGAATGCCCAGGTACGGCAGGAGACCATCGGCTGGCTCGGTAAGCGCGGCTTTAGCTGCGTGCCGACGGAAGCAAACTGTTTCGTGGTCGATGTGCGGCGCGACGGCGCGGCGTTCTCTGCGGCGATGGCCGAACAGGGCGTGGTCATCGGGCGCAGCTGGCCGATCTGGCCGCAGCGGGTGCGCGTGACGGTGGGCACCGCGGCCGAGATGGCGCGGTTCCGTGCGGCCTTCGACGCGGTGGTCAGCCAGAACAGGTAGAGCCGACCGTTGGCCGGCTCTACGGCAATCACCAGCGCGGGGCCTTGGTCAGCGGCGGGGCCTGGTGCTGGCGGTCGTAGGCGCGCAGCTCATCACGGATGTGCGCGATGCGCTGGCGACCCAGGGCATTGCGGCTGTCATCGAGCACGACGCCATCGAGCAGCTCGCCCATGCGCTGCACGGTCGGCAGCATCTTTTCCCAGGCGTCCAGCGCGGTCAGCGGCGCCGGCAGGGTCAGGAAGAAGGCGATCGCCGGCGTTTCCATCTCGCGGATGTTGGCCATATCGAAACTGCCCGGCTTCATGATGCTGGCCATCGAGAAGATCGGGCCGCGCTCGGGGTGGCCTTCGACCAGGCGGTGGAAGACATTCATGTGGCCGAACACCAGGCCGGTCTTTTCCGCAGCGACGACGATGTCTTCGCCACGCAGCTGCTCGCCCGCGCGCGCAGCGACGAACAGCGACACGATCTTGTCGAAATCCTGCGTCGCACGCTTGCCCAGGTCACTGGCCGGCGCGGCGTCCACGTCCGGCAGGCCCAGCTCGGGCTGGGTAACGCCGTCTTCGCCGACAACGGGGGCAGCGCCCTCGGCCGGGCTCTCGCCCTCGCCCAGCACGGGCTCACGGCGCTGGCCGCTGGTGCTCTCCGTACCTTCGACGCGACGGCCCTGCACTTTCTTTTTCGGACGGCCAAACAGGAAGATCGCAGCGATCAACAGCAGGCCGGCGGCCAGGATGCCGATGCGGAGCAGTGCCATGTCGGACATTCGGGGGGGGTCTCCGGCTAAATCATTCAGGTACTTAAGGATGGCACGTCAGGCCGCGCCCGCCAATCGTGCGGCTTCCTCCAGGTCGACACTGACCAGTCGGCTGACGCCCGGCTCGCGCATGGTCACGCCGGAGAGCTGGTGGGCAGCTTCCATCGTGGCCTTGTTGTGGCTCACAAACAGGAACTGAACCTTCTCGCTCATTTCCTTGACCATGTTGGCCAGGCGACCGACGTTGGCTTCGTCCAACGGCGCGTCCACCTCGTCCAGCAGGCAGAACGGGGCCGGGTTGAGCTGGAAGATCGCAAACACCAGCGCCACCGCGGTCATCGCCTTCTCGCCACCGGACAGCAGCGAGATGCTCGACACCCGCTTGCCCGGCGGCCGCGCCATGATCGCAACACCGGTGTCGAGCAGGTCTTCACCTGTCAGCTCGAGGTAGGCGTGGCCACCACCGAACAGGCGCGGATACAGCTGCTGCACACCGGCGTTGACGCGGTCGAAGGTGTCCTTGAAGCGGCCGCGGGTCTCGCGGTCGATCTTGCGGATCGCGTCCTCCAGGGTTTCCAGCGCGGTGGTGAGGTCGGTGTTCTGCGCATCCAGGTACTCCGAACGCTGCGACGCCTCGCCGTATTCCTGGATGGCGGCCAGGTTGACCGGCTCCAGCCGGCGCATGCGGCCATCGATCTGGTGCACGGCCTGCTCCCAGTCGGTGACCCGCGCATCCTCGGGCAGGCTGTTGATCACGTCCTGCAGCACGAAGCCGGCCTTCTCCACCGAGGCCGACAGCTGGTCGGCACTGAGCACCAGTGCCTGCTGGTCGAGCTTGCGCTGGGAAATGCGCTCGCGCTGCGCCAGCGCCTGTTCGTCGCGCTGGTGGCGGGTCTGCTCGAACGTGCGCAGTTCGGCATCGATGCCATCGAGCAACGTACGGGCTTCGCCCAGCACGCGGTCGGCACGCACGCGCTCGCCCAAGGCGTTCTGGTGTTCGGCTTCGAGCGCCTTGACCGGCGAATCACCTTCGTCCAGCTGCGAATGCAGTTCACCCAATCGCGTATCCAGCTGCCCACGCTGGGTACTCATGCGCTCCAGCGCCTGGCTCAGCGAGGCGATCTGCGCGCGTTGCGATTCCAGCGTCAAGGCGAGCGAATGCGCCGCCTCGCGCACGTTGCGGGCCTGGTCGCGGGCCTGGTCGCGGGCATCGGTAAGCTGGCGACGCTCGCCTTCCAGCGCGGCGCGGACCGATTCCAGGTCGCCCATGCTGGTGACCGCATCGTCCAGCCGCGAACGTGCTTCGCGCACCTGCTCGCGACCGGCATCCAGCGTCTCCAGCAATTGCACCAGCTCGCCTTCGATGCGGTCGATGCGGGTGCGTGCGGCCTCCACCTTGCCCTGCTGGCTCTGCAGCTGGCCACCGAGCTCGGAAACGCTGCGATGGGCCAGGTACAGCTGGCGCTGCGCATCTTCGCGTTGCTGCTCACCGGCCAGCAACTGGTCACGGAAGCCGGCCAGCTGCTCTTCCAGGGCCGCTTCGCGGTCCTGCAGTGTCTCAATCTGCTCGCGCAGGGTGACGATCTCGCGTTCGCGCAGCAGCGCGCCCTGCTTGGCCGCGCCGGAGCGCGACACGCGCACCCAGCCCTCGCCCAGCCGCTCGCCACCGCGGGTAATGACCGAGTCGCCCTCGCCCAGTGTCGCCTGCAGCGCACGGGCGGACGCGAGATCCTCGGCGGCATGCAGGCGTGCCAGCAGCCGACGGATCGCCGTCGGGCCCTGCACTTTCGCGGCCAGCGAGGTCGGCGCGACGTCCAGCGCGTCCTGCTCGGCCGAGACCAGCGCGATACGGCCTTCGCCGAGTTCGCCCAGCGCGTCCACCAGCGATGCCGGGGAATCGACCAGCACGCCCTCGATCAGCTGGCCGAGCGCGCTTTCCACGGCGTTTTCCCAGCCGCTCTCCACGGTCAGGCGTTCGCCGACACGCGCGCCCGAATCCAGCCCGCGTGCCTTCAGCCAGGCCACCGCGGCGCCCTGCTCCTGGCCCAGTGCGGCCTGCTGCAGGGTCTCCAGTGACGACAACCGGCCGCGGGCGGCCTGGGCCTGCTTGCGGATCTCGGCCAGCTCGGTCTGCCCGGCGCGCTGGCGGTCCTGCAGCCCGGCCACGGCCTGCTTGCGTTCTTCCACCTGCTCGTTGAGCGTGTCCAGCGAGGCCTTCTGGGTCTCGTGCTGGAGGTGCAGTTCTTCGAACACCTCGGCCAGGGCGTCCAGATCCAGCCCGGCGCGCTCGGCCTGCAGCGACTCGCGGCGGCGATCGGCTTCCAGCACCTGGCGGTCCAGATAATCCACGCGGGTGCGCTCGACTTCGCCTGCGCGTGAGGCTTCGGAGGTGCTGCGGGTATGGCTCTCCCAGCGCTGCTGCCAATCGGCCAGCCGGGCCTCGGCATCACGCAGGGCTTCCTGCTTTATCTCATTCTCTTCCTGCAACTGCTCCAGGCGCGGCTCGGCATCGTCCACCGCCTCGCGCAGCACCATCAGCTTGGCCTCATCGCCACTGATGTGCTGGCCCAGATCGGCCAGTGCCTGCTGCGCTTCATCGCGCGCCTTGTTCAGTCGCTGCGACATCTCGCGCTGATGCTGGATCTGCTGCTCCAGGCGGGCCAGCGTGCTGCCGACCTGGTAGACCTCGGCCTGCGCGGTGTTGAGCGCATCGGAGGCCTCTTCGCGGCGCAGGCGGCTGGTTTCGATGCGGGCTTCGGCATCGCGCTGCTCGGCGATCAGCTGCTGCAGGCGGGTCTCCTCGCGCGAGAGTGCTTCGCGCAGGCCGCCCAGGCGGCCATCCAGCCCACGGTATTCCAGCGCCTTCCACTCGGCGTCCTTGACCTTGCGCTCTTCCTGCAGCGCCTGGTACTGCTCGGCCTGGCGCGCTTGGCGCTTGAGGTGCTCGAGCTGTTTGCCGATCTCCTCGCGCAGGTCGTTGAGGCGGTCAAGGTTCTCGCGGGTATGCCGGATGCGGGTCTCGGTTTCCTTGCGGCGCTCCTTGTACTTGGAGATGCCGGCAGCTTCTTCCAGGTAGACCCGCAGATCTTCAGGCCGCGCCTCGATGATCTTGCTGATCATGCCCTGCTCGATGATCGAGTAGCTGCGCGGCCCCAGGCCGGTGCCGAGGAACAGGTCGGTGATGTCACGGCGGCGGCACTTGGTGCCGTTGAGGTAGTAGTTGCTGCTGCCATCACGGCTGACGGTGCGCTTGACCGAGATCTCGTTGAACGAGGCGTACTCGCCGGTGATGGTGTGGTCGGTGTTGTCGAAGATCAGCTCGACGGCGGCCTGCGAGACGGGCTTGCGGGCCGAGGAGCCGGAGAAGATGACGTCGGTCAGCGAGTCGCCACGCAGGCGGCTGGCGGAGCTTTCGCCCATGACCCAGCGCACGGCGTCGATGATGTTCGATTTGCCACAGCCATTGGGGCCCACCACGCCGGTCATGTTGGTCGGCAGGTGCAGCGTGGTCGGATCGACGAAGGATTTGAATCCGGACAGCTTGATCGTGGACAGACGCATGGCGTGATGGTTTTCCGGGCGAAGGCCTGAAGCGACCCCCACCATGATGGATTACGGAGCGGATTTACCCCTCAAGCCATTGATATTGCAGGACTTCAATGACCCCGGGGGCGACGCGATAGCCTGAGTATAACGGGGCCGGTGTTCAGCGCGCTGCGGGGGCGGCTCCAGCCCGCATTTCCAGCGTGGGGCCAGGCACCCTCCCGTCTGTATCGTCACGGCGCCAAGCCGTTGCCGTTGCCACAAACAAAAAACGGGCACCCTCGCGGGTACCCGTTTCAGTGACGCCCGCCTTTCGGCAGGAATCAGGCCTTTTCGGCTTCCACAACCACCTTGACGGTGGTTTCCACGTCGGCGTGCAGGTGAACAGTCACCTCGTACTCGCCCACGTTGCGGAAGGCGCCTTCGCCCAGGATCACTTCGCTCTTTTCCAGCGGCAGACCGGCAGCGGTGAAGGCTTCGGCGATATCGCGCGGGCCGACCGAACCGTACAGCTTGCCTTCCGTCGAAGCGTTGGCAGCGATGGTCACGCTCTTGCCTTCCAGCTGCGCCTTGCGAGCTTCGGCATCAGCGTGGATCGACTGGGCCTTGGCTTCGTAATCAGCGCGCTTGGCTTCGAACTCGGCCACGTTGGTCGCGGTGGCCGGAACGGCCTTGCCGGTCGGGACGAGGAAGTTGCGGCCGTAGCCCGGCTTCACGTCGACCAGATCGCCCAGACCGCCGAGGTTGGTGACCTTCTGAAGAAGAATCAGCTTCATGGTGTAGCTCCAAATGTGTATTCGTTAGCGAGGCCCAGGCCCCGCAGCGATGGCTGTCCGAATATCCGAACGGCAGATCCTTCACACCGCCCGACGCTTCACAGCGCGGGCGGCGGGATCTGCGAAAGCGGCGACCCGCAGGCCGCCCGCCTTCATCAGACGTCGTGGTTGTCGGTGTACGGAATCAGGGCCAGGAAACGGGCGCGCTTGACGGCCGTTGCCAGCTGGCGCTGGTACTTCGACTTGGTACCGGTCACGCGGCTCGGCACGATCTTGCCGTTCTCGGTGAGGTACTGGCGCAGGGTGTTGAGATCCTTGTAATCGATCTCCTTCACACCTTCGGCCGTGAACTTGCAGAACTTGCGACGACGGAAGAACTTGGACATGTCAGTGCTCCTTAAGCGGCCGAAGCGGCGTCTTCGCCGGCATCGGTGTCAGCGGCGGCGGGGGTGGTTTCACCTTCTTCGTCATCACGACGACGACGCTCGCCACGCTCGGGCTTGTCACCCTTCTCGTCCTTGCTCTTCATGATCAGCGACTGCTCGGTGTCAGCTTCGTCACGCTTGATGACGAGGTTGCGCAGCACGGCGTCGTTGAAGCGGAAGCTTTCCACCAGCTCGCTCAGCACGGCCTGGTCGCACTCGATGTTGAGCATGACGTAGTGGGCCTTCACCAGGTTCTGGATCGGGTAAGCCAGCTGACGACGGCCCCAATCTTCCAGACGGTGGATGGTGCCGTTGCCGTTCTCGACCAGCGCCTTGTAGCGCTCGATCATGGCCGGGACCTGTTCGCTCTGGTCCGGATGGACCAGGAACACGACTTCGTAATGACGACTCATGTGTTTTTACCTTTCGGATGTGGCCCTTTGAGGGCCGGACAGCCCCCCGCAGGTGAACGCGGTGGGGCAAGGGTCCTGCCCGGAATCAGGCAGGAAGCCGCGCATTGTGGCAGCAGAAGGGATGGCAGGCAAGCCGGGCGGGCTGAAACAGGCCCGGCGCGCGGGCGATCAGGCCTTGTCGGCCTCGGTCGTGAAGCTCTCGCCGCAGCCGCATTCAGCGGTGGCGTTAGGGTTCCTGAACGTGAAGGTCTCGCTCAGCCCGTGCTTGCCGAAGTCGATTTCGGTGCCGTCCACCAGCTCGAGGCTGGTGGCATCCACATAGATGCGGACCCCATCCTGCTCGAAGACGGTGTCGCCCTCGCGCTCATCGCGGGCCAGATCGGTGATGTGGCCCCAGCCGGAACAACCGGTGCGGGTCACGCCGAAACGCAGGCCCAGCGCGCCGGGCGTCTGCTCGACGAACTTCTGCACACGGGCAAAGGCAACAGGGGTAAGGCTTACGGCCATGACAGGCAACTCCAGCGGATCGTGATCATTATAGGCGCACCGGACCGCAAGAAATGCCTCGCAAGCCGAACACCGCACCCGTTAAACTCCGTGTTCAGAGATCGAGTCGATCAACAGAGGATTCAAGTCATGACGGTGGTCAGCGTTGAACATGCGCTTGCCGGGAAGATCCCGGAAGGCGGCGAGGCAACAGTACGCGGATGGGTCCGCACGGTGCGCGGCTCTGCGGCGCTTGCCTTCGTCAATGTCACCGATGGCTCCTGCTTCGCCCCCATCCAGGTGGTGGCCAATGACACCCTGGCCAATTTCGATGACATCAAGAGCCTGACCCCGGGCTGCTCGGTGATCGCCCGCGGCACCCTGGTCAAATCCCAGGGCAAGGGCCAGTCCTTCGAGATCCAGGCCAGCGACATCGAGATCGTCGGCCTGGTCGAAGACCCGCTGACCTACCCGATCCAGCCCAAGCCGATGAGCCCGGAGTTCCTGCGCGAAGTGGCGCACCTGCGCCCGCGCACGAACCTGTTCGGTGCGGTCACCCGCATCCGCAACTGCCTGGCCCAGGCCGTGCACCGGTTCTTCCACCAGAACGGCTTCAACTGGATCAGCACCCCGATCGTGACCACGTCCGATGCCGAGGGCGCCGGCCAGATGTTCCGGGTCTCGACGCTGGACATGGCCAACCTGCCGCGCAACGAAAAGGGCGAGGTGGATTTCAGCCGCGATTTCTTCGGCAAGGAAACCTTCCTGACCGTGTCCGGCCAGCTGAACGTCGAGGCGTACTGCCTGGCGCTGAGCAAGGTCTACACCTTCGGCCCGACCTTCCGCGCCGAGAACTCCAACACCACCCGCCATCTGGCGGAGTTCTGGATGATCGAGCCGGAAATCGCCTTCGCCGATCTGGCCGAAGATGCGCGCCTGGCCGAGCAGTTCCTGAAGTACCTGTTCCGCGCGGTGCTCGATGAGCGTGGCGACGACCTGGCCTTCCTGGCCGAGCGCGTGGACAAGAACGCGATCACCAAGCTGGAAGGCTTCATCAACGCTCCGTTCGAGCAGATCGACTACACCGAAGCGGTGAAGCTGCTGCAGAACTCGGGCAAGAAGTTCGACTTCCCGGTCGAATGGGGCCTGGACCTGCAGACCGAGCACGAGCGCTGGCTGACCGAAGAACATATCGGCCGCCCGGTGGTGGTGACCAACTACCCCGAGCACATCAAGGCCTTCTACATGCGCCTGAACGACGACGGCAAGACCGTCGCGGCCATGGATGTGCTGGCCCCGGGCATCGGCGAGATCATCGGCGGCAGCCAGCGCGAAGAGCGCCTGGATGTGCTCGATGCACGCATGGCGCAGTTCGGCCTGGACCCGGCGCACTACGGCTGGTACCGCGACTTCCGCCGCTACGGTTCGGTGCCGCACGCCGGCTTCGGCCTCGGCTTCGAGCGCCTGGTGGTATACGTCTGCGGCCTGAGCAACATCCGCGACGCGATCCCCTACCCGCGCGCACCGGGCAGCGCCGAATTCTGATCGACCTACGGAGGCACTGAACCATGACCCTGTTCTTCGCGCTGTGTTTCGTCGGCGTGGCGATCGCCGGGTTCAGTGCCTTCGTGATCTTCTGGCCGCTGACCCTGGTCCACATCCGCGACCGCCACCCGGCGCTGGCCGATCGCTTCGGCGCGGGTGCCTTCCTGCGCCCGGACGCGCTGCGCTGGCTGCTCGGCCGCGACTATCGGCAGAGCAGCGACCGCTCGCTGACCGGCCTGGCCACGCCGGCCTGGCTCTCGCTGCTCACCCTTCTTGCCGGACTGGGCATGGCTGCCCTGCTCTGGCTGCTTTCGATGGTACTGACATGAACGACGACACCTCCCACCACGACGAGTGGTTCCTGGCCAGCCTGGGCAACACCCTGATCTGGGCGCGCCTGCGCGTGCGCCCGGCCGGTACCGCCGAGGTGCTGGACAGCGATGGCAACACGCTGAGCTACGACAGCGAAGACACGGCACGCTCGCAGCTGTTCGACGCCGAGTTCGTCGCCTACGACGGCCTGGATGAAGAGGACGCGCTGGTGCGCGGCTTCTCGCTGCATGAAGTGCAGCCGCCGCAGGCCGACAGCGACGATGCCCTGCACGGCCGCATGATCCAGAGCCTGGGCGCCCGCGCGTAACCGACGATGTTCATCCCGTCCGCCTTCGTCGAGACCGACCTGATCTGGCTGGACCGGCTGCTGGCGCGCGATGCGTTCGTCACCCTGGTAACCAACGGCGCCGACGGCTACCCGCAGGCCACGCGCCTGCCGGTGGTGTACACGCGTGATGCTGGCGGCATCCTGATCGAAGGGCACTGGGCCAAGCCCAACCCGCAGGCGGGCCACGCCGGCCCCGCGTTGATGCTGGTGCACGGCCCGCATGCGTATGTGTCGCCGGGCTGGTATCCGGACAACGCCGTCAGGAACGGCGTTGGACAGCCGAAGGCTGGCCCGCAGGGTGAGCCCCAGGGACGGGGTGAACACAAAGATGCGCAGGCGCGCGTCCCCACCTGGAACTACGCCGCGGCCGAACTGCGCGGCGTGCTGGAACCGGTCACCGACCCGGACGCACTGGTAGCGATGCTGGACGCACTGAGCACGCATTACGAAGGCACGGTGGGCGGCGATTGGGACCTGCTGCCGATCGAACCGCGCCAACAGCGCATGCTTGGCGGCATCGTCGGCTTCCGTTTCCGCCCGGCGCAGGTGCAGATCAAACTCAAGCTCAGCCAGAACCATCCCGAGGCCAACCAGACCAGCGTGATCGACGCGCTGTCGGCACTGGACGCCCCGGCATCACGCGAGCTGGCGCAGTGGATGCGCTGGCGCCGCGAGGGCGGCCCCGCCGCCGACTGACCCTTCCCACTCCTGCGACGACGCGGCCACCCTGGCCGCGCCTTGCCCCCACCCGACGTCAGGGACCCCGCACGATGAAAGACATCCACAAGCTGCTGCAGAACAACCGCGAATGGGCGGACCGGATCGAGAAAGAGGATCCGGAGTTCTTCCATCAACTGGCCAAGCAGCAGCACCCGGAATACCTGTGGATCGGCTGTTCCGATTCGCGCGTGCCCGCCAACCAGATCATCGGCATGGCGCCGGGCGAAGTGTTCGTGCACCGCAACGTGGCCAACGTGGTGGTGCACACCGACCTGAACTGCCTGAGCGTGATCCAGTACGCCGTGGATCAGCTGAAGGTGAAGCACATCCTGATCGTGGGCCATTACGGCTGCGGTGGCGTACACGCCAGCTTGAACAACACGCGCGTGGGCCTGGCCGACAACTGGCTGCGGCACGTGGGCGATGTGGCGCAGAAGCATGCGGCGATCATGGATGCGATCGAAGAGCCCGAACTGAAGCATGCGCGCCTGTGCGAGTTGAACGTGATCGAACAGGTGGTCAACGCCTGCCGCTCGACGATCGTGCAGGACGCCTGGGCGCGTGGCCAGAAGCTGATGGTGCACGGCTGGGTGTACAGCCTGAAGGACGGCCGGGTGCGCGAGATGGGCATCGACGTGGGCGCACCGGAAGAGCTGCAGGCCGCATACGAAAAGGCCCTGTCCTATGTTCCGCGCCACGGTCGGCGCGACTGATTCTTCCTCTTTCGGACAGCGCCCATGCTTGCCTCCCCCATCAATCTGCTTGCCTGGATCGAAGAGCACCGGCATCTGCTGAAGCCGCCGGTCGGCAACAAGATGATCGACAACGGCGACTTCATCGTGATGGTGGTCGGTGGCCCGAACAGCCGCACGGATTTCCATTACGACGAAGGCCCGGAGTGGTTCTATCAGCTCGAGGGCGAGATGACGCTGAAGGTGCAGGAGGAAGGCACGGTACGCGACATTCCGATCCGCGCGGGCGAGATTTTCCTGTTGCCGGGCGGCGTGCCGCATTCGCCGCGCCGCCCGCCGGGCGGTGTGGGTCTGGTGGTGGAGCGCAAGCGGTTGGCGCATGAGCGCGATGGGTTGATGTGGTTCTGCGAGCAGTGCAATCACAAGCTGTACGAGGAGTTTTTCGCGCTGGAGAACATCGAGACGGATCTGCCGAAGGTGTTCGATCGCTATCACTCTTCGCTGGAGCTGCGCACGTGCGATGCGTGCGGACATGTGGATCCGTTGCCTGCGAAGGTGGCTGTTGAGGGGTGATGGTTCACTCGCTTCAAGGCGTCAGCACTTGAGGGCTTGAGAGGCTGAGAGCTTTAGAGCCGGCGGTTGAGGTGCCTGCGAGTGGGCCGGCGGAGGTGGGTTTCCGGGACCCGCCGCAAGTACGTCCATGTAGGCTCGTAGTGCGGCATCCATGCCGCACACGGTCCCGGAAACCCACCCCCACCGACCCATCCACACTGCATCGGCTTGCACGGAAAGAGCAGAGTCAACTACAGGCTCTTGCTTCTGCTGCCCCTGCTTCTGCTGCCCCTGCTTCTGCTGCTCCTTCTTCTGCGCCCCGGTCACAGTCCAACCACAGAGACAAATCAAACTGCACTGGTCCCAACGCTGCCAACCGCCGCGCAGGTATTAATGGCCGCGTCTGCGTCTGCGTCTTCCTCTTCGTCTTCGTTTCGTCCTCGCTTGCGTATGGGCGTGGGTCCGCTCCGAAAGTTGACGCGAACACCGGCCAAATCGGTAAGCAAGCGCCGCTGTTGTGTTCGGTCACGGCCGGCAATACCAGGCTGCGGCGAGTGGATGCATCGTCCATCGCTGTTGGCTCGTCTACCCTCAGCCCTCCAGCTGCGCCAAAGCACAGTCCAAGGCATAGCGCCCGCCTTTCCCATGCGCCCCAGCCAACTGTCAGCGGGCCGGTGTGGGTGGGTCTGCAGGACCGTGTGCGGCATGGATGCCGCACTACGAGCCTACACGGACGTACTTGCGGCGGGTCCAGCAGACCCACCCACATCGGCCCGTCCACTGGAACGTCACTGCATACGCTTTGGCTTTGGCTTTGGCTTTGGCTTTGGCTTTGGCGTTGGCGTTGGCGTTGGCGTTGGCATTGGCTCCGGCCCACCACCTTGAGCGCCAGCTGCCAGCCACCAGCCCACGCCAGATCAGCGCCGCAAGCCAGATTCAGCCCACGCCCCCACCACCCGGATAAACTGTCGGCTCACTGACACCGCCGGTTGCACCATGTCCGAGATCCTCAGCCGCACCCATGCCGTTGCCCTGGACGCCGCCGATCCGCTGCGCAGCCTGCGCAACGAATTCGTCTTTCCCCAGCACAACCACCGCGACCAGACCTACTTCGTCGGCAACTCGCTGGGCCTGCAGCCGCGCGGGGCACGTGCCGCCGTCCAGGAAGTCATGGACAAATGGGCCTCGCTGGCCGTCGAAGGCCACTTCACCGGCGACACCCAGTGGCTGCACTACCACCGCCTGGTCAGCGAACAGCTTGCCCGCGTCGTGGGCGCCCTGCCCAGCGAAGTCGTGGCGATGAACACCCTCAGCGTCAACCTGCACCTGATGATGGTCAGCTTCTACCGGCCCACCGCCGAGCGCCCCGTCATCCTGATGGAGGCCGGCGCCTTCCCGACCGACCGGCATGCGGTGGAATCGCAGCTCCGCTTCCATGGCTTCAACCCGGAAACCGATCTGGTTGAAGTGCAGCCCGACGAGCCCAACGGCACCATTTCGCTGCAGGCGATCGAGCGCGCCATCACCGAGCATGGCCCGCGCCTGGCGCTGGTGCTGTGGCCCGGCGTGCAGTACCGCAGCGGCCAGGTCTTCGATCTGGAGGCCATCACGCGCATGGCGCGCCTGCAGGGTGCCCGGGTCGGCTTCGATCTGGCCCACTCGGTCGGCAACGTGCCGCTGCAGCTGCACGACATCGCGCCGGATTTCGCCGTGTGGTGCCATTACAAGTACCTCAACGCGGGCCCGGGCGCCGTCGCCGGCTGCTTCGTGCACGAACGCCACCACCGCGACGCCACCCTGCCGCGTTTCGCGGGCTGGTGGGGCCATGAAGAGGCCACGCGCTTCAAGATGGCCCCGCAGTTCGTGCCCGCCGTGGGCGCTGAAGGCTGGCAGCTCAGCAACCCGCCCGTGCTGGGCCTGGCCCCGCTGCGCGCTGCGCTGGAGGTGGTCGACAAGGCCGGCGGCATCGACGCGCTGCGGGTCAAATCGTTGCGCCTGACCGGCATGCTGGATGCGCTCGTTCGCGCGCGCCTGTCCGGGGTGCTCGAGGTGCTGACCCCGTCCGAACCGGAACGCCGTGGCTGCCAGCTCTCGCTGCGCGTGGCCGGTGGCCGCGAGCGCGGCCGCAGCCTGTTCGAGTACCTGCAGACGGTGGGCGTGCTCGGCGACTGGCGCGAGCCCGATGTGATCCGCATTTCGCCGACCCCGCTCTACAACCGCTACCTCGACCTGCACCACTTCG
>NZ_JAPJIU010000015.1:0-75629 GCF_026241915.1 Stenotrophomonas sp. RIT-551 | reverse complement strand
GGGATGGGCGTCGTGCAAGCGCTGCATGAAGCGGTCGCGGCTGACTTTGGCCAGGATCGAGGCGGCCATGATGGCGCGGTCCAGGGCATCGCCGCCGATCAAGGCCTGGGCCGGGCAGGGCAGGCCCTTGGGGACGACGTTGCCGTCGATGCGGGCGAACTGGGCGACGTGGGCGACGCCTTCGACGGCGCGGCGCATGCCGAGCATCGTGGCCTGGTAGATGTTGAGCGTGTCGATTTCGCTGACGTCCACCATCACCACGTGCCAGGCCAGGGCGCGGTCCAAGATCTTGTCGTAGAGCTGGTCGCGGCGGGCAGCGGTGAGCTGCTTGGAGTCGTCCAGGCCGTTCAGGCGTGGGCGGTCGGGGCAGAACACGACGGCGGCGACGGCGACCGGGCCGGCCAGGGGGCCGCGGCCGGCTTCATCCACGCCGGCCACGTAGCGCGGGGCCACGGTGGCAAGGGCGGCGCCGTCGAACAGGGCCAGCGAGGCGGCAGCGGCGTGGCGACGGCTCATGCGGCGCGACCGCCGTTGGGACCGCGTTCGAGCAGGTCGGTCACCGCGTCGGCGGCGCGTGCGGAGGCATCGCGGCGCAGTTGCAGGTGCAGGCGTTCGTAGGTGTCGTGCAGGTCGATCACGCGCTGGGGGTGGTCGAACCACTGCAGGATTGCGGCGGCCAGTTTGTCCGGCGTGCAGTCGTGCTGCATCAGTTCCGGGGCAAGGTCCTTGCCGGCCAGGATGTTGGGCAGGGCGAAGCGGTCGACCTTGAGCAGGCCCAGCGCTTTGACGATGCGGTAGGTGAGTTCGGCCACGCGGTAGCCGACCACCATCGGGCGCTTGACCAGCATCGTCTCTAGGGTGGCGGTACCGGACGCGAGCACGACCACGTCGGCGGCGATCATCGCGGTGCGCGCGTTGCCGTCGAGCAGGTGCGAATGGGCGACCGGCAGGGCCGAGGCGGAGAGCTGCTCGCTGATTAGCTGGCGGCAGGCGGCGTTGGCCGCCGGCACCACCACGTGCAGGCCCGGAATGCGTTCGGAGACCTGCCAGGCGGCTTCAAAGAACGGCTCGCCAAGCTTGCCGATCTCGCCCAGGCGGCTGCCCGGCAGGACCGCCAGCACTTTGGCATTGGAGGGCAGGCCGAGCTCGGCACGCGCCTGTTCGCGATCATTGTGCAGCGGGATGTCATCGGCCATCGGGTGGCCCACGAAACGGGCGTCGATGCCGTGCTTGGCGTAGATCGGCGGTTCCATCGGGAACAGGCACAGCACCAGGTCGGCGCTGGCCCCAATCTTCTCGGCACGCTTCTCACGCCAGGCCCAGACGGAAGGGCTGACGTAATGAACGGTGCGGATGCCGCGGTCCTTCAGCCAGCGCTCGACGCCGAGGTTGAAGTCCGGTGCGTCGATGCCGATGAACACGTCCGGCTGCCACTCCAGCGCACGCGCGCGGAACTCGCCGCGCAGTTTGAGCAGACGCGGCAGGTGGCGCAGGATTTCGGTCAGCCCCATCACCGCCAGTTCGCTGGCATCGAACCAGGTCTGGCAGCCGGCGCTGCGCATGGCATCGCCGCCGATGCCGGCGAACTCGGCGTTCGGGAAGCGCAGGCGCAGCTCGCGGACCAGGCCGGCACCGAGCAGGTCGCCGGAGGCTTCGCCGGCCACCAGGGCGATCCGCACCGGGCGGTCGGAGGTGCGCACGGCCAGCGTCTGTTCGACGCTGGTCGCCAGCGCAGCGAGCGGAACGATCTCGGCGGTCGTGATGCCCGGGGTGTGCCCGCCTGGACCCGTCATCGCAGCAGGGGCCGCTCGGCGCTTTCGATGAAGTCCAGCAGATCCTTCACATCGGCGCTGTGGCTGGCCTGTTCGGCCAGCTGCACCTTGGCTTCGGCCAGCGGCAGGCCGGCCACGTACAGCGTGCGGTAGGCGCGCTTGATGCTGGCGATGCGTTCGGCGTCGAAGCCACGGCGCTTGAGGCCTTCGCTGTTGATGCCGCGCGGGCGGCCCAGGCTGTCGCTGCCGACCATGGTGAAGGGCGGCACGTCGCCGTTGGTCAGCGCACCCATGCCGAGGAAGGCGTGGGCGCCGATGCGGCAGAACTGGTGGGCACCGGCGAAGCCGCTGATGATCACGTAGTCGCCCACGGTGACGTGGCCGGCCAGCGTGGTGTTGTTGGAGAACACGCAGTGGTTGCCGACGTGGCAGTCATGCGCCACGTGGGTATAGGCCAGCATCCAGTTGTCGTTGCCGACCGTGGTGATGCCGCCGCCACCGGCGGTGCCACGGTTGATGGTGACGAATTCGCGGATGACGTTGTCATCGCCGATCACCAGTTCGGTGCGCTCGCCTTTGTACTTCTTGTCCTGCGGCTCGCCACCGATCGCGGCATGGCCGATGAAGCGGTTATTGCGGCCGATCCGGGTCGGGCCATGGATCGAGCAGTGCGGACCGATCTCGGTACCGGCACCGATCTCCACGTCCGCACCGATCAGGCAGAACGCACCCACGCGCACATCCGCAGCCAGCGTCGCCGACGGGTCGATGACCGCGGTGGGGTGGATGAGAGGGGCGTTGTCACTCATTGCAGTTCTCCTGCCAGGATCATTCGCGGGTGCCGGCGCACAGCACTTCGGCGCAGGCGACGATCTCGCCATCGACCTTGGCCACGCAGTCGTACACCGCCATGTTGCGGATCACGCGCTTGATCTCCACGTGCATTTCCAGCACATCGCCGGGCACGACCTGCTTGCTGAAACGGGCCTTGTCCACCTTGACCATGTAGAACAGCTTGGACTGCGCATCGCGGCCAAGGGTGAGCTGGGTGAGCACGCCGCCGGCCTGGGCCATGGCTTCGATGATCAGCACGCCGGGCATGATCGGCTGGCCCGGGAAGTGGCCCTGGAAGAACGGCTCGTTGATGCTGACGTTCTTGGTGGCGACGATCTTCCGGTTCTCGAAATCGAGCGAGATCACCTTGTCCACCAGCAGGAACGGATAGCGGTGCGGGATCAACTGCTGGATCTGGTTGATGTCCGGCAGATTCTGGTTGTTGCTCATTCCTTCTCCTTGCTCACAGACAGGATGCGCCGGGCGAGCGCATCGAGCTGCTTGAAGCGCGCGGCATTCTTGCGCCACGTGCGGTTGTCGGTCAGTGGGGTGCCGGAGGAGTACTCGCCCGGCTCATGAATGGAGTTGCGCACCACCGATTTGCCGGTGATGACGACCTTGTCGCAGATTTCGAGGTGACCGACGACGCCGACGGCGCCGCCCAGCAGGCAGTAACGGCCGATCTTGGCGCTGCCGGCGATGCCGGTGCAGCCGGCGATGGCCGAGTGGGCGCCGATCTGGACGTTGTGGGCGATCTGGACGAGGTTGTCCAGGCGCACGTCGTTTTCCAGCACGGTGTCTTCCAGCGCTCCGCGGTCGACGCAGGTGTTGGCGCCGATCTCGCAGTCGTCGCCGATGCGTACGCCACCCAGCTGGGGCACCTTGATCCAGTGGCCGGCATCCATGGCCAGGCCGAAGCCGTCGGCACCGAGCACGGCGCCGGGATGGATGCGCACGCGCTTGCCGAGCTTCACGCGGGTGACCAGGGTCACGCGGGCGATCAGTTCGCAGCCGGTCTCCAGGGTGCAGTCTTCGCCGATCACGCTGCCGGGGCCGACGATGCAGTTCTCACCGACCACGCTGCGGGCACCGATGGTGACGAACGGGCCGATGTGGGCGCTGGCGGCGACCTGGGCGTCCGGATCGATGCAGGCGCTGGGGTGGATGCCCGGCGCGCGCGGCGGTGCGATGTCGAACAGCGCGGCGATCTTGGCGAAGGTGGTGTACGGGTCCTTGGCGACCAGGGCGGCGCCGGGCGCGGCCTCGGCATCCTCGGCACGCAGCACGACGATGGCGGCCTGGCTGTCGGCCAGCTGCGCGCGGTAGCGCGGGTTGGCCAGGAAGGTGAGCTGGCCGGGGCCGGCATGGGCGAGCGTAGCCACGCCATGGATGGCAGTGCTGCCATCACCATGGACCTGCAGGCCAAACTGCTCGGCGAGTTGCTGGGCGGTATAGGTAGGAGTGTTCACCGGGGGAGTTTACCGTGTGATGCCGAAACGGTCATGCGGGGCGGGGGTTCTGGGGTGTGTTGGGCGGTTTGTTGCGGCCCGGCGCATCCGGGGCGATCGCGCGGCGCCGTGGCGGGCAGCCACCACGGACCCCGATGGTTCAACCCGCGCGCGGCAGGGTAGTGCCGGCCGCTGGCCGGCTCGCATTGATCCCGGACGTTCGTGCCGACCAACGGTCGGCACCTACCCAGAGCGGCATCGAACGACCAGTGCCACCCCAAAGCGGCATCGAACGATCAATCCCAACCCAAAGCGGCGCCGACCCATGATTGGTTCGAACCCCGATCGGCACGGCGCCATGATCGCTCCCAGCGCCCAAACGAAAACGCCGGGCAAAGCCCGGCGAATGCGTACCGCGTCTGGTGGAGAGGCACCCTTCTGTCAAGGGGGCCGCGCCGACGGCGCGGGGGATAGGAGGAACCGTTGGACCCCAAGGTTTGCTGCACAAACCTTGGGCAATTCACGTTAGGCGGTCAGAACTGACCGCCGAACGTGAATTGCAGACGCTCGACTTCGTCGCCGTCTTCCTTCTTGAGCGGGAAGGCGTAGCTGATCGAGATCGGGCCGACCGGGGCGCGCCACAGCAGGGCCACACCGGTGGAAACGCGCAGTTCGTTGGCCTTGAAGTTGTCCACGCCGTTGTAGACGTTGCCGAAGTCCACGAAGGCCGAGATGCGGGCCGAGGGGCTGTCGAACAGGCGCGGGAAGTAGGCTTCGACCGAACCGACGGTCTTCAGCGAGCCACCCAGCGGCTGGCCGCGGTTGTAGCTCAGGGTCGGTTCCGAACGCGGGCCGAGGGTGTTGTCCTCGAAGCCGCGCACCGAGTTGGTACCACCGGCGTAGAAGTTCTCGTAGAACGGCAGGCCCGAGGCGGTCACCACGCGGGTGCTGCCATCCGGGTTGGTGATCACGCGGGTGGTGTCATTGCCGTAGCTGTCGCCGTAGCCGACTTCGGCGCGGGTGTTGATGACCAGCTGCGGGATGATCGGCCAGTACTTGGAGAACTGGTAGTTCAGCTTGTAGTACTCGACGGTCGAGCCCGGCAGCGTGGTTTCCAGGCCCACGCGCTGGTAGGTACCGCGGGTCGGCATGAAGTAGTCGTTGCGGGTATCGCGCGCCCAGCCCAGCTCGGTGCGCCAGGAATGGAACGTGCGCTGGCCGATGGCGTCGATGTAATCGATGATCGCCTGCGGGGTCGAGCCCTGGTAGGTGGTGATCTGGTTGCTGTCGATGCCCACCATCAGCGAGACGGTGTCGTTCTCGGTGATCGGCACGCCGAACACCACCTGCGCGGCACCGTTGGTGCTGTTGTACTGCGCGGTGTTGAAGTCGGAGTAATCCAGTTCGCGCCAGGACAGGTTGTAGCCCAGCGAGACGCCGTCATCGGTGAAGTACGGGTTGGTGTAGCTGAAGCCGTAGCGCTGCAGGTAGCTGCTGCGCGAGGCCTCGACCGACACGCGGTTGCCGCCGCCGAGGAAGTTGTTCTGCGACAGCTGCACCGAGGTGGTCATGCCGTAGGACTGGGAATAGCCCAGGCCGAACACGAAGCTGCCCGAGGTGGTTTCCTTGACGTTGTAGACCACGTCGACCTGGTCGTTGCTGCCGGTGACCGGCGGCGTTTCCACGTCCACCGATTCGAAGTAGCCCAGGCGCTGCAGGCGGATCTTGGAGCGGTCGATCGCAGCCTGGGAGTACCAGCTGTTCTCGAACTGGCGCATTTCACGACGCAGCACTTCGTCGGAGGTGCGGGTGTTGCCCTTGAAGGTGATGCGGCGCACCGACACGCGCGGGCCGGGAACGACCTGCATGTTGATGGCCACCGTGCGGTCGGCACGGTTGCTGGTCGGGATCGGGTTCACCTTGGCGAACGCGTAGCCGATGTTGGACAGCGAATTGGTGATCTGGTCCGAGCTGAATTCCAGCAGCGCACGCGAGAACGTGTCGCCGGACTTCTGGATCACCATGCGCTCGACATCTTCCTGCGGCAGGATGGTGTCGCCGGTGACCTTGATCTCGGAGATCTTGTACTGCTCACCCTCGGTCACGCCGGCGGTGATGAACATGTCGCGCTTGTCCGGGCTGATCGAGACCTGGGTGGAATCGATGCTGAAATCCACGTAGCCGCGGTCCAGGTACCAGCCGTTGAGCTTTTCCAGGTCGCCGGACAGCTTTTCCTTGGAGTACTGGTCATCGCGGCGGTACCACGAGGCCCAGTTGTGCTCCTTGGATTCCCAGGTTTCCAGGATGTCCTTGGCCGGGAACTTCTCGGTGCCGACCAGATTGACGTGCTGGATCTTGGCGGCCTTGCCTTCCTTGATCGCGATGGCGATGTCCACGCGGTTGCGGTCCAGCGGGCTCACCGTCGGGGTGATGTCCACGTTGTACTTGCCACGGTCGTTGTACTGGCGGCGCAGTTCCTGGGTCACGCGGTCCAGGCTCAGGCGGTCGAAGGTGCCGCCCTCGGTCAGGCCGATGTCGCTCAGGCCCTTGAGCAGCTGGTCGCTCTTGATGTCCTTGTTGCCGGTGACGGTCAACTTGTTGATCGCCGGGCGTTCCTTGACCGTGACCACGAGGATGTCGCCCTGGCGGTTGAGCTGGACGTCTTCGAAGAAGCCGGTCTTGTACAGCGCACGGATGGTTTCACCGACCTTGTTGTCGGTGATGGTGTCGCCACGTTCCACCGGCAGGTAGGTGAACACGGTACCGGAGGTGATGCGCTGCAGACCATCCACGCGGATGTCGCTGACGGTGAAGGGCTCGGCTGCCTGCGCCAGGGCGGGCGCGCCGAAACCGGCAACGAGTGCGAGGGCCAGCAGGCGGCGATTGGGGAGTCGCGTCATGTCACGTCCGGTTGGAGTCGATTTCAACATTGCGGGATGCCGGCGCATAAGACGACGACAAAAGGAAAAAAGTTCATCGCGGGACCAGGCCGAGGATGTCGTTGTAGAACGCCAATCCCATCAGCCCCGCCAGCAGCGCCAGGCCCACATACTGCCCGGCAGCCATGGCGCGCTCGCTCAGCGGGCTGCCCTTGACCAACTCGATAAGGTAATACAGCAGGTGCCCGCCGTCCAAGATGGGGATGGGCAACAGGTTGATGATGCACAGGCTCAGCGACAGCAGGGCCAGGAAATACAGGAACCAGTCCAGGCCACGTTTGGCCGAGACATTGGCGACCCGGGCAATGGTGACCGGGCCGGAGATGTTCTGCAGCGAGGCATTGCCGGTGACGATGCGGCGCATCATCCCCAGTGAATCCCCCGCCATCCGGGCGGTTTCACGCAGGGCGACCGGCACTGCCGCAAACGGCCCGAACTTGAGCTCAGCGTCGTATGCCGGGGCATGGGTCTCGGGGAAACCGATGCCGATCTGCCAGGTCGGCTGGCCGCGGCCGTCCACGCCCTGGCGGGGGGTGATCTCCAGCGCCAGCCGCTCGCCGCCGCGCAGGACGTCGATCATGCCGGGCCCACCGCGCTGGCCGAGCGCGGCGATCTGCGCCGGGACCTGGTCGGCACCTTCGATGCGCTGGCCGTCCACGGCCACGATCAGGTCGCCGGGCAGCAGCACGCCCTGGGCAGCCGCATCGGGCAGGACCTTGTCCACCAGCGCCGGCTGCAGCCAGAACTGCCAGCTCAGCCCGGTCAACTGGGGAACGCGGCGCTCATCGAAGCCGGTCGGCAGCTGGGACAGGGGCAGGGTGCGGGTGCGTACCTGGTCCAGGCCATCGAGGACCTCGACCTGGGCATCGTGACGATCCATCGCCGCGGTGGTCAGCGCCATGCTGGCCTCGCCGGCGGTGGCCACGCTGCGGCCATCGACCTTGACCACACGGTCCCCGGCCTGCAGCCCCGCGGTCTGGGCCATGCCGGTGGTGCGGCCGATGGTGGCCGAGTAATCCTGTTTGCCGATCACGAACATCGCCCACAGCAGGGCGATGCACAGGATCAGGTTGGCGGCCGGACCGGCGGCGACCACCGCGATCCGCTGCCACACGGTCTTGTGGTTGAAGGCCTGGCCGCGCTCGGCGGGATGTACTTCGACCTCGCGCTCGTCCAGCATCTTCACGTAGCCACCCAGTGGAATGGCGGCGATCGCGAATTCGGTGCCCGCGCGGTTGCGGCGCGACCACAGCGGCTTGCCGAAACCGACAGAAAAGCGCAGCACCTTGATCCCGCAGCGGCGGGCGACCCAGTAGTGACCGAACTCGTGGAACGTCACCAGCAGGCCAAGGCTGACGATCATCCACCAGACGGATCCGATGAAATCACCCATGGTGATCAGCACTGTAAGGGGGCGTGTGGGGCATTCAGGCGTGGTCGATGGCGGCTTGGGTGATCTGGCGGGCGCGCTGATCGGCGGTCAGCAGGCCCTCCAGTGTATCGGCGGACTCGCTGGACAGTGTTGACAGAGCGTTAGCGACCAGCGCTGGAATGGCAAGGAAAGCTGCCCGCCCCTGAAGAAACGCTGAAACCGCGACTTCGTTGGCGGCATTGAGGATCGCCGGGGCGGTCCCGCCGGCGGCCATGGCCTGCCAGGCGAGCTTCAGGCAGGGGAATGCCTCGGTGTCCGGGGCTTCGAAATCCAGCCGGCCCTGGGTCAGCAGGTCCAGCCCGCCGACCCCGGATTCAATGCGCTGCGGCCAGCCCAGGCCGACAGCCAGGGTGGTGCGCATGTCCGGCAGGCCCATCTGGGCCAGGGTCGAGCCGTCGACGAACTCGACCAGCGAATGCACCAGGCTCTGCGGGTGGACCAGGACGTCAATACGCTCGCCCGGCACGCCGAACAGGTGGTGGGCTTCGATGACTTCCAGCCCTTTGTTCATCAACGTCGCCGAATCGACCGAGATCTTCGGGCCCATCGACCACTTCGGGTGCGCCACGGCCTGGGCCGGGGTGACCTGGGCCAGCTGTTCGCGGGTACGGCCACGGAACGGGCCCCCGGAGGCGGTCAGGATGATCCGGCGCACGCCGGCACCGTCCAGGCTGGCATCGCGCGAACGCAGGCACTGGAAGATCGCGCTGTGCTCGCTGTCGATCGGGATGATCTCGGCCCCGGCGGCAGCGGCCTGGCGCATCAGCAGCTCGCCGGCCAGCACCAGCGATTCCTTGTTGGCCAGCAGGATCCGCTTGCCGGCCGCGGCGGCGGCCAGGGTCGAGGACAGTCCGGCCGCGCCGACGATCGCTGCGACCAGCGTGTCGCAGACATCGCTGGCGGCCAGCTGGTCCAGCGCCCCGGCGCCGGCATGGGCCTGGGTGGCCAGGCCGGCGTCACGCAGGCCGTCACGCAGGGCGGCGTACAGCGATTCATCGGCGATCACGGCATGGGCCGGGCGATGCACGGCGCACAGGGCAACCAGCGCATCGACCTGGCGGCCGGCGGCGAGCACGGTGACCTGGTAGCGGTCCGGATGGCGTGCGATCACGTCCAGCGCGGATGCGCCGATCGAACCGGTGGCGCCGAACACGGCGACCTGGCGGGGGGCGGAAGCGCTGGCCATGGTTAGAACCCGAAGATTTCCTTGCCGAGTGCGAACACCGGCAGGGCGGCGAGGACGCCGTCGATACGATCGAGCACGCCGCCATGGCCCGGGATGATGTGGCCCGAGTCCTTGGCACCGGCGTGGCGCTTGATCAGGCTTTCGTACAGGTCGCCCAGCACCGAGGCGAACACGGTCACCACGGCGGTGATGACCAGGCCGATCAGGTGGCCGCTGTCGATCCCGGCCAGCCAGCCGAAGCCCAGGGCCACGATCAGGCCGGCGACCATGCCGCCGCCAAGGCCTTCCCAGGTCTTGTTGGGGCTGATCCGCGGGGCGAGCTTGGTGCGGCCGAAGGTGCGGCCGGCGAAATAGGCGCCCGAATCGGCGGCCCAGACCACGGCCAGCGCGGTCAGCAGCCACAGGTGGCCGTTCTCGCCACTGGCATGGATCAGCACCAGCGATGCCCAGGCGGGCACGATCGCCAGGGTGCCGGCGAGCAGCTTGAGGGCACGCGCCGGGCTGCTGGGGCTGGCGCCGAAGTTGAAGAAGCGCAGCCACAGCAGGGCCAGCAACCACCACCCGATGCCGACCAGCGCGGCGATCTGGTACAGCACCAGCGAGCCGGCATCGGCCCACACGATCAGCACCATCAGCACCAGGTTCAGCACCAGCAGGATGGTGCGGGCCAGGGTGTCTTCCACGTCGGCCAGCTTCAGCCATTCCCACAGGCCGATCAGGAACACCGCGGCAGCGGCAGCGGCCAGCCACTGGGTCGGCAGCATCAGGATGGCGAGGATGGCGACCGGCGCCATGATCAGCGCGGCGATGACTCGGGTCTTGGTCATGGGGAAGAGGTCTCGGTGGCCAAGGCGGCGATCTGGGCGCTGGTCAGGCCGAAACGGCGTTCACGCGAAGCATAGGCGTCGATCGCCTGCTGCAGGACGGCGGCGTCGAACTCGGGCCACAGTACGTCGGTGAACCACAGTTCGGTGTAAGCCAGCTGCCAGAGCAGGAAATTGCTGATGCGGGTGTCGCCACCGGTGCGGATGAACAGGTCCGGCGGCGGCAGGTCTGCCAGGGCCACGCGGCTGCTGAGCATCGCTTCGTCGATCTGCTCGGGCAGCAGGCGGCCAGCCGCGACCTCGGCGGCCAGTTCGCGTGCGGCGCGGGCGATGTCCTGGCGGCCACCATAGCTGGCGGCGATGCTCAGGGTCATCGCACGGTTGTCGGCGGTGCGTTGTTCGGCCAGCTGCATGCGGCTGACCAGCCCGGCGCCGAAGCGCTCGCGCTCGCCGATGAAACGCACGCGCACGCCACGGCGATGCAGCTCGTCCACTTCGCGGTCGAGCGCATTGAGGAACAGCTTCATCAACGCATCGACCTCATCGGTCGGCCGGCCCCAGTTTTCACTGGAGAAGGCGAACAGGGTCAATGCGGCGATGCCGTTGTCGAGGCAGAAATCGATGGTGCGGTTGACCGCGCGCGCGCCGGCACGATGGCCGATCACGCGCGGGCGACGACGCTTCTGTGCCCAACGCCCGTTGCCATCCATGATGATGGCGACGTGGCGCGGCATGGGCGCGGCAGTGCCGCTGGTCGGGGCCTGGGACATGGGGCTCAGACCGCCATCAGTTCCTTTTCTTTCTCGGCGACCACACTGTCGACGTCCTTGATGGACTTGTCGGTCAGCTTCTGGATGTCATCTTCGCCGCGCTTCTTGTCGTCTTCGCTGATCGCCTTGTCCTTGAGCAGGTTGGCGATCGCCTTGTTGGCGTCCTGGCGGATGTTGCGGATGGCGATCTTGGCGCCTTCGCCTTCCTTCTGGACCTGCTTGCCCAGCTCCTTGCGACGCTCTTCGGTCGGCGGCGGCAGGTTCA
Organism: Stenotrophomonas sp. RIT-551; assembly: GCF_026241915.1. Lineage (NCBI taxonomy): Bacteria > Pseudomonadati > Pseudomonadota > Gammaproteobacteria > Lysobacterales > Lysobacteraceae > Stenotrophomonas > Stenotrophomonas sp. RIT-551. The sequence continues at coordinate 64,159 of NZ_JAPJIU010000015.1, read as the reverse complement.
GGCGGATGACGGTGCCGGCCACGTTCGGGGTCAGGCCCAGATCGGAGGCGTAGATCGCCTTCTCGACGTCCTTGATCATGCCCTTGTCGAACAGCGTGATGACCAGCGAGTGGCCCTCGGAAACGCTGATCGAGGCGACCTGGTTCAGGGGGGTGTCGGTGCCGTAGGCCTTGACGGTGATGCGGTCCAGCAGGGCCGGGGAAGCACGGCCGGTGCGGATGGAGGTGAGGGTGTGCTTCAGAGCATCGATGCTCTTTGCCATGCGCGTCTGCGCGTCCTGCTTGATTTCGTTGAGCATCGCCCGAATCCTGGATGTAACTGGGAATCGGGCGATTATAGGCGAATACCGACCCTTTCCGGGCCGTTCAGGGCGCCCGGCGTGGGGCGCCGCTCAGGCTCAGGCGTTGTCGCGGCCCTGGACCAGGGTACCGATGTTGTCGCCGTGCAGGATCTTGAGCAGCTCGCCCGGCTGGCCCATGTCGAACACGCGCAGCGGCAGGTCGCTGTCGCGGGCCAGCGCGAAGGCGGCGGTATCCATCACTTCCAGGCCCCGGCGGATCACTTCGTCGTAGGTCAGGCTGTCGAAACGGACCGCGTCGCTGTACTTGTTCGGGTCCTTGTCGTACACGCCGTCGACCTTGGTGGCCTTCAGCAGCAGGTCCGCGCCGATCTCGATCGCACGCAGGGCGGCGCCGGAATCAGTGGTGAAGAACGGGCTGCCGACGCCGGCGGCGAAGATCACCAGGCGGCCCTTTTCCAGGTGGCGGATGGCACGGCGGCGGATGTAATCCTCGCAGACGTCGTTGATCTTGATCGCGCTCATCACGCGGGCCTTGGCGCCCAGCTTTTCCAGGGCGTCCTGCATGGCCAGCGCGTTGATCACGGTGGCGAGCATGCCCATCTGGTCGCCGGTGACCCGGTCCATGCCGCCTGCGGCCAGGCCGGCGCCGCGGAAGATGTTGCCGCCGCCGATCACCAGGGCCACTTCGGCGCCGGCCGCCTGGGCTTCCATCACCTCACGGGCGAGGCGGTGGATCACCTTGGGGTCGATGCCGTAGTCCTCGTCTCCCATCAGCGCCTCCCCGGAAACTTTCAACAGGATGCGGCGATAGGCGAGCTTTGACATGGCGATCTCTGGGTGCGTGGAAAACGCCCGGATTCTACTGGAAGCCGGGCCATCGGGCAGCATAAATTTGCTGCGGTGCGGCGCATGGGGGCGCTGTAGGGGCCGTGATGACGGCCCCGCGCGGGGGTAACGCTCAGGCCGGTGCGGTGCTGGGCGAGCGCGCGATGACCCGGTTGCGGCCCAGGTTCTTGGAGCGGTACAGCACGTCGTCGGCGGCCTTGAGCAGATCCTGGACATCGGCGAAACGCTCATAGCCCCCCTGGGTCGCCACGCCTGCCGAGAAGGTCACGAACAGCGGGCCGCTGGCGACTTCGGCCATCGGCGTGTTGACGATACTGGCCAGGACCCGGCGCACCACTTCCAGCGCGACCGGCTCGGTGGTGTTGGGCAGCAGCGCGATGAATTCCTCGCCGCCGAAGCGGGCCACCGTGTCGCTGTTGCGCAGCTGCTCCTGCAGCTTGGTGGCGAACATGCGCAGCACCTGGTCACCCATCAGGTGGCCATGGGCGTCGTTGATCTTCTTGAAGTCGTCCAGGTCGATGAAGGCGACCGAAAGCGGCCAGCCATGCCGGGTGGCGCGCAGGAATTCCTGCTCGAGCACGGCTTCCAGCTGGCGGCGGTTGAGCACGCCGGTCAGGGCGTCACGGTGCGCCTGCTCGGCCAGCCGGTTGGCGCGCGCTTCGAATTCATCCGCCCGCTTGCGGGCCAGGGCGGCATCCTGCATCTCGCGCAGGTTGCGCAGTGTGGCCAGCTCCTGGGCATGGTCGATCAGCTGCTGCACGCGCGAGGGCGAGAACAGCGGGGTCTCGAACAGGGTGCTGATGTCCGGCAGCGATTCACCGATGCGGCCCAGAACCTGGTCGAACTGGGCGCTGTCCAGGCCGAGCGTGTCATGTACCTGCTGCAGGGCGTGCTCGCGCGCGGCATCGGCATCGGTGCCGAGCCAGATATCGGCCACCGCGCCGGACAGGGCGACGCAGTTCTGGAAATTGTCATCGCCGGTGGCGGGCGATTCGCTGTGCGCGATGCTGTCCACCAGGTAGCGCGGCAGGCCCCATTCCTCGGCGACCCACGCGCCGACGTCGGCGTGGCTGCACTGCAGGTGTTCGCGCTCCAGGGCGACCAGCGCGTCGTTGTCGGTGGCCTGGCGCAGCAGCGGCAGGTAGGTGTCCGGTTGCGCCTGGGCCAGGGCCAGCACGCCGATATCCTGCAGCAGGCCGGCCAGCATCAGCTCTTCGGCTTTGCGCAGGCCGCGCGCCTGCCCCAGCAGGCTGGCGGCCAGGGCGCTGAGGATGCTGCGGCGCCACGCGCGCTCGCGCAGGTCCTGGCCGTCACCGGCGGCGGTCAGGTTCTGGGTCACGGTGAAGCCGAGGGCCAGGCTGACCGTGGCATTCAGGCCGAGCATCGTCAGCGCCTGGCCGAGATTCTCGATCCGGCGGCGGCTGGCATACAGCGGCGAATTGGCGATGCGCAGCATGCGGGCACTCAACGCCATGTCGATGGCGATGATGTCGGCGGCGGTGGTGATGTCCGCTTCCGGATCCTGCGCCAGTTCGATGATGCGCAGGGCAATACCGGGCGGGGAGGGCAGGTTGCGGCAGAGCGCCAGGGCGGCTGTCAGCTCGGGAGGCATGGCGGGGTTGTCAGTATGTTGGGGCAAGAATACCTGAGGTGCATCACAGTTTCGTCCTTGATTTCTTGCGTTGACGCGGCAGATCGGTTTGGGAGTATTGCCCTGATCCGGCACACAAAGCAAAGCCAGTGGACAAAAAAAAGAAGCCGCGGAGTCCGCGGCTTCTTTCGTAACACATTCGAGCAGTGAAGATCAGGCCAGGCCGGCCTGCTTCATCACTTCGGCGGCGTAGTCTTCCACCACCTTCTCGATGCCTTCGCCGACCGCCAGACGCTGGAAGCCGACCACGTCGGCACCGGCGGCCTTGAGGACCTGCTCGACCGACTGGTTGGTGTCCAGCACGTACGGCTGGCCGTACAGGGTCACTTCGTTGACGATCTTGGCGATCTTGCCGCTGATGATCTTTTCCAGGATATCGGCCGGCTTGGACTTGTCCTTGTCGGACATCTTGGCCAGTTCGATTTCCTTTTCCTTGGCAACGAACTCGGTCGGCACATCGGCGGCCTTGTTGTGCGGCGGGTTCATGGCAGCCACGTGCATGGCCAGGCCACGGGCCAGCTCTTCGTTGCCACCGGCCAGCTCGACCAGCACGCCGATGCGGCCGCCGTGCACGTAGGCAGCGACGTTGTTGGTCGATTCCAGGCGCACGATGCGACGCACGTCGACCTTCTCGCCAACCTTGGCGATGACGGCGGCGCGGGCTTCTTCGATCGTCTCGCCGGACGGCAGCTTGGCGGCCTTCAGGGTGTCGATGTCGGCAGCGCCCGAGCTCAGTGCGGTGGCAGCAACAGCCTTGGTGAAGTCCAGGAAGTTGCTGTCCTTGGCGACGAAGTCGGTTTCCGAGTTGACTTCGACCAGCACGGCCTTGCCGCCGTCCTGGGCCGCCACGATGATGCCTTCGGCAGCCACGCGGTCAGCCTTCTTGTCGGCCTTGGCCAGGCCGGACTTGCGCAGCCATTCGGCCGAGGCGTCGATGTCGCCGCCGTTTTCGACGAGTGCCTTCTTGCACTCCATCATGCCGGCGCCAGTGCGCTCGCGCAGTTCCTTGACCAGGGAAGCAGTGATTTCCACGGGATTTCCTCACGAAAGAAAGGGGTTGGGCCGGCATGGTGGCCGGCCCGTATGACAGTGTCCTGTCGTCGCGCCATCGGCAGCGGACAGGAGCGGTGGGCGCGCTGCGCCCACCGCGGGCCTGGATCAGGCCTGGGCTTCGCCAGCAGCCGGCGCGTCGGCGGCCGGAGCAGCAGCCTTCTTGGCCGGAGCGCGGCGGGCCGGCTTGGCTTCTTCGCCAGCAGCGGCTTCGCTGAACTCTTCTTCACGCACGGTGGCGGCGTGCGGCGCAGCAGCCTTGCCTTCCAGCACGGCGTCGGCAGCGGCGCGGGCGTACAGCTGCACGGCACGGATGGCGTCGTCGTTGCCCGGGATCGCGTAGTCGACCAGTTCCGGGTTGTAGTTGGTATCGACCACAGCGATCACCGGGATGCCGAGCTTCTTGGCTTCCTTGATGGCGATGTCTTCGTGGCCGATATCGATGACGAAGATCGCGTCCGGCAGACGGTTCATGTCCTTGATGCCGCCCAGCGAGGCTTCCAGCTTGTCGCGCTCGCGACGCAGGCCCAGCACTTCGTGCTTGACCAGCTTGTCGAAGCTGCCGTCGGTCTCACCGGCTTCCAGTTCCTTCAGGCGGGCAACCGACTGCTTCACGGTACGGAAGTTGGTCAGGGTGCCGCCCAGCCAACGCTGGTTCATGAACGGCATGCCGCAACGCTCGGCTTCTTCACGGATCGACTCGCGGGCGCTGCGCTTGGTGCCCAGGAACAGGATGGTGCCGCGCTTCTGCGCAACGCTGGAAATGAAGTTCATCGCGTCATTGAAGAGCGGAACGGTCTTTTCCAGGTTGATGATGTGGATCTTGCCGCGGGCGCCGAAGATGTACTGGCCCATCTTGGGGTTCCAGTAACGGGTCTGGTGGCCGAAATGGACGCCGGCTTCCAGCATCTGACGCATGGTGACCTGGGGCATTGCAGTAACTCCTGATAGGGAACCGGCCGCCACGGGTAATAGTTGGGCGGTCCGCCGCAAAGCGGGTGGTTCCGGGGTTTGGCTTCCCTGTCGCTTCCGTGACCGAACTCCTTGCGGAGCACCCCGGCACGGATATGGGCGGCAGGTGTGGATTCACCGGTGACGTCCGGTGTTGACGTGTTCCCTGCTTCGATGAGGCAGGAGATCCGGTCGATTATAGCCCGGCCCCGGCCCGCGCCGCAATCTCGGCGGGCGGGGCGGCCAGGATTGCTTCGGCGGCATGGTCCAGGCGGGCAAGGAAACGGCCGTTGGCATAGCCGTCAGGGCGGGCCGGCAGGGCCCAGCTGCGGGTACTGTGCGGCAGGACGTACCCGGCCAGTCCATCGATCAGGGGCTGGCGTCGGCCGCGCGCATCCACATACACCAGATCGGCAAGGTGGGCATGGGCCGCGCCTTCATTATAGAGGCGCAACACCGGCGCGGCGGGGCTGCCGGCCGCCGCCACGCGCAGGCGCGAGCCGGTGGCAGGGATGCTGGGTTCGAGGAACACCGGCAGGGAATAGCGCGCGGCGCCGGCGGCGGCCTCCGGCCCGGGGCTGAGCACCAGCCGGTATCCCTGTTCAACGGCCGCCGGCGCCGTCCCCAGCCGGACCACGCGCACGCGCTGGCCGCCGCCCGGGGCGATGGCCAGATGGGTCGGGCTCACGGCCACGTCGTCGGCGGGGAGCAGGCGTTCCTGGTCGCCCGCCTGCTCCCATCGGTACAGCCGGGCCTGGCCGCGCCAGGCGGTGCTTCCGGGGTTGCCCAGCCACAGTTCGGCCTGTGCCGCATCGGCCGGCACCGAGACACGGACCGGACGGATTTCCAGTGCCTGCGCGGGCAGGGCGGTCACGGCGATCAGCAGGGCAACCGGCAGCCATTGCATCAGTAGGTCACGGTGACAGGCGCGGTGCGACCGGTATCCGCGATGGCCGGACTCAATGCGGCCACCTGCGCGGGCACCGGATGCAGCGCGTCGCCTCGCTGGCGCGCGGGCCGGCAGGTGGGCAGCGCCTCCGCCCCGGGGCTGCGGCAATCGGCAACGATCCTTACCGCCACCTGCAGCGTGGCCGCGCTGCCTGCGCCGGGCCGCGCGGCGGCCGGCACGGCGGCGTACACGGCCAGCAGCCAGGCGAGGACGAAGGAAGGGGGGCGCGCGGGCATCGTGCATCGCACTGCGGAGGGATGCGAGCGTTAGCGGCCGCGACGGCCACGGCTTGAGGGCCTGGCCGGCGCTGTTCAGTAGGTGATCGTGACCGTGATGACGTCGCTGTAGCTGCCCTGGGCGGGCACCGCGCCGACGCTCGGCGGGGCACGCCCATACACGGTGAGGGTCTGCGCGGCGCCAGTGCCGGTGCCGGCCAGGGTGTCGGTGTTGAGCGTGTTGCCCCAGCGCTGGGAGCGCCCAGCGTTCCGGTACAGCTCGTAGGGGATGTAGTAGACGCTGCCGTCCAGTGCAGTGAAGCGCATGCGGCGCACGTTGCCCGATGCGTTCTGCCCGTTGTTCAGGCCGATGCTGTAGGCGGTGCGGTTGATGCAGGTCAGGCCGATCGTCGAGGTGCGGTCAAGGTTGGCGGTGATCGCCCCCGCGTTGCTGCCGAAATCCATGTCGGTCGTGACGTAGGTACTGCACTGGGGCAGGACGTTGGCGCTGACCGTGAACGGGAAGGCGCCATCGGCTGTTTTGTGGCCGCTGACCCCGCTGGTGCTGGTGCACAGCGCCGGCGGCTGGGCGATGCCGATGATGCTCTCGTTGTAGGCGTACTCCAGGCTGACGTTGGCGGCGGTGAAGCTGCTGGCAAAGGCGCCGGCCGACAGCACCTGCGCGGCGGGCACCTGCCCGTAGAGCGTGACCGATTGGGCGCCGCTGCCGCCGGTGATCAATGGCACCCCGTAACTGAGGGTCACGATGGCTGCCGGCGGCGAACCGCCCGGCACCGCGCCCCACACCGTGGTGCGGCCACCGTTGGTATAGAGCTGGAATGCCATCGGATCGGCGGTGGTGTTGCTCATGCTGCGGCTCGGCAGCAGCGTGCTGCCGGTGCTGCCGGTGCCGATCTTCAGGCAGGCGCGCACGCTGGCGCTGCCCAGCACGCTCAGCGCGGTGGTGTTGCAGGTGATGGTGAAGCTGGTCATGGCATCGGTCGCGCTGGCCGCGCCATTGGTGATGGTGCCGAACGCCAATGCGCCTGGCGCCGTGGCCGTGCAGGTCGTATCCGCGCGTGCCCGGGGTGCCCAGCACAGGGCCATCAGCATCAGCACGATCATGAGCGTACGCGCGCCGGTCATGGTGGGGAGGTCGGCACGCAGCGCAGCGGCCCGACGCGGGGTACGCCGGGGGAGGTGGCGGTGACGGGCGGGTCCAGGCGTACGCTGCAGTGCCCTTCGGGCAACTCGACCTGCAACTGGGCCGGCAGCACGACATCTTCCAGATAGGTCTCCCCGTCGTAGCCCACCGAGGCAGTGCCGCCAGCGGGCAGGCGCACGCTGCTGCCGACCGGCAGCGGGGCCCCGGCGTCATCGTGCAGGATCACGCGCATGGCCCGGGTGCGGCGCAGGCCGAAGTCGACGCCCAGCCCGGCGCTCTGTCGCGGCGTCACCCAGGTGTCCACCCGGTCGGCGCGCATGTCCGCCGGCAGGTCCAGCGTATCGATGGAGATCCGGTTGCGCTGCCACGATAGCAGCGGGGTCACCAGCAGCAGGCCGTTCCTGTCGGTACTGCCGATCAGCCGGTTTTCCAGCCGCACCGGGATGCCCGGGTAGCCGTCGGTGGAGACCACGGCGAAGGCGTCGGGCACCTCGCGCGCGGCGAATACATGTCCGCCCATCCACACCACGCTGCCACTGGCGCTGGCGTAGCCGTAGTCAAGATCGCCCTGGCGCGCGTAGCCCATCGAGTAGCGCCCGACCCGGTTGAGCCAGCCGAGTTCGGCCAGGCCACCGCCGCCATCGTCGCCGCCGCGCGCCTGCACCCGCCACCCGTAGCCGCCCTGGCTGCCATCGCCGGGCACGGGCTGGGACAGATCGGCGACATAGGTCATCCGTTCGCCGTTGCGTTGTGCCGACAGGCTGCTCTGGCGGTTGCGTCCCAGCGCAGCGGAGACCGACAGATAGGCACTGCGGTCATCGCTGTCGGCCAGGTTCTGGTTGAACGAGAGATAGGCCGACCAGCGATCGCCGAAGCTGCGCGACCAGAACACGCTGGCGTAGCGGTTGTCGTCGCCGTCGGGGTAACGCAGCCGGAGGTAGCTGGCGCTGAGCGAGCCGGCGCGTTGCAGGTTGATGCCCAGGGTGGCCTGCTCGCTGATGTCCGGGGGCAGGGTGTCCTGCAGCGCGCCCAGGTCGCGGTAGTGGCCGTGGGTTCGCCGGGTCAGCAGGTTGACGTTGAACCGGCGGTTGTTCCAGCTGTAGCCCAGCGCGTATTGCCCTCCCTGGAGAGCGTCATGGCGGCTGCGTGCGTAGGCGGCGTTGAGCACGCCGGCGCCGCCCAGCAGCCACCAGCCGCCAGCGCCGCCATTGACCACGCCGCCGCCTCCTTCCACGTGCGCTTCGGCCGTGAAGCGATCGCTGGCGCCGTAGCGCCAGGTGGCGCTGCCGATCACGGGCGTTTCATAGGCGAACGAACGGATGCCGTAGTCCTTCCGCATCCTGCCCACGCCGGCCGACCAGTCGGACAGGCCCTTGGCGAGCAGTTGCTGCGTGCCATAGAAGGCGAAGTCCAGGGTCTGCATCCGGCCGAACGCATCGGTGATCACGACCTGGGCATTGCCGGTTCCGTTGATGCCCGGCTGGGCGGCCAGTTGGAACGGCCCGACCGGGACCTCGCCGTTGTACTGGCGCAGGCCATCCACATACAGCTCCACGTTGGACGGAACCACCGCTTCCCCCAGGAACGTGGGGGTGGGGCTCAGCACACGATAGGGCTGGAGGCCATAGTTGCGGCCGATCTGCACACCGCCCATGCGCACCGGCCGGCTCCAGTCGACGAAGCCGCTGTAGAAATCGCCCACCGTCAGCGACACGGCCGCTTCCGGGAAGTCCAGGCGCCACGCCGTATCCAGCCGCACGCTTTCGCCCCGCCACCGACGATCGGCCGGATCCTGCCAGGTGCGCTGCAATGCACTGGTTTCCAGTACGCCGTGGCCCACCCCGAACAGGCGCAGTTCGGTGGTCAGGGCCAGGTTGCCGCCGCCCTCGTTGTGGCTGCCGTAAAGATCGTAGTTGACCAGCATGCCAAGCGAGGACGCTGCAGGCGGCGCAGTATCGGCTGCACGCTCCAGCCGCGTGGTAGGCAACGACAGCTGTTCCAGCGGGACGTCCAGGGCCAGCGTCTGCAGCGCTGCGTCGTAGCGCACGACAACCCCGCTGAGCTGGTCCAGCGCGACCTGCTCCTCGCCCCGTGCGGAAAACCCGAGCTGGCGCAGCGTCGCGCCCGAGGCCATCAGCCTGCCCTGCAGCTCGGTGAACGGCAGCAGGCCACGCGGTGCCTGGTTGAGGGTCACATCCAGGTGCAGCGTCTGTGCGGCCGTCAACGGTGTCGGCGGCGGCAACAGGGTGTCGGCCGATGCGTCGATGCCCGCGTCGGCGTCCGCTGCCATCGCGGCGCACGGGGCCAGCGTCGCGGTAAGCAGCATCCGCATGCAGGCCTCAGCGAGCCGGCGGCGCGGCGGGCAGTGGCGTCTGGGCCGACTCGCCATTGATCTTTGCCGAGACTGTGGCGCCCGCCAGGCGGGCGGCCGGGACATCCAGTGGCCAGCGCATGGTCTGTCCACCGAGTACGTAACCGAGCAGGCCGGGATGGATGATCTGCGGTCGGTCGACGGGCCCCAGGCCGATGTCGGCCAGCTGCGCGTAACTGTTGCCGCTGTTGTGCACCTCCAGGGCCGGGCGCCCGTCATCCAGGCGTGTCAGGCGTACCTGCAGCGCGTGTCCGAGCGGGCCCTCCGCACCGGGCTGGACAAACACCGGCATCGAATAGCGCAGCACGAACTGCATCCCGCTGCGACGCGGATCCACCGTGGGCAGTTCATCGACGATCACCCGGTAAGCGCGCTGCGATGAGGGTGCCTCAGCGTCGCTGCGCACTACGCGGATCAGCTGCTGCTGGCCGGCCGCCAACGACTGCATCGGCGGACTGACCAGCAGGTCGGTGGTGGGCAGGAGCTGGTCCTGGCCGGTGTCCTGGCGCCACTCGAAGACCCGCACCTGCACCTGCACCGGCGTCGTACCGCTGTTGGTCAGCCAGAGCGCATCGGCGTTCTGCCGTGGCGTCAGCTGCAATGAGGTGGGGGCGACCTGCAGGCTTGCGGCGGTGGCGCTCCCCATCAGCAGCCACAGCCAGCCCAGCACCGCGCACCCGAACCGCCCAGGGCGACGCCCTGCGGAAATCGGCATGGCGGACCTCAATAGGTGATGGTGGCGGTGATCGTGTCCTGATAGTTACCCGCAGCGGCGTTGTTGACGCTGGGGTTGGCGATCTGGCCGTAGACATTCAATGTCTGCGCCAGGCCAGTGCCGATGCCGGCCGTCGTATTGGTGCCGGTGGTCGCGCCCCACACATTGGTATGGGCGGCATCGCGATAGAGCTGGTAGCCGACGAAATTGTTCGCCGTCACGCTCGCATCGGTGTTCTTCATCCGGCGGGTGGTCACGTCATTGGCGGTTCCCGCGTTCGCACCGGCATTGAGGGCGACGGTGTACGGGGTCAATGCCGAGCACTGGGCGGTGATCGTGCCCTGGGCGTTGGACGGGGTGGTGGCCGTGGAGAGGGCCGAGCCGAAATCCACATCGGTGGCGGCCGCTGCGGTGATCGTGCAGGCCTTGGTGATGATGATCTTGACGTTGAAGGTCGTGGTATCGGCCGCCAGGGCGGGCGCAGCGAGGCTGGCAATGGCCAGGCTCAACAGGGCAGGACGGAGAAATCGCATGGGCATGCTCCTTGGACGCGGGTCCTTGCTGAACAACACGATGCTGCCGAACGGGTGGGGCGATGGAACGGTGTTGACCCGGTTATAGGTTTCGTCTTGTTGGGAGACCGTGAGATTTGACAGATTCAATGGCCGTTTTCGGCACAATCCTGCGTTCTGGGACGTGCATCGCAGTCATTCATGGACCTGACCGGCCCGGCCGCCCAAACCGCGGCTGTCAGCGTTCTACCCCATCCCGTTCAGATTGGCCCCGGATCGGCGATAATGGGCGCCATGAGCGTGAATCTGAAAACCCCCGAGGAAATCGAACTGATGCGCATCGCCGGCCGTCTGGCCAGCGAGGTGCTCGACATCGTCACCCCCCACGTCAAGCCGGGCGTGACGACCGAAGAGCTGGACCGCATCTGCCACGACCACATCATCAACGTGCAGAAGGCCACGCCGGCCAATGTCGGCTACCGCGGCTTCCCCAAGACGGTCTGCACGTCGGTCAACAACGTGATCTGCCACGGCATTCCCAGTGAAGCCAAGGTCCTCAAGGACGGCGACATCGTCAACATCGATGTCACCGTGATCAAGGATGGCTGGCACGGCGATACCAGCCGCATGTACTACGTGGGCACGCCGTCGGTCATGGCCAAGCGCCTGGTCGATGCGACCTACGAAGCCATGTGGCGCGGCATCCGCGCGGTCAAGCCGGGCGCGACGCTGGGCGATATCGGCCACGCGATCCAGAGCTATGCCGAATCCGAGCGTTTCAGCGTGGTGCGCGAGTACTGCGGCCATGGTATCGGCAAGGTCTACCACGACGAGCCGCAGGTGGTGCATTACGGTCGTCCGGGCCAGGGCCTGGTGCTGCAGCCGGGCATGACCTTCACCATCGAGCCGATGATCAACGAGGGCACCCGCTACAACAAGGTGCTGCCCGACGGCTGGACCGTGGTCACCAAGGACCGCAAGTTGTCGGCGCAGTGGGAGCACATGGTCGCGGTCACCGAGACCGGCGTCGACGTGCTGACCCTCTCGCCCGGCGAATCGCAGGTCTGAGCATGCTGCCGGCGAGCCCGATGCTGGACGCGCCGGCCGAATCCGTCGCCGACCCGGACTGGGCGGCGCTGGCGCGCCAGTCGCTGCAACAGACCGACGCACGGCTGTACCGCCGTTTCGACCAGGGCGACAACATCGAGCGCCTGCTCGCGTTGCGCGCCCGCGCGGCCGACCACCTGATCCGGTTGGCGTGGCATCGCTGCCTGCCGGCCGGGTCTGGACTGGCCTTGTTTGCCGTCGGTGGGTATGGGCGCGGTGAGTTGTTCCCGCGCTCGGATATCGACGTGTTGGTGCTGGGTACGCCGGAACAGCAGCGGCGGCACGAATCCGGGCTGGCGCGCTTTTTCGCGCTGCTGTGGGATTGCGGCCTGCCTGTGAGTCACGCGGTGCGTTCGCCGGCCGAGTGCACCCAGGCCAGCGCCGACCAGACCGTGCTGACCGCACTGATCGAATCGCGCCCGGTGGTTGCCGACGACAGCGCGCGCGCGGCCTTGAAGGCCGCGGTGAACGTGGACGGCCTGTGGCCGCCGCGCGAGTTTTTCCTCGCCAAGCGTGAAGAGCTGCTCGCCCGCCATCAGCGCTTTGGTGATACCGCCGACAACCTGGAACCGGACATCAAGGACGGCCCCGGCGGCCTGCGCGATCTCAATACCCTGGGCTGGATGGCGTTGCGTGCCTTCGGCGTGCGCGACCTGGAAGCACTGGTCGGCCTGGGCCACCTCGGCCCGGATGAAGCGGCCGCGCTCAAGCGCGAACGCTGCGCCCTGGCCCGGCTGCGCTTCGGCCTGCATCTGGTCGCCAACCGGCCCGAAGAGCGCCTGCGTTTCGATTACCAGAAGACACTTGCCGCCCGCCTGGGTTTCGAAGACGACATCGAAAGCCTGGCCGTGGAAAAAATGATGCAGGGCTTCTACCGCAGCGCCACCGTGGTGCGGCGGATCAGCGACCGCCTGCTGCAGCGCTTCGAGGAACAGTTCGATGGCGAGGCGGTGCCCGAGCCGGTCAGCGTGGGGTTCTCGCTGCGCCGTGGCTACCTGGCGGCCAACGATCCGGCCTGGCCCGAGGGCGACATCGAACAGGTGTTCGCGCTGTTCTCCAGCTGGGCCTACAACCCGGATGTGCGCGGCTTGCACTCGCTGACCGCCCGCGCGCTGGCCGAAGCGCTGCCGGACCTGGCCGCGTATACCGACGCCAGTCCCGCCGCACGCGAGCAGTTTCTGGCCCTGCTGCGCAGCCCGCGCGCGGTCGACACGCTGGCGCGGATGGCGCGCCTGGGCGTGCTCGGCCAGTGGATCCCCGCCTTCGCGCAGGTCTCCGGGCGCATGCAGTTCGATCTGTTCCACGTCTACACCGTGGACCAGCACACCCTGATGGTGCTGCGGAACATCGGCCTGTTCGCCAGCAGCCGCGCCGACGAGCGTTTCTCGATCGCGCATGAGGTCTGGCCGCGCCTGCGCAAACCGGAGCTGCTGCTGCTGGCCGGCCTGTTCCATGACATCGCTAAGGGCCGCGGCGGCGATCACTCCGAACTCGGTGCGGTGGATGCGCGCGAATTCTGCCAGGCGCTGGCGCTGAGCAGTTCCGATACGGAGCTGGTGGCCTGGCTGGTCGAGCAGCACCTGCGCATGTCGGTCACCGCGCAGAAGCAGGACATCTCCGATCCGGACGTGATCCATCGCTTCGCCACCCTGGTGGCCAGCCGCGACCGGCTCGATTACCTGTATCTGCTGACCTGCGCCGACATTGCCGGGACCAGCCCCAAATTGTGGAATGCCTGGAAAGACCGCTTGCTGGCCGACCTGTATTTCGCGGCGCGGCGCGCGCTGCGCGACGGGCTGGAGAACCAGATGCCAGCCGCCGAGCGTGTTGCCGAAGCGCGCGAATCGGTGCGCCAGCTGGTGCGCGAGCGCGGCTACGACGACGCGACGATCGAGCGTCAGTTCACCGTGATGCCCGATGAGAGCTTCATCCGGCTGCGGCCCGAGCAGCTTGCCTGGCAGGCCGCCGCGCTGGTGCCGGTCAAGCAGGGCCAGACCCTGGTCAAGGTGCGCCGGATCACCCCGGACGACCACGCGCTGGAGGTGTTCGTGCACTCGCCGGATCGCGATGGCCTGTTTGCCGCGATCGTGATGACGCTGGATCGCAAGGGCTACGGCATCCACCGCGCGCGTGTGCTGGACGGCCCGGTGGACACCATCTTCGATACGTTCGAAGTGACCCCGGCCGACAGCTTCGCCGATGGCGACGCGCTGCGCCTGGAGGCCGGCCTGCGTGAAGCGCTGTCCGGCGACCTGACCCGGCTGCGTCCGTCGCGGCGGGTCATTCCGCGCCAGCTGCGGCACTTCCGTTTCGCCCCGCGCATCGAGTTCCGCGATGTCACCGATGGCGAGACCACCAGCACCCGTTTCAGCCTGGTCGCGCCCGACCGCCCCGGCCTGCTGGCCGACGTGGCGTTCGTGCTGCGCAACCAGCGGCTGCGCGTGCATGATGCGCGCATCGCCACCTTCGGCGAACGCGCCGAAGACATGTTCGTGATCAGCGATGAGCATGATCACGCCCTCACCGAATCCGCCAGACAGCAGCTGCAAGACGCCATGCTCGCCTGCCTGGACCCTGATCGAAAAGCCGGAGACCCCCACTGATGGCCACCAAGCCTGCCAAGAAGACCGCCGCGAAGACCCCGGCGGCCAAGCCCCCTGCTGCCGCACCCGCGGTGAAGAAGACCACCGCCGCGGCAAAGAAGGCGGCGCCGGCAGTCAAGAAGGCCGCTGCGAAAAAGGCGCCGGCACGCAAGGTCGCCGCCACTCCGGCCGAGAGCGCGGCCAAGCGCAGCGCCAGCCGTGATGCCACCATTGCGCGCAAGTCGCTGCGCAAGCCGGCCACGCCGGGCGTGGAAGAACTCAAGTTCGGCATCGAAAGCGCCTTCGAGCGCCGCGCGACGCTGACCCTGCACGAGATCGAAGGCTCCACCAAGCCGCTGGTCGGCCGCGTCATCGACGGCCTGGAAACCGGCGAATTCCGCGTCGCCGAGCCCGATGGCCACGGTGGCTGGAAGGTCAACGAATGGCTGAAGAAGGCGGTGCTGCTGTACTTCCGCGTCAACGACATGGCCGTGGTCGACGCGCGTCCGGCGCCGTTCTGGGACAAGGTCGAATCGCGCTTTGCCGGCTTCGATGAAGCCAAATTCCGCCGCGCCGGCGTGCGCGTGGTGCCCGGCGCGATCGCGCGCCGCGGCAGCTACTTCGGCAAGGACGTGGTGCTGATGCCGAGCTTCACCAACATCGGCGCCTACGTGGGCGAGGGCACCATGGTCGACACCTGGGCCACGGTGGGTTCGTGCGCGCAGATCGGCAAGCACTGCCATCTGTCCGGCGGCGCCGGCATCGGCGGCGTGCTCGAGCCGCTGCAGGCCAGCCCGACCATCATCGAAGACCATTGCTTCATCGGTGCGCGTTCGGAAGTGGTGGAAGGCTTCGTGGTCGGCCACCACAGCGTGATCGGCATGGGCGTGTTCCTCGGCCAGAGCACCCGCGTCTACAACCGCGCCACCGGCGAAATCAGCTACGGCTCGGTGCCGCCGTACAGCGTGGTGGTGTCCGGCCAGCTGCCGTCCAAGGACGGCTCGCACTCGCTGTACTGCGCGGTGATCGTCAAGCAGGTCGATGCCAAGACCCGCAGCAAGACCAGCGTCAACGAGCTGCTGCGCGGCCTGGCCGACTGAGCACGCCGCAGCCCGCGCTGGCGCAGGCGGCGCGCTACCGGCACCCGTTCGCGGGGTGGCCGGGACGCGCGCTGCAGGGCCTGCTCGGCTGCTCGCACCTGACCGCCGCCCGGCGCGCGCTGACCCGCGTGCTGCCGGTACCGGCCTTGATCAGTGATGTGCGTGAGGTGGTGTACCTGAGCTGGTGGGTGGACGTGCGTCATGCACCGCCGCCCCCGCCGGGCCATCGCCTGTTCGTGCATGACGGGCGTACGCCCTATACGATCCTGACCTACCGTCACGGCCATTTCGGTCCGGCGCTGGCGGGGCCGTTGCGTCGCATTTTCCCTTCCCCTCTGCAGAGCAACTGGCGCTGGTATGTGGTGCCGGATCACGCGACCGGCATGTCAACCACGCCGCTTGTCGTCTTTGATCGCAATGTGATCGACAGCGTGATGCACGCGGCCGGTGCACGCCTGTGGAGCGACGCCATGCAACCGCATCTGGCCGGGCGTTTCGAGCATGCCGTGGATGCCGATGGCGGGCACACCGTGATCGAGCCGGGGCAGGGCAGCGCGCCCGCACTACAGGCGCAGGTGCGCCCGGCAACGGCCTTGGTGGCGGCGTGGGCGGCCGGGGCGTTCACCGATGCAGCGCAGGCCATGGCGTTCCTGGCCTGCCAGGAGGCCGCGTTCGCGGTCGCCGCGGATGGTCGGCTGGCCCTGACCCATATCGATCTGCCGATTGCCCTTTCGGACGTGCAGCCCCTGCAACTGGAGGGCCCGGTGTCCTGCCCGCACCTTGCCGCCATGGGCGTCGATCTGGCCGAGGCGTTCTGTTTCCGGGTGCCGCAGGTACCGTTCCGGGTCGTGTCCGAACGCCTGTTGTGACATCCTCACGACGTCCTTCCTGATCGATGCTGCACGCCGCGCCATGACCACCATTCTGTACGGATTGAAGAACTGCGACACCTGCAAGAAGGCCACCAAGTGGCTGGACCGATTCCAGGTGCCGTACACCTTCGTCGACTACCGCGACCACCCGCCGACGCCGGAGACCCTGATCGACTGGGCCGGTCAGGCCGGTGGCTTTCCTGCGCTGATCAATAGATCCTCCACCACGTGGCGGCAACTGCCGGAGAACCGCAAAGCGGCGGACTCCGAGGCCGAATGGAAGCTGCTGCTGCGCGAGTACCCGCAGCTGATCAAGCGCCCGGTGGTGGTTAGCGCCGATGGCGTGATGACCCAGGGTTTCTCGGACAACGGCTTCAAGCAGCGGTTCGGAGTGGGCGCGTGAACGACGTCGTTGCCTTGACCTGCGACCTGATCGCGCGCGCGTCGGTCACCCCCGAGGATGCCGGCTGCCAGGCACTGCTGGCTGGCCGTCTCGAGCGAGCGGGCTTCCACTGCGAACACCTGCGCCTGGGCGAGGTCGACAACCTGTGGGCCACACACGGGCAGGGCGCGCCGGTGCTGGTGCTGCTCGGGCATACCGATGTGGTGCCGACCGGCCCGGTCTCGGCCTGGACCAGCGATCCGTTCGATCCGCAGATCCGTGAGGGCGTGCTGTACGGACGTGGCGCGGCCGATATGAAGGGCAGTGTGGCCGCCTTCGTGGTGGCCGCCGAGCAGTTCGTCGCCGCGCATCCGGATCACCCCGGCACGCTGGCGGTGCTGCTGACCAGTGACGAGGAAGGCGATGCCATCGACGGTGTGCGTCGCGTCGCCGATATTTTCCGCGAGCGTGGCCAGACCATCGACTGGTGCATCACCGGTGAGCCCTCCTCCACGGCCGTGCTCGGCGATCTGTTGCGCGTCGGTCGCCGCGGCAGCCTCTCGGCCACGCTGACGGTGAAGGGCGTGCAGGGCCATGTCGCGTATCCCGACAAGGCGCGCAATCCAATCCATCTGGCCGCCGCCGCCCTGGCCGAACTCACCTCCCGGCACTGGGATGACGGCTTCGAGAGCTTCCCGCCGACCAGCCTGCAGGTCTCCAACATCCATGCCGGGACCGGTGCCAACAACGTGATTCCCGGCGAGCTGCAGGTGCTGTTCAACCTGCGCTACAACCCGCACTGGAATGCGCCGGCGCTGGAGCAGGAGATCGCCGCGCTGCTGGACCGCCATGCGCTCGAGTACACGCTCAAGTGGCATCGCAGTGGCGAGCCGTTCTACACCCCGGAAGGCACGCTGCGCCGCGTCGCGCGTGACGTGCTCGGCGAGTTTGCCGGGGCGCCGCCGGAAGAGAGCACCGGCGGTGGCACCTCCGATGCGCGCTTCATCGCGCCACTGGGTGCGCAGTGCATCGAAGTGGGGCCGGTCAATGCGAGCATCCACCAGGTCGACGAGAACGTGCGCGTCGCGGATCTGGAGGCGCTGCCGGCGTTGTACCAGCGCTTGATCGAGCGCCTGCTCGCCTGAGTCCCTGGGGCAGCACTGCTGTCGGACCATCACGGTAGTGCCGGCCGCTGGCCGGCCCTCGCGAATGTCAGACCTGAAGGAGAGCCGGCCAGCGGCCGGCACTACCGGGTGTACGTGCTGCGCCGACCATCAGCCGGCCCCTGCCGCGTCACTGACGAACGACCGCGCCATGTAGGAACCGATCGTTGGTCGGTTCGCCCTTACGCCACGATCAACCCGAACGACGCCAACGCGGCCGCCGCCTGGCGCTGCGAAATCACCGCCTTCTTGAACAGCTTGGCGTCCATCACGTTGAGCCCGCTGATGTCGGTGCCACGCAGGTCGGCACCTTCGAAGCGCGTCAACCGCGTCTGTGCATTGCGCAGGCTGCCGCCGTTGAACACCGCATCGCGGAAATCGCAGCCGGACAGCTCGGCCTCGGAAAAATCCATGCCCTCCAACTGCGCCTTGCGGAATGACATCCCGCGCAGGTCAGCGCTGACCAGCAGGCACTCGCGGAACTCCAGCGCCCAGCCGGTCACTTCCTGCAGATGCGCGCCGGTCAGCTTGCAGTCCTGGAACCGCACCGAGGACAGCGTCGCGCGTCGCCAATGACTGTTGTTGAGATCGCAGTGCGAGAAGCGTGCGTCGCTGAGCAACGCCGAGCTGAAATCGCACTGGCTGCCGCGGCACTTCGTCCACTGGCTTTCCTCCAGTGAGGCGGCCAGCCAGGAGGCACCGGTGACCGAGCACTGGTTGAACTGGAACCCATCCATGTCCAGCCGCGAGAAGTCGCCGTGATCGAAGGTGCAGTTCTCGAAGGCGGCCGCGCGCGGATGCGCGGCAATGATGGCCTGCATGCGCTCGCGGGTGAGGATTTCATCGCGGAAGGTGGCGGAGTTCATGCGGTCATTCTGGAGGATGGGGGGCGCAGGCGGCAGTCTTGAAGGCAGCGGCGGAGTGTGTACAGCGTCACCGGCGCGCATACGTGGTCCCCTCCGACGTAGAGCCGACCGTTGGTCGGCTGCCGTTGGCGCCGACACGTGGGGCGACACGTGCAGCCGACCAACGGTCGGCTCTACCGGGTGGTTATCCTGTCAGTCGAAGGTCCAGAACGGGGCTTTGATCCGGTCGCGCCAATACGTCTCCCCGGCCAGGTAGAACTTCTGCGCCTCCGCCTTGGCGAACCAGCCGGCGGCTGCGTCCAGATCGCGCGTTACGCCGGCGCGGCCACGGCCCAGCAGCAGGCCGCTGAAATACTGCCCGTACACATTGCCCTGGTCGGCCGCCAGCCGGTACCAGCGCAGCGCTTCCACGCCATCGCGCGGCAGGCCCATGCCGAGTTCGTACATGGCGCCCAGATCCACCTGGGCGTCGGCTTCGCCGCGCTGCGCACGTCGCTGGATCTCGGCGACCAGCGGATGCACGGTGCCATCCGGCTGCGCTGCGATCGCCTGTGGCAGTCGCGAGGATTCGGACGGCATGTGATGGTAGATCGTCGCGCGCAGGTCCCAGCGCAGCGCGCTGGCCGCGTCACCGCGGTCGCGATGGAACTTGGCCAGCATCAGCATCGCCATCGGATTGCCGTGCTCGGCGGCAGCGCGGTACCAACGCTCGGCCTTGCGCGGTGAGGCGCGCAGGGCAGTGCCCTGGCGGATGTTCGGGCCGGTGCCATGCAGCAGCTCACCGTGGGTCCAGATCCTGCCCAGGGCCTCTTCGGCCTGCGGGTTGTGGAAGGTCCACGGGGTGACGGCTGCCGCACGCTCGTACCAGCCCACGGCACGCGGGTCGTTGAAGGTTTCAAAGGTCCTGGCTGCCTCCCAGGCACTGTCGAAGCTGCCATCGGCCGCCTTGGCCTCGACCGACTGCACGATGCTCGCAGGCGTCCGTGCAGGGGTGCTGCTGCAGGCAATCAGGGAAAGGGCCAGGGCGATGCCGCCCAGGCGTGTAGCGATGCGTCCAATGCGAGGGATCATGCCAGCCGGATGGTGCAGAAGGACCGTGATTATCGCGCGGCCCCGAAGCGCCGGGTTGTCCGCGGCGGCCGGTTTGGTTGCCATCGCAACAGTTGCGCCGCCGTCAAAACCCGGTTACGGTCGGTCCATGTCCTCGTTCCCGGCCACCGCTGTCAGCAATACCAACCGCAATAATCTGCGCGCGAATAATCGTGCGCGGCCGATGCGGGACTGCGACCAGGGCTAGTACAAGCAACACGCCCGGACCCCAGAAAACCCGCATCGACCGATGCGGGTTTTTTTGTGGCCCGGGTTTACCCCTTCCGGGCCTGGGTGGCCGGTCGAATGCCTGCAATACGTGTATTCCCCCATCATCAGGAGCTGTTCCCATGTGTTCGATCTTCGGTATTTTCGGCCTGCAGGCCGGCGACGACCTCACCGCATTGCGCCGCCATGCGCTGGACCTCTCGCAGCGCCAGCGCCATCGCGGGCCGGACTGGAGCGGGGTGTACGTCGATGACGGCGCCATCCTGGTCCACGAGCGCCTGGCCATCGTGGACCCGGCTGGCGGTTCGCAGCCGCTGCTCTCCGAAGACGGCGGCCTGGCGCTGGCGGTCAACGGCGAGATCTACAACCACCGCGAACTGAAGGCCGAGCTGGCCCAGCCCTATGCGTTCCAGACCGGCTCGGACTGCGAGGTGATCAACGCCCTGTACCGCGAAGACAGCCCGGCCTCGTTCCTGAACCGCCTCAACGGCATCTTCGCCTTCGCCTTGTGGGACCGGGCCGCACAGCGCGTGCTGATCGCCCGTGATCCGATCGGCGTGGTGCCGCTGTACTGGGGCCACGACAAGGATGGCCGGCTGGTGGTGGCCTCCGAACTGAAGTCGCTGGTGGACATCTGCGCCGATGCGGCGCAGTTCCCGCCGGGCCACTGGTACGACAGCGCCACCGACACCCTGACCCGTTACTACGAGCGCCCGTGGCGCGACTACGACGCGGTCGAAGGCGTCGAGGCCGACCGGGTCGAGCTGCGCGAGGCCTTCGAGCGCGCGGTACACCGCCAGCTGATGACCGATGTGCCCTATGGCGTGCTGCTCTCCGGCGGCCTGGATTCGTCGCTGGTGGCCGCGGTGGCCGCACGCTATGCCCGCCACCGCGTTGAGGATGGCGACCAGAGCGAAGCGTGGTGGCCGCGCCTGCATTCCTTCGCGATCGGCCTGAAGGGCTCACCCGACCTGGCCGCCGCGGCAATCGCGGCCGAAGCACTGGGCACCGTGCATCACGGCTTCGAGTACACCTTCGAAGAAGGCCTGGACGCACTGCCGGAAGTGATCCGCCACGTGGAAACCTATGACGTCACCACGATCCGCGCCTCCACCCCGATGTTCCTGCTGGCGCGGCGGATCAAGGCGATGGGAGTGAAGATGGTGCTGTCCGGCGAGGGCAGCGACGAGATCTTCGGTGGCTACCTGTACTTCCACAAAGCCCCCAACGCGCGTGAGTTCCATGAAGAACTGGTGCGCAAGCTGGATGCGCTCAACAACTACGACTGCCTGCGCGCCAACAAGTCGATGATGGCCTGGGGCGTGGAGCCGCGCGTGCCGTTCCTGGACCGCGAGTTCCTCGATGTGGCCATGCGCATCGATGCCAGGCACAAGATGGTCGGGCAGGGCCCCGCCGGTGCGCGCCGGATCGAGAAGGCGGTGCTGCGCGAGGCCTTCGAAGGTTACCTGCCGGACTCGATCCTGTGGCGCCAGAAGGAACAGTTCAGCGATGGTGTCGGCTACGGCTGGATCGACGGACTCAAGGCGCATGCCGAAGCCCAGGTCAGTGACCGGGTGATGGCCGCGGCGGACAAGCGCTTCGTGCACAACCCGCCGCAGACCAAGGAAGCCTACTTCTACCGCCACGTGTTCGAGCAGTACTTCCCGACCCAGGCGGCGGCGGAAACGGTGCCGGGTGGCAAGTCGATCGCATGCTCCTCGCCGGCGGCCATCGCCTGGGATGCCAGCTTCGCGGCGATGGCCGATCCCTCCGGGCGCGCGATCGCCGGTGTGCACGAGCAGGCGCTGGCCTGATCGCGGTGCCACGCCGCCGCGTCGATCGCGGTGGTGTGGCACCGCATGCAGCCCGTAGAATCGCCCCTTCAATCGATGGGGATCGATCATGGACTCTGACACCACCGGCATGCGCCGCAGCGGGCTGGCCTGGCGTTATCTGGGCTGGGTGGCGCTGCCCCTGTTGATCGGCCTGGGCCTGGCACGGTTTGCCGGTCCGGCCGTCTCGGCACGGGTGGCCCGTGCCGAGGCGTCGCTGGGCGCCGACTGGGCCGCGCACCTGCATGCGCCGCTCGGTCTGTTCCTGCTGCAGCTGCTGGTCCTGCTGCTGGTGGCCAAGGGTGCGGGGTGGCTGTTCCGCCGGCTGGGTCAACCCGGGGTGATCGGGGAAATGGCGGCCGGTCTGATGATGGGGCCGCTGGTGCTTGGAGCCGTGCTGCCCCAGGTGCATGGCGTGTTGTTCCCGGCCGCCTCCCTCGGCTCGCTCGGCCTGCTCAGCCAGCTTGGCGTGCTGATGTTCCTGCTGGTGGCGGGGGCGGAACTGGATCTGGGCGGATTGCGAGGGCGGCGTCGTTTCGCGTTCGTGGTCAGCCACGCCGGCATCGCCGTGCCCTTCGTGCTCGGCGTGCTGCTGGCGATCTGGCTGTATGGCGCGCACGCACCGCCCGGCGTGGGCTTCACCGGTTTCGCGCTGTTCGTCGGTATTTCATTGAGCATCACGGCCTTCCCGGTGCTGCTGCGCATCCTTGCCGACCGCGGCATGACCGGCACACCGCTGGGCCAGACCGCCATCGCCTGCGCCGCGCTCGGTGATGCCACCGCATGGTGCCTGCTGGCGCTGATCGTGGCCGCCGCGCAGTCGCAGGGCTGGGTGCCGGCCACGATCAACCTGGTCTGCGTGGTCGCTTTCGTCGCACTGATGCTGGGGGTGGTGCGGCCGTGGTTCTCGCGCCTGGTGATCGCACCGGGCCAGGAAGGACGCTGGCTGCTGATCATGTTGCTGATGGCGCTGGGCTGCGCGCTGGTCACCGAGATGCTGGGCATCCATGCGCTGTTCGGCGCGTTCGCGGCCGGCGTCGCGGTGTCCGGCAACGCGACGCTGCGGCACACCGTGGCCGAGCGCGTGGAGCCATTCGCCGTCACGCTGCTGTTGCCGTTGTTCTTCGCCATGACCGGCCTGCGCATGCGCGCCGACGCCCTGCAGGCCAGCGACCTGGTGCTGTGCCTGATCGTGATCGTGGTCGCCACGCTGGGCAAGCTGATCGGCACCTGGAGCGCAGCGCGCAGTGCCGGCATGGACAACCATGACGCGTGGAGACTGGGGGCGCTGATGAACACCCGTGGCCTGATGGAGCTGATCGTGCTCAACCTGGGCTACGAACTGGGCTTCCTGGGCGACCGCCTGTTCGCCGTGCTGGTGATCATGGCGCTGGTGACCACCGCCATGACCGGGCCGTTGTTGAACCTGATCGAGCGTTGCCGGCGCTGAGGCGGGCGGCATGCGGTGCCACCTCGCGTGTCACTCCTGCGCCGGCACCAACCTGAGGGTATGCACCGTCGTGCCGGGGAGGAACGGCGTCGGCCTGCCGTTGACCCAGTCCTCGTGTCCCGCGCCCCAGAACGGTGACAGCGGGTGACCGCTCTGCCCACCGGGCATGTGGATCCATCCCTCGGCCTCGTGCCCGGGTGACACCACCATGCGCTGCGAGGCGCCAAACGCGGGGCCCTGCACGCGGGGCATGTCGCGGTCGCCGGGCAGGCGGTCGGCCGGCATGCACAGCCACGACCGGGCAAAGGCGGGCAGGGCGCGACTGACCGGGTGACAGATCGCAGCGGTATTGCGTTCGCCCCACGTACGCGCGTCCAGCGGGCCTTGACTGCCCAGGTCTGCTTCCAGCGCCTTGGCGGTATCGACCAGCAGTGCATCCCAACTGGAATAGGGGGGTGGCAGCAGATGCGCGGGACGTTCGCTCACCAGCGGCCACAACACGCCCTCGAACTGCCCCAGTCGTGGCTCCAGATAGTCCTCTCCGAGCTGTGCTTTCGCCGGGGCGAGCAGGCCTTCGCCAACACGGTCGATCAGCATGCCGCGGAAACCGCGGGTGACCCGGTAGCTGACCGAGTCCACCCCCGCACGGCCGTCCCACCGCCGGGTTGCGACCTCAAGCCGCTGCAGGGCAGGGTCGTCACTGGTGGTGACGACCTCGCGCAGCAGATGCCACCAGCGCGTGAGCAACAGGGCGCGATCGTCGAGCTGGATCGCCAGCAGGTCTGCCTCGGTGAAGCGCTCTTTCGCCAGCAGGCCATCGCGGATCTGCCGACCGCGTGCGCCCAGGTCGTAGCCACCGTTCCCGGCAATGGCCAGGGCGTCCCCATCGAGCACGCGGCCGTTGGCGGTCCACAGCCGATGCGTGGGGGGATCGATCAATGCGGGCGCGCCATCGCTGCGGATTGGCCACGGCGCACAGCGTGCAGGCGCGGTGGTGGCGTTGCCGTTCGGCGGGCAGTCCGCAGCGCGGTCAGGGCGTGTGCCGATCAAGCGCCAGGCGATGCGACCGCTGCGGTCGGCGAGCACCAGGTTCTGCGCGGGAATGCCGCTGCGGTCGGCCACCTCGAACGCCTCGTCAAGCGTCGCCGCGCGCGCCATCTCGGCGAAGTCCAGGCGCACCGCACCGGGGAGTTGTGCCGTCCAGCGCAGTGCCTCGCCACTGCCGTCCTGCCGCGTGTGCAGCACCGGACCCCAGGCGGTCTCGCGCACGCGCAACGTCACCGGTGCCTGGCCGGCGACGCGGATACGCTCCTCGTGCGTGGTGATGCCCGCTGCATTGGCGGGTACGCTGCGGAAATCGGCCGTGTCGATGTAACTGTTGGTGAAGCCCCAGGCCACGTGCCCGTTGCTGCCCACCACGATGGCCGGCAGGCCGGGCAGCGAGAAGCCACTGACGTCGACGCGGCCGTCGGGAGCCTGTGCATCGGGATAGCGCAGCCGTACCCGGAACCAGAGATTGGGCGCGCGCAATCCCAGGTGCATATCGTCGGCGACGATGGCGCGACCGTCCGCGGTCAGTGCACCGGCCACGGCGAAGTTGTTGCTGCCCAGCACGTCGGGATCCAGATGACCTGCCGTGACGGCACCGGTGGTCCGCGCCGGATCGGCCCGCCGGAGATCGAGAGCGGCGGCCTCCGGTAACGGCGCGTTGCCGCGCGCTTCGCCAAACAGCGGCGCATCCCATTCGCTGCCATCGTGGCTGAGCAGGGCATACAGCGCCGGTGGCACCACCGCACGGATCCGCGCCATCGCCAGTTCGTTCTGATTGGTGGGGTCCTGCAGGTCGGCATACATCGCCAGCCCGGTCAGCACGCTGTCTTCGGCACGCCACGGTGCCGGCGCCTGGCGCAGCAGCAGATACGGCCAAGGACGTACCCGAAGCTCGGCGACGCCCTGGTTGATACCCTCCACATAGGCCTGCAGGGCGCCGGCACTGCTGCCCGTGGCAACCTCCAGGTGGGCCCTGGTGCGCGCCCGCAGCCGGTGCACACGCATGCGCTTGTCCATCTCGATCGCCGCCGGGCCGAACAGCTCGGCCAGCTCGCCAGCGGCGGTACGGCGCATCAGGTCCATCTCGAAATAGCGCTCCTGCGCATGTACCAGACCCAGCGCCCGCATCGCATCGGCCTGGCTTGCCGCGTCGATGGTGACCACGCCCAAGGCATCCCGGGTGATGCTCACCGGCGCCTGCAGCCCGGCCATGGCCTGCTCGCCTTCCAGGGCGGGGAGACTGCCGCGCAGCAGCCACCACACCGCGAACACCGCCGCCAGCGCCAGGATCAGCACGCCCCAGAGCAACCGCTTCAGCCAGTGCCGCATCCTGCGCATCCCCGTGTAGGTAGGGCTTGATTGTAGGGGAGGCGTGAACGTCCTGTGCACGGCTACCGAAGCGCAACTGCAAGTGATTCCGATTAGACCACCGGATTTTCAGATAGGGCACCATGCGCGCATTGATTCATCAGGAGCACCCCCATGAAAGGCAACCCGGACGTCATCGCCTGCTTGAAGGAACTGCTGCGCGGCGAGCTGGCCGCGCGCGACCAGTACTTCATCCACTCGCGCCGCTACGAAGACCAGGGCCTGTTCGCGCTCTATGAGCGCCTCAACCACGAGATGGAAGAGGAGACCCAGCACGCCGATGCGCTGCTGCGTCGCATCCTCTTCCTCGGCGGCGATCCGGACATGCGCCCGCATGTGTTCGAGCCCGGCGTGAGCGTGGAAGAGATGCTGCAGAAGGACCTGGATACCGAATACAGCGTCCGCGACAACCTGGCCGCCGGCATGAAGCTGTGCGAACAGCACCAGGACTATGTCAGCCGCGACATGCTGCTGGTGCAGTTGAAGGACACCGAAGAAGACCATGCCTGGTGGCTGGAGCAGCAGCTGGGCCTGATCAAGCGCATCGGGCTGGCGCTGTACCAGACCAGCAAGATGGATGCGAAGGGCACGGCCGCGCACTGACGCGCATACGCGCATCAGCCCCACGATGTGCCGCGCACATCGCGGGCCCCGGCGTATCACCTTCCACATCCCCGCGCCTGTCGGCGCGCCCCCTTGGACTCCAAGGGGGCTGTTTCTCCAGACGGTGTCCTGGACGCGTGACGATCCACCGACCCGTCATCGGGTTCTGCTCGCCAGCCAGCTTTCGCCAGCACGCTGCAGAAGCCCTCGTCCGCCAGCCAGCATCCGCCAGCCAGCGACGAACGAAAAAGCCGGGGATTTCCCGGCTTTTTCGTTTTCCGGACACGTTCGCCAGCAATGCGTAGTGCCGGGCTCTGCCCGGCAACCGTGCAACGCGCGGCGGATGCAGCCGGGCAGAGCCCGGCGCTACGGTCCTGTGCGGTTATTCGACCGCCAGACCTTCCACCTTCTGCCAGCCGCGCGGCAGCAGGTGGCCACGCGTGGCGCGGGTGCCCAGGTAGGTGTCCAGATCCTTGAACGACAGGTTCATCGTGCGCTGGCCGCTGCGCACCAGCAGCGTGTTGCCCGGCGCCACCGAGACCACCGCGACCACGCGCTCGGTGGCGAGCTTGGCCTTGGGGATGTCGATGATCTTGTTGCCCTTGCCCTTGTCCAGTTCCGGCAGGTCGCTGGCGGCGATGGCCAGCAGGTTGCCCGAGCTGGTCACCGCTACGATGCGGTCGGTTTCCGGGTTGGCGACCACGGCCGGGGTCAGCACCTTGGAGCCGGAGGTCAGGTTGAGCATCGCCTTGCCGGCCTTGTTGCGGCCGGTGAGGTTCTCGAAGCGGGTCACGAAGCCGTAGCCGTGCGTGGAGGCCAGCACGAAGCGGGTGTTGTTCTCGCCACTGGCCAAGGTCATGAAGGCGCTGCCCGGGGCCGGCGAGAAGCGACCGGTTAGCGGCTCGCCATTGCCACGTGCCGAGGGCAGGGTGTGGATCAGGGTCGAATACGCGCGGCCCTCGCTGTCCAGGAATGCCACCTGCTGCGTGCTGCGGGCCCGCACCGAGCCCAGCAGCGCATCGCCATCGCGGTAGGACAGGGTCGACGGGTCCATGTCGTGGCCCTTGGCCGCACGGATCCAGCCCTTCTCCGACAGCACCACCGTCATCGGCTCGCTCGGCACCAGCTCGGTTTCGTCGATGGCCTGCGCTGCGCCACGCTGCACCAGCGGCGAGCGACGGTCATCGCCGAACTTCTTCGCGTCCGCCACCAGCTCATCGCGGATCAGCTTCTTCAGCTTGGCCTTGCTGTCCAGGATGGCCAGGATCTTGTCGCGTTCCTTGGCCAGCTCCTCCTGCTCGCCACGGATCTTCATCTCTTCCAGGCGCGCCAGCTGCTTCAGCTTGGTCTCCAGGATGTACTCGGTCTGCTCCTCGCTCAGCCCGAAGCGTGCGATCAGCGCCGGCTTGGGCTCATCCTCGGTGCGGATGATGTGGATCACTTCATCCAGGTTGAGGAAGGCCACCAGCAGGCCTTCCAACATGTGCAGGCGGCGCTCGATCTTCTGCAGGCGGTGGTTGAGGCGGCGGGTCACGGTGGTGCCACGGAACTGCAGCCACTCGCTGAGCAGGGTCTTGAGGTTCTTGACCTGCGGGCGGCCATCCAGGCCGATCACGTTGAGGTTGACCCGGTAGCTGCGCTCCAGGTCGGTGGTGGCGAACAGGTGGCCCATCAGCTGTTCGGCGTCCACGCGGTTGGAGCGCGGCACCAGCACCACGCGCACCGGGTTGGCGTGGTCGGACTCATCGCGGATGTCCTCCAGCCACGGCAGCTTCTTGGCGCGCATCTGCGCGGCGATCTGCTCGATCACCTTCGAAGGCGACACCTGGAACGGCAGCGCGTTGACCACGATGTTGCCGTTCTCTTTCAGGAAGGTGGAACGCGCGCGCACGCTGCCGTAGCCGGTTTCGTACATGGTGCGCAGATCGGCGATCGGGGTGATGATCTCGGCGAAGCTAGGGTAATCCGGGCCCTTCACGTGCTCGCACAGCTCGGCGACCGTCGCATCCGGGTCGTCGAGCAGGTGCAGCAGCGCGCTGACGATCTCGTTGAGGTTGTGCGGCGGCACGTCGGTGGCCATGCCCACGGCGATGCCGGTGGTGCCGTTGAGCAGCAGGTGCGGCAGGCGCGCCGGCATCCAGGTCGGCTCTTCCAGCGTGCCGTCGAAGTTCGGGGTCCAGTCGGTGGTGCCCTGGTTGATCTCGCCCAGCAGCACTTCGGCGATCGGGGTCAGCTTGGACTCGGTATAGCGCATCGCCGCGAACGACTTGGGATCGTCGGTCGAACCAAAGTTGCCCTGGCCTTCGATCAGCGGGTAGCGGTACGAGAACGGCTGGGCCATCAGCACCAGCGCCTCGTAGCACGCGCTGTCGCCGTGCGGATGGTATTTACCGATCACGTCACCGACGGTACGCGCGGACTTCTTCGGCTTGGAGGCGGCATTCAGGCCCAGCTCGCTCATCGCATAGATGATGCGGCGCTGCACCGGCTTGAGACCGTCGCCGAGGAACGGCAATGCGCGGTCGAGCACCACGTACATCGAATAGTCCAGGTACGCCCGTTCGGCGTACTCGCGCAGGGGCAGCTGTTCAAAGCCGTGGAACGCGGGGCGGGCAAGATCGGTCATGCGGGATTGTTACCTGTGGCAAGGGACGGCGACGGCTGTCGCCCTCGCAGGCGGACGATTATCCGGATGCGGCCGGGGATGCCAAGCCGCGTGATGGGTTCAGGGGGTGTCCACTGCGTGCCAGATAGCGCCCGGGCGGGCTGCCGAAGTGGCGGCGGAACACGGTGACGAAGGCGCTGGGGCTGCTGAACCCCAGTTCGTGCGCGATATCGGACACGCTCCGGCCATCGGACAGCCGCCGCAGGCCCTCGGCCAGCCTGGCCTGCTGACGCCACTGCGCGAAGCTGAGCGTGGTTTCATCGCGGAAGTGCCGGGTCAGTGTACGCGGCGAGAGGCCGGCCCACTGCGCCCATTGGTCGAGGCTGCGGCCATCGGCCGGGTTGGCGATCAGCTGCGAGGCGATGCGCAGCAGGCGGCGGTCCTGCGGCATCGGCAGGTGCATGCGCTGGCGCGGGGCATTGCGGATCTCGTCCAGCAGCACCTCGATCATGTGCTGCTGGCGCAGGCTGGGCTCGGCCGCCGGTACCCATTCGGTGACGCGCAGCGCGAGCGCCTGCAGCAGATCGGAGATGGCCACCACGCACGGCGCGTCGGGCAGGTCATGGGCCATCGCGGCGCTGACGATCACCCCCCAGCCGCGCAAGGGCCCGCAGATATCCACCGTGTGCGGCTCGCCCGGCGGCATCCAGCCGGCGCAGCCGGGCGGCAGCGACCAGGTGCCATGCCGGGTGCGGACGGTGAGCAGCCCGGCTTCCACACAGATCAGCTGGGCACGCCGGTGCTGGTGCCAGTCGATCTCCCGGTCCAGCCCGCGGGCGCTTTCGATCCGGAAGCCGAGCACCCCCAGCCCGTCATCCCGCTCGAACCAGTCCAGCACCTGGTTGCGGATCATCTGGGTGGCGGCCGTCTCCCGCTCTGGCCTGAAAGTGTTATCCATTGTCCAGATTGTAATACCCGGCCAGTCCGGGCCGCCATTAAGGTAGCCGCCTGCCCATTGTTCTGATTGCTGCAACACAGCATTTGGTTCCAAATTAAATATTTCTATTGAGAAATATATTTTTTGGAAGAGAATGCTCACCCATGATCTGCCCTGATGCCCATCCCCCCAGCTTCGGACTCCTGCTGCGCCAAGTGCGCGATGGACTGGTCCGTCAGCTAGACACGTCGATGGCCGAGGAAAACCTCGGCATTGGCTTCACCCACTACCTCGGCCTGAAGGTGCTCGCGGCGCGTGCCCCGTGTACCGCCAACGAGTTGGCCCAGGCCCTGGACCAGGTACCCAGCGCGGTCACCCGCCTGCTGGACAAGCTGGAAGCCCTGGACTGCGTGCGGCGCGAACCGCATGCCCAGGACCGGCGGGCACTGCAGATCGTGCTGACCGAGCCGGGTCGCCAGTTGTGGGCCCGCCTCAAACAGCGGGGCGACCAGACCATCGACGACGCCATGCGTGACCTGTCTTCGGACGAACGCGCACAGCTGCTTTCCCTCATGACCCGTGTACGCGACTCACTGGTAACGCCATGACTTCCATGTTTGAACGCTCTCATTCACTGCGCCCGATGCGGCCGCTGCGGCCGGTGCTGGTCTCCGCGCTGGCGCTTGCGCTGGCCGCGTGTGCCAGCAGCCGCGGCCTGGAGCCGCAGGGCCGCCTGCTCGACGCCGACAGCCTGCAGACCCAGCGCACCCTGGCCGCCAACGGCCTGAGCCAGCCCGGCTGGCCGGCCACCGACTGGTGGCGCGCGCTGGGCGACCCCCAGCTCGATGCGCTGATCGCCGAAGGCCTGCAGCGCAATCCTGGCCTGGAGGCGGCCGATGCGCGCCTGCGCCAGGCGCGTGCCCAGATCGGCACCGCGCGTGCCGCACGCCTGCCCAGCCTCTCTGCTTCCGGGGGCTACACCGGTGTGCGCTTGCCCGAATCGATGGTTGGCGACGAACTGGGTGGCAGCTATGCCGGCAGTGGCCAGGCCTACTTGAGCTTCAGCTACGGCATCGACCTGTGGGGCGGCAAGCGCGCCGCCTGGGAAGCGGCCGTGGACAGCGGCCATGCCGCCGAAGTGGACGCCCAGGCCGCGCGCCTGAACCTCTCTGCCGCCATCGCCGAGGCGTACGCGCAGCTGGGCTACGCGTGGACGCTGCATGACGTGGCCAGCGAAGAACTGGCACGTTCGCAGAAGACCCTGGAGCTGACCCGCCAGCGTCGTGCTGCCGGCATCGACAGCGACCTGCAGACCCGCCAGGCCGAAGCGCGCATTCCAGCCGCGCAGCAGCAGCAGCAGGCTGCACAGCAGCAGATCGACGAGGCGCGCACCGCGCTCGCCGCGCTGGTCGGGCAGGGCCCGGACCGCGGGCTGCAGATCCAGCGCCCGCAGGTGTTGAACCCGCTGGCGCTGCAGCTGCCCGGCGTGCTGCCCAGCGAACTGCTGGGCCGCCGCCCGGACATCGTCGCCGCGCGATGGCGCGTGGAAGCGGCCAACCGCCAGATCCATGCGGCCAAGGCCGAGTTCTACCCCAGCCTCAACCTGACCGCCCTTGGCGGTGTGGTCTCCAGTGAAGTGGACCAGCTGCTCAAGAGTGGCTCGACGTTCGCCTTCCTCGGCCCCGCGCTGAGCCTGCCGATCTTCGACGGTGGCCGCCTGCGTGCCAACCTGGGCAAGACCGACGCGCAGTACGACCTGGCCGTGGCCGACTACAACCAGTCGGTGGTCAACGCGCTGCGCGACGTCGCCGACCAGGTCAACGCGGTGCATTCGCTGGCCGACCAGGCCAGTGCCCAGGCCCAGGCCGTCAGCACCGCGCGCGCCGCCCATGACCTGGCCGAGCAGCGCTACCGCGCCGGCATCGGCAGCTACCTGGACGTGCTCAGTGTCGAAGAGCAGCTGCTGGTCTCCCAGCAGCGGCTGGCCGACCTGCAGTCGCGCCAGATCCTTGTTTCGGTCCGCCTGAGCCAGGCGTTGGGCGGTGGTTTCACCCCGACCAGCGATGCCGCCACGGTCGCCGCCACCCCCGAATCCTCGCATTCCTGAGAGTCATCCCCATGAGTCAGACCTCCGCTCCCGCTGCCGAGAAGGCAGCTCCCTCCCGTCGCGGCAAGCTGCTGCGCGGCCTGCTGGTCATCGTGGTGCTGCTGTTGGCCGCGCTGGCCCTGTGGTACTTCATGTTCGGCCGCTGGTTCGAAGAAACCGACGATGCCTACGTGCAGGGCAACCAGGTCCAGATCACCCCGCTGATCAGCGGTACGGTGGTCGGGATCAACGCCGATGACGGCATGCGGGTCGAACGCGGCCAGCTGCTGGTCCAACTGGATCCGGCCGATACCGAAGTCGCCCTGCAGCAGGCCGAAGCCAACCTCGCCAAGACGGTCCGCCAGGTGCGCGGTCTGTATCGCAGTGTGGAAGGCGCCCAGGCCGAATTGAACGCGCGCCAGGTGACCCTGAAGCGCGTGCGCGAAGACTTCAACCGCCGTAAGGATCTGGCCAGCACCGGCGCGATCTCCAACGAAGAACTGGCGCATGCCCGCACCGAACTGGCCGCTGCCGAAGCGGGCGTGGCCGGCTCGCGCGAAACCTTCGAGCGCAGCAATGCGCTGGTGGATGACACCGTGATCGCCACCCAGCCGGACGTACAGGCCGCCGCCGCGCAGCTGCGCCAGGCCTACCTCAACAACGCCCGCGCCGGTATCGTCGCACCGGTCACTGGTTACGTGGCGCGTCGTTCGGTGCAGGTCGGCCAGCGCGTGCAGCCGGGCACTGCCCTGATGGCCGTGGTGCCGACCGAGCAGATGTGGGTGGAAGCGAACTTCAAGGAAACCCAGTTGCGCCACATGCGCCTGGGCCAGGAAGTGGAACTGCGTTCGGACCTGTACGGCGGCGACGTGACCTACAAGGGCCGCATCGACAGCCTGGGCCTGGGCACCGGCTCTGCGTTCTCGCTGCTGCCGGCGCAGAATGCCAGCGGCAACTGGATCAAGATCGTGCAGCGCGTGCCGGTGCGTATCGCCATCGACGCCAAGCAGCTGGCCGAGCATCCGCTGCGCATCGGCCTGTCGATCAAGGCCGAAGTGAGCCTGCGTGACCAGAAGGGCACCGTGCTGCCGACCGAAACCGCCAAGGGCCAGGTGTTCGATACCGACGTCTACGCCAAGCAACTGCACAGCGCCGACGACGTGATCCACCAGATCATCCAGAGCAACCTGCCGCAGCAGGCCAAGGCGAGCTGAGGCCACCATGTCCGCACAAGCTCCCGCCGCGCCGGGCGCCCCCGCGGCGCCAGGCATGGCCTTCCGGCCGGCCAACGTCGCCCTGTGTACCGCAGGGCTGGCGATGGCCTCGTTCATGCAGGTCCTGGACACCACCATCGCCAACGTCTCGTTGCCGACCATCGCCGGTAATCTCGGTGCCAGTTCGCAGCAGGCCACCTGGGTCATCACCTCGTTCGCGGTCAGCACCGCGATCGCGCTGCCGCTGACCGGTTACCTCAGCCGCCGTTTCGGCGAGACCAAGCTGTTCGTATGGGCCACGCTGGCCTTCACCCTGGCCTCGCTGCTGTGCGGCCTGGCCCAGAGCATGGGCATGCTGGTCGTGTCGCGTGCGATCCAGGGCTTCGTCGCCGGCCCGATGTACCCGATCACGCAGAGCCTTCTGGTTTCGCTATACCCGCGTGAGAAACGCGGGCAGGCGCTGGCGTTGCTGGCGATGATCACCGTGGTCGCGCCGATCGCCGGCCCGATCCTCGGCGGCTGGATCACCGACAACTACAGTTGGGAATGGATCTTCCTGATCAACGTGCCGCTCGGCATTTTCGCCGCGCTGGTGGTGGGCAACCAGCTCAAGGGTCGCCCGGAACACGTTGAAAAGCCGAAGATGGATTACGTCGGCCTGATCACCCTGGTGATCGGCGTGGGCGCGCTGCAGCTGGTGCTTGACCTGGGCAACGACGAAGACTGGTTCAGTTCGACCAAGATCATCGTGCTGGCCTGTGTGTCGGTGGTGGCGTTGGCGGTGTTCCTGATCTGGGAACTGACCGACAAGGATCCCATCGTCGACCTGCGCCTGTTCCGGCACCGCAACTTCCGCGCCGGGACGCTGGCAATGGTGGTGGCCTACGCGGCGTTCTTCAGCGTGGCCTTGTTGATTCCGCAGTGGCTGCAGCGTGACATGGGCTACACCGCGATCTGGGCCGGTCTGGCGACCGCGCCGATCGGCGTGCTGCCGGTGATCATGACGCCGTTCGTGGGCAAGTACGCCTCGCGCTTCGACATGCGCATGCTGGCCACGATCGCCTTCATCTTCCTGTCCTTCACCAGCTTCCTGCGCTCGGGGTTCAACCTGCAGGTGGACTTCGGCCACGTGGCCGGCATCCAGCTGATCATGGGTATCGGTGTGGCGCTGTTCTTCATGCCGGTACTGCAGATCCTGCTGTCGGATCTGGACGGTCGCGAGATCGCCGCGGGCTCCGGCCTGGCCACCTTCCTGCGCACGCTGGGCGGCAGCTTCGCCGCCTCGCTGACCACGTGGTTGTGGGCACGCCGTACCCAGGAACACCACGCGCATCTGACCGAACACATCTCCGGCTACACCCCGGGCATGCAGGACCAGGTGACCGCGATGGGGCAGGGCGACCTGCAGCATGGCGCGGCCGCGCTCAACAACATGATCAACCACCAGGCGTCGCAGATGGGCTTCAACGACATCTTCTTCCTGCTGGGCTGGATCTTCCTGGCCATCATCGCCTTCCTGTGGCTGGCCAAGCCGCCGTTCGGCGCAGGTGCGGGTGCTGCCTCGGCCGGTGGGCATTGAGGTGTTCGCGGTAAGCTGAAACGAAGAAACCCCGCTGAAAGGCGGGGTTTTTTTGTGGTTCCTGACCAGCGTGGAATGTGTTCCGTGCGGTTCCGGGCGCGGCGGCCAGAAACGAAAAAACCCGCTTGCGCGGGTTTGATCATTTTCCGAGTCATGGTGCCCAGGAGAGGACTCGAACCTCCACGAAGTTGCCCCCGCTAGCACCTGAAGCTAGTGCGTCTACCAATTCCGCCACCTGGGCGACTCAGGAGGAGAATTCTGCGGGAGAAGCGTGATTGTGTCAACAGGATCGGGTGGAAATTTTTTCGTGCCAGATCGTTCGTCGCGTCATCGCACGTTCGATGCGGCGACCATCGGGCGTCGCGCGTCGGCGCAGGTCAGGGCCGCGCATCGCCGACGCCCGGAAACGAAAAAACCCGCTTGCGCGGGTTTGATCATTTTCTGAGTCATGGTGCCCAGGAGAGGACTCGAACCTCCACGGAGTTGCCCCCGCTAGCACCTGAAGCTAGTGCGTCTACCAATTCCGCCACCTGGGCGACTCAGGAGGAGAATTCTGCGGGAGATCCGGAATTGTGTCAACAGGATTTCGCAGGAAATTTCATTTGCCGTGCGATGCAGCGTCATCGCGGTCCATGCCGCGCGATTCGTGCGTGGTGCCGGCGCCAGAAACGAAAAAACCCGCTTGCGCGGGTTTGATCATTTTCCGAGTCATGGTGCCCAGGAGAGGACTCGAACCTCCACGGAGTTGCCCCCGCTAGCACCTGAAGCTAGTGCGTCTACCAATTCCGCCACCTGGGCGACTCAGGGGGCGAATTCTGGGCATGTGCGTGAGGCTTGTCAACGGTTTTGTGAAATTTCTTCACAATCCTGCACAGGCAGTGCCGCTGACCGGTTCTGCACACCCGCAGCGGTTACTATTGAGGTCAATGAAACCAAAGAAACCGACCCAGGGCGCGAAAGCCCCCAAGTCCCCGGCGCCCAAGAAGGCAGCCGGTCCGTCGGGCAAGCCCCGCGCTGCCGCCAAGAAGGCCGGCAAGCTGCCACCCTGGATGCCCGAATCCCTGAACACCCCTGAGCCGCCGCGTGGCAACAAGCGGGGCCCCAAGCCCGCGCACGCCGGGCCCATCCCTACCCGCCGCCGCCCGCATCCGACCCCGCTGGACGGTGAAGTACAGCTGGATCCCTTCGCCGCCCGCGAGGCCGAGCGCTATGCCCAGCCGATCGCCAGCCGCGAGGCGATCCTGCAGCTGCTCGACCGCTGCGATGGCCCGCAGACCGCCGAAGAGATCGCCATCCATCTTGGCCTGACCGAGCCGGACCGCGCCGATGCCCTCGGCAAGCGCCTGGGCGCGATGTGCCGTGACGGCCAGCTGGTGCAGAACCGCCGTGGCGGTTTCGCGCCGCTGCAGGCGGTCAACCTGATCACCGGCGTGGTGATCGCCAACCCGGAAGGGTTCGGCTTCCTGCGCCCGGTCGAAGGTGGCGACGATCTGTTCCTGCCGCCGTTTGAAATGCGCAAGGTGCTGCATGGCGACCGTGTGCTGGTCAACGTGACCGGCATCGATCGCCGTGGCCGCCGCGAGGCGAGCATTTCGCGTGTGCTTGAGCGCGGCATGAGCCGCCTGATCGGCCGCTTCAGCGTCGAATTCGGCATCAACTACGTGGTGCCCGACGACAAGCGCGTGCAGCGCAACGTACAGATCCCGCCCGACCAGACCGGCGATGCCCGGGATGGCCAGCTGGTGGTCTGCGAGCTGACCCAGGCGCCGGATACCCGCCGCCCGCCGATCGGCCGCATCATCGCCGTGCTTGGTGACAAGCTGACCGCGTCGCTGGTGGTGGAAACCGCCATCCACGGCCATGAACTGCCGTTCGAGTTCCCGGCGGAAGTGCTGGCTGAAGCCACTGCAGTGCCGATGGTGGTCACCCCGGAACAGATCGGCCATCGCGAAGACCTGCGCAACACGCCGCTGGTCACCATCGATGGCGAGGATGCCAAGGACTTCGACGACGCCGTTTATTGCGAACCGAATGCCGAAGGCTTCCGCCTGGTCGTGGCGATCGCCGATGTTTCCAACTACGTGCGTCCTGGTACGCCGCTGGATGATGAAGCGCAGAAGCGCGCGACCTCGGTCTACTTCCCGGGCTTCGTGGTGCCGATGCTGCCGGAGACGCTGTCCAACGGCATCTGCTCGCTGATGCCCAAGGTCGACCGCATGTGCTTCGTCTGCGACATGCAGGTCAACCGCGAGGGCGAGGTCATCCACTCGCGCTTCTACGAAGCGGTGATGAACTCGCACGCGCGCCTGACCTACAACCAGGTCTGGGAAGCGGTGGGCGAGAACGACCCGGCCGCGCGCAAGGCGATCGGTCCGCTGATGCCGCAGGTGGATCGCCTGTACCAGCTGTATCACGTGCTGGCCAAGGCCCGTACCCGCCGCGGTGCCATCGAATTTGAAACCTCCGAAGTGCGCTTCGTGCTGGACAACACCGGCGAAGTCACCCAGGCCGGGATGATGGTGCGCAACGA
This sequence comes from Stenotrophomonas sp. RIT-551, assembly GCF_026241915.1. Classification (NCBI taxonomy): domain Bacteria; kingdom Pseudomonadati; phylum Pseudomonadota; class Gammaproteobacteria; order Lysobacterales; family Lysobacteraceae; genus Stenotrophomonas; species Stenotrophomonas sp. RIT-551. The sequence goes on along the minus strand of NZ_JAPJIU010000015.1, from coordinate 26,790 downwards.
TGCGCACAAGCTCATCGAAGAATGCATGATCGCGGCCAACGTGCAGGCTGCGCGCTACCTGCTGGCCAAGCACGTGCCGGCGCCGTTCCGTGACCATGAGCGCCCGCCGGAATCCAAGTACGCCGACCTGCTCGAGTTCCTGAAGGAATTCAAGCTGAGCCTGCCGCCTTGGTCGAAGGTGCAGCCGGCCGATTTCACCAAGCTGCTCAAGAAGGTGCGCGACCGACCGGACGCGGCACTGCTGGAATCGGTGCTGCTGCGCAGCCAGAGCCTGGCGGTGTATTCGCCGGACAACCTGGGTCACTTCGGCCTGGCGCTGGACGCGTACGCACACTTCACCTCGCCGATCCGCCGCTACCCCGATCTGCTGGTGCACCGTGCGATCAAGCACGCGCTCAGCGGGGCCGCACCGGAGAAGTTCACCTACTCGCCGCGCGAGATGGCGGCACTGGCGCTGCAGTGCTCCGAGCGTGCGCGTCGTGCCGATGAAGCCGAGCGCGAAGTGGACGAGCGTTACCGCGCCGCGTGGATGGAAAAGCACGTCGGTGGCCAGTTCGATGGCGTGATCAGTGGCGTGACCAGCTTCGGCCTGTTCGTGGAACTGGACGAATCCAAGGTCAACGGCCTGGTCCACGTGACCCAGCTGCCGCACGACTATTACCAGTTCGACGCGGTGCGCAAGACGCTCAACGGCGAGCGCCGCGGCAAGATCTACCGTCTCGGCGACCGGGTGCGGATCCTGGTGCTCAAGGCCAGCATGGAAGAGCGCAAGATCGACTTCCGCCTGGTCGAAGAGAAGGACGATTCGCTGCCCGAGCTGCCGCCGCGCGGCCAGCCGGCCAAGCGCCAGAAACAGAAGTATTGATCCACGCGTACCGGCCCACGGCCGGTACGCGGACCGTCCACCCGCCCCCCGCGGGTGGCATGGTGTTTCCCACGGACCCCGTCGGAGCGATCCCATGCCGTCCCTTCCCGAATACAGCGGCGGCTGCCAGTGCGGCGCGATCCGCTTCCATGTGGTCGGTGAGCTGACTCACAGCTCGATCTGCCATTGCCGGATGTGCCAGAAGGCGTTCGGCGCGTACTACGCCCCCCTGGTGTCGGTGCGTGGCAGCGAATTCCGCTGGACCCGCGGCGAGCCCCGGCGTTTCCAGTCCTCCAACATGGTCCAGCGCGGCTTCTGCGCCGACTGTGGCACCCCGTTGACCTACGAAGCCCCGGATGGGGTGGCGATCGCGGCGGGCGCTTTCGACGAGCCGGCCCGCCTGCCGCCGAGGATCCAGTACGGGATCGAAGCCAAGCTTCCCTTCGTGGACCGCCTGGGCTCGCTGAGCGCGTTGCGCAGCGAGGAGGATGCCGAGGCCGGCGACTTCCTGCTGCATATCGTTTCCCACCAGCACCCCGACCACGACACCAGCGACTGGCCACCCCGCTGAAGGCAGGCCGTGAACGCCCCCCGTGAACGCCCGGCAGGGCAGGGTGGGCCTTGATGCTCTACCATTACCAACCCCTTTACCGGTCCCGCCCCCCGCAATGAGCAAGCAAAGCCAGTGGATCGTCGGCGTCAACGCCGTCGCCTCTTCGATCGAGAATGATGCCGAGAACGTCCGCGAGGTCCTCATCGAGGCCGGTGCGAAGAATCCGCGTCTGACCGAGATCGAGGAAAACGCACGCCGCAAGGGCATCGACGTGCGCAAGGTGAACACCCAGGCGCTGGACGGTGTGGGCGGTTCGGTGCGTCACCAGGGCGTGGCGGCGCGCTACCAGGCCGCGCGGACCTGGGGCGAGAACGAACTGGAAGGGCTGGTCGAAGCGGCCGAGGGCAAGGCCCTGCTGTTGATCCTTGATGAAGTGCAGGATCCGCACAATCTCGGCGCCTGCCTGCGCAGCGCAGCGGCCGCCGGTGCCACGGCGGTGATCATTCCCAAGGACAAGTCGGCCTCGGTCAACGCCACCGTGCGCAAGACCTCGGCCGGTGCAGCCGACCGTATTCCGGTCGTGCAGGTGACCAACCTCTCGCGCTGCCTGAAGGACCTGCAGAAGCTGGGCGTGTGGATCTACGGCCTGGCCGGTGAAGCCACCGAGTCGCTGTACGCGATCGACCTCAAGGGCAACGTGGCGCTGGTGCTGGGCGGCGAAGCCGACGGCCTGCGCCGCCTGACCCGTGAAAACTGCGATGGCCTGGTCAAGATTCCGATGCCGGGCGATATCGAGAGCCTGAACGTCTCCGTCGCCACCGGCGTGAGCCTGTTCGAGGCCGTCCGCCAGCGCGGCCTGTAATCCCCACGCGCGGGGGTAGAGCCGACCGTTGGTCGGCTGCCGACCCACCCACGTAGAGCCGACCGTTGGTCGGCTGCCGTCCGCCCGCGTAGAGCAGCCGACCAACGGTCGGCTCTACCCCCCAGGGCGTCAGCCTGCGCTGCCGCCCAATGCCTTGAACAGCGTCACATCGTTGATCAACTGGCGCTGCCTCACCGATGCCAGCGACAGCTCCGCATCACGCCGGGTCTGCTGCGCTTCCAGCCAGGTGCGCAGGTCGGTGGCGCCGACCCGGTAGCGCACTTCATACATCCGCTCGATCTCGACCGCTTCGTCGTAGGACGCCTGCGAGGCCGCCACCTGGGTGGCGAACTGCGTGCGCGCCGACAAGGCGTTGTCCACCTCCGACAGCGCGGTGTACAGCGTGCGGCGGAAGCCGTTGGCCGCGATCTGATAATCCGTGCCGGCCAGCCGGGTGTTCAACTGCGCCTGGCGCACGTTGAGGAACGGCAGCGACAGCCCGGCGCCGAGCGTGGCGACCGGATTCTTCAGCACGTCCGACAGCGAGGTAGCGCCCGTACCCACGCTGCCGGTAAGGCTCAGCGCCGGGTAGTACTGGGTCGCGGTCACCTTGATGGTCTTCAGGCTGTTGCGCAGCCGCAGCTCGGCCGCGCGCAGGTCGGGCCGGCGGCCGAGCAGATCGGCCGGCAGGCCTTCGGCGATCACCGGGCTGGCCACGCGCTGCAGCTGTTGCGGCTCGTCGGCCACGGCCAGCGGCTGCCCATCCAGCAGTACGGTCAGTGCATTGCGCGCGGCAACGCGTTGCTGCACCAGCGCACTCTGCGCGGCACGCTGTGCCTCCAGGCTCTGGGCGGCCTGGCGCACGTCCAGCCGCGAGACCGCACCGGCATCGAAGCGGGCCTGGACCAGTTCGCGGGTGCGCTGCAGGCGCTCCAGGTTGGCCTGCCCTGCGTTGATCGACTGGTTGAGGAAGGCCAGCGTCCAGTACTGCGTGGCCACGTCGCTGATCACCAGCAGGGCGGTGTTCTGCAGGTCCTCCTGGCTGGCCTGGGCTTCCCACTGGGCGATGTCGCGCTGGGTGCGCAGGCGCCCCCACAGGTCGATTTCCCACCCCAGTGACACGCCGGCCGAGCTGCCGCGGTTCCAGTCCGCGCTCTGGTCGATGGCGCGGTTGCCGCTGCTGCTGACACTGCCCGACGGCTGCGGCCACAGTGCGTTGTCGGCCAGCCCGGCCTGCAGGCGCGCGCGCTGCACTGCCAGCCCGGCCGAGACGAGGTCGGTGTTGGCGGCCAGGGCGCGGTCGATCACACGGTCCAGGCCGGGGTCACCGAACTGGGTCCACCAGGCATCGGTGCGGACATCGGCCGATGTGGCGTGCGGCTGTTCGCTCACGGGCTCGGTGGGGGTGTTCAGGGTGGCATCGCCGCGGCCATAGGTGGCCGGCACTGCCGGCGCGTCGACCTGGTAGCGACCGGTGCTGACGCAGGCCGACAGGGCCAGTGCGGTCACGCAGGCCAGGGCCAGTGGACGCAGCGAAGCGGGGTGCAGCAGAGCAGGAGAAATCTTCATTCGCGCGCCAGCGCCTCCACGGGATCAAGTTGGGCGGCATTGCGGGCCGGCAGGAAACCAAACGCCACGCCGATCAGGCTGGAGCAGGCAAAGGCGGCCACGATGGACGCGGTCGAGAACAGCATCTGGAAGTCCGGCGCGAACTTGCCGAACAGCCAGCCGACCACCAGCGACAGGCCGACGCCGAGCAGACCGCCGAGCAGGCACACCAGCACCGCCTCGATCAGGAACTGCTGGCGGATGTCGCTCTGCCGCGCGCCGACGGCCATGCGCACGCCGATCTCGCGGGTCCGTTCGGTCACCGAGACCAGCATGATGTTCATCACGCCGATGCCGCCGACCAGCAGCGCGATGGCGGCAATGGCACTGATCAGCAGCGTCATCGTGCGGGTCGTCTGTTCGATGGTCTGGCGGATCTCGGCGCTGTTGCTGAGGAAGAAGTCCTCGGTGCCGTGGCGCATGATCAGCAGCTTGGAAATCGCGGCCTGCGCGGCATCCATCGGGGTGGCATCGTCCACGCGCACGGTGATGCTGGACACATGGCTCTGGCCCAGCATCCGCGACATCACCGTGGTGTACGGCACCCACACGCTCAGGCTGGTGCTGCCGCCGAAACCGAAGCTCTGCCGCTGCGCCACGCCGACCACGCGCACCGGCACGTTGCCGAGCAGGATCACCTGGCCCACCGGGTCCTCGCCATTGGGGAAGAACTGGGTGCGGGTGTTTTCGTCGATGATCGCCACCTGGGCCAGGCTGCGCACCGCATCGGTATCGAAGAAGCTGCCGGCGACCAGGGTCACGCCCTTGACCCGGAAGAACTGCTCGCCCACGCCGTTGACCTGCGCGGTGGCCGACTGGTTGCGGTAGCGCGCGGTCACCGAGGAGGAGACGCTCGGCGTGGCACTGTCGATATAGCTCTGCCTGCCCAGTGCATCGGCGTCGCTGGCCTTGAGGGTCTGTACGCGGGCCGAGCGCATGTCGCCGAAGCCGCGCCCGGGATACACATCGATCGTATTGGTGCCCAGTGCGCTGATGTTCTGCAGGATCTGCTGCTGGGAGCCATTGCCCATCGCCACCACCGAGACCACCGAAGCGATGCCGATGATGATGCCGAGCATGGTCAGGAAGGTGCGCAGGCGGTGGGCGTTCATCGCCAGCAGGGCCATGCGGAACGCTTCGGTGAAGCGGTCGCGCGCGGCCCGCCAGCTGTGGCCCTTGCCGGCGGCCACGGTGGGCTGGCGCTGCGCGCGGTAGCGCGGTGCATTCGGATTGGTGCGGTCGGCAATGATCTCGCCGTCGCGGATTTCGATGATGCGCTGGGCGTGTTCGGCCACGCTCATGTCGTGGGTCACGATGATGATGGTGTGGCCTTCGGCATGCAGCTCGCCGAGGATGCCCATCACTTCCTCGCCGGATCGGGTGTCCAGCGCGCCGGTCGGTTCATCGGCCAGGATAACCTCGCCACCGTTCATCAGCGCCCGTGCGATCGACACGCGCTGTTGCTGGCCACCAGACAACTGGCCGGGCTTGTGGTTCATGCGGTCGCCCAGGCCGAGCCGCTGCAGCAGCTGTTCGGCGCGTGCGGTGCGCACCGGGCCGGGGCTGCCGGCGTACACGGCCGGCACGGCGACATTGCCGCGCGCATCCAGATCGCCGAGCAGGTGGTAGCGCTGGAAGATGAAACCGAAATGTTCGCGGCGCAGTTCGGCCAGCTCGTCCGGCTCCATGCGGCCGGTCTCGCGGCCGGCGACCTGGTAACTGCCACGGGTCGGCCGATCCAGGCAGCCGAGGATGTTCATCAGCGTGGACTTGCCCGAACCGGACTGGCCAACGATGGCCACCATCTCGCCGGCGGCGATGTCCAGGTTGACGTCGCGCAGCACTGCGATGGTCTCATCGCCCGCCGGAAACTCGCGGCGCAGGTCGCGCAGCCGCAGCAGCGGCGTGCCCGTCGAGGCGCTGCTCATCGGCGCGGCCCGCCCATGCCGGGGCCGCCGATCCGCACCGTGCTGCCGCCGCGGTTGCCGCCACCGGTGCCCTGCAGGCCGCCGCCTTCGCCGACGATCACCTTGTCGCCCTCGGCCAGCCCGGACAGCACCTCGGCATTGGCGCCGTTGTTGATGCCGATCTTGACCTTGCGCGGCGCCGGCATGCCATCGGCATCGGCCACGCGCACCATGTACTGCCCGTCGCGGGTCTTGGGGCCGAGTGCAACGGCCGGGATGATCAGCACGTCCTTGGCCTGCTTGAGCATCACCGAGACCTGCGCGGTCATGTCGATGCGCAGCGTGCCGTCGGGATTTTCCACGTCGAACAGCGCGTTGTAGTACACCGCCGTGCTGGAGCTGGAACTGGACGAGCTGGAGCTGCTCGAGCTGTCGTTGGCGATCGAGGCCGGCGCCGGATTGATCTGGCGCAGCGTGGCGTGGAACTTGCGGTCCGGCTCACCCAGCGTGGTGAAGTACACCGGCATGCCGGCCTTGATCTTGACCACGTCCGCTTCGGAAACTTCGGCATTCACCGTGACCAGGTCCAGGCGGGCCAGCATCACGATCGTCGGCGCGGTCTGGTTGGCGTTGACGGTGCGGCCTTCTTCGGCGACCACCGCGACCACGGTGCCGTCCATCGGCGCGGTGATGCGGGTGTAGGCCAGGTTGGCGCGGGCGGTGCCCAGTTCGGTTTCGCGGCCCTTGATCTGTGCATCGAAGGACTGGATCTGGGCGCGCGCGGTCCTGAGCTGGGCATCGGCCGCATCGAACTCGGCGCGCGAAGTGGCCTCGGCGGCGAGCATCTGCTGCTGGCGGGCGAACTCCAGCTCGGCTTCGCGCAGGCTGGCCTGCTGCACCGCGCGCTGCGCCTTGACCTGGTCCAGCGAGGCCTGGGCATTGAGCACCTGGTTCTGCTGGGTGGTGGCGTCGATCTCGGCGATCAGGTCGCCTTCCTTGACCGTATCGCCGAGCTGGACCTTCAACGATTTGATCTGGCCGGAGGCCTGCGCGCCGACACTGACCAGCTTGTAGGCGTCGATCACGCCGGTGGCTTCCACGGTCTGTTCGATGTCGCCGCGGCTGACCGGTGACGTGGCCAGGGTGGGGGCGGCCGGCTTGCGCAGCATCCATGCCACAATCGCGGCGATCAGGATGACGACCACGAGCAACAGCAGCAGACGGGCACGGCGGGTTCTGGGCAAACGGGGCTTCACGATGATCGTCAACTCGGCAGGCCGGTGCATCGGCGTTGTCAGCATTGTGAAGATCGTTCACCGCCGGCTCAATGCTCGCCGTGTACCAAGATGTATCCCTGCGGTGCACAGCACATTTCGTTATGTATCTGCATGACCCTTTGAAACAGACGTACGCAAACCAGGAGATGCGGTTCAGCTCCCGACAGGGGATGATCACCGCATGGAGACTGCCAACAGCATGCATAGACTGCTGATCGTCGATGACGACAACGATATCCGCCAACTGCTCGCCGAGCAGCTCGGCCGCGCCGGTTACCTGGTGAGCACTGCCGGCGATGGCCACGGCATGCGCCAGCTGCTGGAGCGCGAGCACGTGGACCTGATCGTGCTCGACCTCAACCTGCCGCGCGAAGACGGCCTGACCCTGTGCCGCGATCTGCGTGCGCGCTCGAGCACGCCGGTGATCATGTTGACCGCGCGCAGCGAGCCGATCGACCGCGTGCTGGGCCTGGAGATGGGCGCCGACGATTACCTGGCCAAGCCGTTCGAGCCGCGCGAACTGCTTGCCCGCATCCGCAACGTGCTGCGTCGCACCGAGGCGCTGCCGGCCAACCTGGAGCCGCTGGCGATCCGCCGCGCGCGCTTCTCCAGCTGGATATTCGATCTGGAACACCGCCACCTGGTCGATCCCGATGGGCGGGTGGTGGTGCTGTCCGGCGCCGAGTTCCGCCTGCTGCGGGTCTTCGTGGGGCATGCCAACAAGGTGCTGTCCCGCGAGCAGCTGGTCTCGCTGAGCAGCGGCCGCAACTACGAGTCGCAGGACCGTGCGATCGACCTGCAGGTCAGCCGCCTGCGCAACAAGCTGGCCGATGACGGGGGCAGCGATGGCCTGATCAAGACCGTGCGCAACGAAGGCTATGTGCTTGCGGCGGCGGTCACCCTGGAATGACACGCCTGCGCCGTTTCTTTTCCTCGATGGTGGGACGATTGTTCGTCATCCTGCTGCTGGGCATGAGCGTGGCCGCGATCGGCGCGACCATGCTGGCCAGCACCAAGCGCCAGCAGGAATTCGAACGGCAGAACCTCAACCGCATCGCTGATCGCCTGCAGGGCTTCGTCAACCTGCTCGACGGCGATCCGGAACTACGCCAGCGCCTGCTCACCAGTGGCGGGCCAAGCGTGCACCAGCTGCCCGAGGGCGCCCGCATCGGCCGGCCCGACGCGGCGTTGATGGAGATCCTCGATGACCGGCCCGGGCCGGTGGCGAGCAGCCAGGTCGCCTTCACCTCGTTCCGCTCCTGCCTGCCCCGGCTGCCGGAACTGCTGCCGCCGCCGCCGCGCGACAAGGAAAAGATGCGGCATCCGCCGCGTGAGCGTGACCCGTCTTTCATTCCGCCCAAGTGCCGTGTGGTGACCCTGCAGCTGAGCGATGGCACGCCGCTGCGGCTGGCGCTGGATTCCCCGGCGGTTGCGCATAACGGCGTGCTTGCCGTGGACCCGCTGTTCCTGACCCTGCTGGTGGTGGCGATCGCGATCCTTGCCTACATCGTGGCGCGGATGGCCAGTGCACCGCTGCAGCGCTTGGCTGATGCCGCCGCGGCGCTGGGCGATGACCTGCAGGGCGCGCCGATGCCGGTCACCGGCCCGTTCGAGGTCCGCCGCGCCGCGGAGGCGTTCAACGCCATGCAGAAACGCCTGCAGCGCCACCTCGGTGAACGCACCCAGATGCTGGCGGCGATCACCCACGACCTGCAGACCCCGGTGACCCGCCTGCGCCTGCGGCTGGAGAACGTCACCGACGAGACCCTGCGTGAGCGCCTGATCGGCGACCTGGGCGCGATGCAGGCATTGATCCGCGAAGGCCTGGAGCTGGCCCGCAGCGCCGAGAGCGCCGAACAGCGGGCCGCGCTGGACCTGGATTCGCTGCTGGAAAGCATCGTGGAAGATGCCGCCGAGGCCGGTGGGGATGTGCGCTTCGAGCAGCCGAGCGGGGCGGTGCTGATGTTGCGGCCGCTGGCGATGCATCGCCTGTTCTCCAACCTGGTCGACAACGCGGTGATGTACGGCCAGACGGCCCGGGTGCGGGTGAAGCAGGTCGGGCAGGACGTCGAGGTCCGCATCCGGGACAGCGGCCCGGGCCTGGCCGAGGACGAACTGGAAGCCGTGTTCGACCCGTTCGTGCGGTTGGAAACCTCGCGTTCGCGCCAGACTGGCGGGGCCGGGTTGGGGCTGACCATCGCCCGCGCACTGGCCGAGAAGGATGGGGCAAGCCTGCACCTGCGCAACCATCCGCAGGGCGGGCTGGAGGCCATCGTGCGCTGGAGCTCGCCGGCGCGGGCCCCGGCCGGATCCCGCGGCGGCTGACGCCGGCTCCCCCAAAACGAAAGGATTTGCCTACTATGGGCATCTCTTTCCAGCGTCTCCCCCATGAGAGCGTACGACTCTGCCAGCCCCCGCGCTGGTGCACGGCCGTTCCCCCCATGCGCACGGCGCCTGCCCAAGGCTGATCCATACGGATGAGCGATCGGGGGGGCAGGCACCGGTGGCGGCCGGCACAACTGAAGTTTCCGGGCATGCCGACCCTGCAGGCGGCTGCGCTGTGGCTGATGCTGCTGTGCGCGGTCCCGTGGCCGCTCTCGGCCCAGGATGGCCCGCCGCCGCTGCGTGACTATGCGATCGATGTCTGGACCTCGCGCAACGGGCTGCCGCACAACTCGCTGCGCGACATCGCCCAGACCCCGGAAGGGCATCTGTGGTTCGCCACCTGGGAAGGCCTGGTCCGCTACAACGGGCTGGATTTCACGGTATTCGACCGCAGCACCACGCCGGGCCTGCGCGACAACGGCGTCGGCGCGCTGCTGGTGGACCGTAGTGGCGGGCTGTGGATCAGTGATTCGCGCGGCAATGTGACCCGGCGCGGCGCGGACGGCCGTTGGCAGGTCTGGGAGCATCGCCCCGATACCCCGCAGGTGCTGATCCAGGCGATGCAGATGGACAGCCATGGGCGGCTGTGGCTGCTGTACGAAGGCAAGGGCATCGGCAGCCTGGGCCCGGACGGCACGTTCGACTATCAGACGCCGCCGGCCGACGTGCCGATGGCGATGAGTTTCACCAAGCTGGTGGTGGATGCGCAGGACCGGGTCTGGGTCGGCACGCTGGACGGCCTGGTCGTGCGCGACACCGATGGCGTGCAGCGCCGCGCGCCGGACAGCTGGGGACTGGGGCGCGGCCTGGTATGGCCGTACCGCGCGCCCGATGGGGTGATGTGGGTGGTGGCCGGTGAGCGCATCTACCGCATGCAGGATGGCGCGCCGCTGCTGCAGCACCGCCTGCCGGGGGTGACCCACATCACTGCGATGCTGCAGGACCGCCACGGCGACCTGTGGCTGGGAACCGAGAACCAGGGCCTGCTGCGCTTGTCGCGGCACGGGCTGGAGCGGTTGCCGACCGGGCTGTCGCTGCCCGGGGGGCGCGTGGTCAGCCTGCGCGAAGACGCCGAGGGCAGCATCTGGGTGGGCGCCAATGGCGGCCTGTACCGCTTGCGCGAAACCTTGTTCAGCAGCTTCACCGAGCGCGACGGGCTCAGCGGCGACTACGTGCGCACGGTGTTCGAGGATCGCCTGCGCCAGCTATGGATCGGCAGCGCCAGCGGCCTGGACCGGCGCGACGCGCAGGGGCGCTTCAGCCCGGTGCCGCTGCGCAACAACGTTGGCAAGAGCCCCTCGGTGCTGAGCCTGGCGCAGGATCGTGAGGGCAGGTTGTGGGTGGGCACGTTCGGCGACGGCATCTTCCAGATCAACGAACAGGGCCAGCGCCTGCACGTCTACGGCAACGCCGAAGGGCTGCCAGGCGGCAACATCCGCGCGATCAGCATCGACCGCGACGGGGTGGTCTGGGCCGGGACCCAGAAAGGCGTGATCCGCATCGAGGCCGGCCAGGTCGGGCAGCCGGCGATTCCCGGCATGCCGACCGGGCTGATCACCGCGCTGGCGCACGATGCTGAGGGCGGGCTGTGGATCGGCACCATCGAGGGCATCCGGGTGCTGCGCGGCGACCGGGTGCAGGCCATCGACCTGCAGCGCCTGGGCGGCGGGCGCAGCGTGTTCGGCTTCCAGCAGATCGGCGATGCGATGTGGATCAGCACCGACCGCGGCCTGTACCGCTACCAGCAAGGCACGCTGGCGCGGGTCGGCCTGGAGCAGGGCATGCCGGTGGATACGGTGTTCCAGCTGGTGCCCGACCGGGTCGGCAATGTCTGGATCAGCAGCAACCGCGGCGTGCTGCGCACCGACATGGCGATGCTCAATGCCGTCGCTGACGGGCGCGCCGCGCGGGTGGAGGTCGAGCATTACAACGAGATCGACGGCATGGCCAATTCACAGGCCAACGGCAGCTCCGGGCCATCGGCGATCCTGCGTCAGGACGGCACGTTCTGGGTGGTGACCGCTGGTGGCCTGAGCACGGTCGACCCGCTGCGGCTGCAGCGCTTCCGCGAGCGCCTGGCGCCGCCGGCGGTGATCGAGAGCGTGCAGGTCGATGGGGCGCCGCTGCATTGGCAGGGCAGCGACCATAATTCGATTCCCGGCGGGCGCCGCTTGAGCGTGAGTTACGTCGGGCTGAGCTATCTGCTTTCCGAGCGTATCCGCTACCGCACCCGCCTGGATGGCCTGGACAAAGGCTGGATCGAGCGCGGCCAGCAACGCAGCGTGGAGTTCATCGGCCTGCCGCCGGGCGACTACACGCTGCACGTGTCCGCTGCGCATCCGGGCGGTGCCTGGAGCGACAGTGAAGCGGTGTGGGAATTCACGGTGGAACCGTTCCTGTGGCAACGCCGCAGTGTGCAGCTGGTCGCCGCGCTGATGTTGCTGGCCGGGCTGATCGCGTTGTACCGGTATCTGATCAACCGTTACAAGGCCAGCAATGTACGGCTGGCACGGATGGTGAAGGAAGCGACGCTGGATCTGCAGACGCAGACGGTGAACCTGCAGGCGCTGAATCTGGAGAAGACCGAACTGGCTGACCGGCTGGCAGTGCAGGCCGAGGCCTTCGAGCGGCAGGCCCGCGAAGACGCCCTGACCGGGCTGCCGAACCGGCGCGCGTTCGATGAAGCGCTGGCGCGTGATTTCGCGCGCTCGCAGCGCAGCCACCACCCTCTGTGCCTGGTGGTGCTGGACATCGACCACTTCAAGGAAGTGAACGACCGGCACAGCCATTCGGTGGGCGATGTGGTGCTGGTGGAAGTGGCACGGCTGCTGGCCTCGGCCTGCCGTGATTCGGACATGCCGGCGCGTACCGGCGGCGAAGAATTCGCGTTGCTGCTCAATGACACCCGCCTGGACGAAGCCGCCCAGGTCTGCGCGCGCCTGCGCGGGTTGTTCCATGACCACCCCGACTGGGCAGGCATCCCGGGGCTGACGGTCACCTTCAGCGCCGGCCTGGTCGAACTGGATGCCGCCGACCGCACGCCGATGCTGCTCTACCAGCGCGCCGACCGCGCGCTGTACCGGGCCAAGAGCGAAGGGCGCGACAGAACCGCTATCGGTTGATGCCGCTCAGGGGCGCGGCCAGCTGTTGGCAACCTTGCAGAACAGCTTGGCGGTCTGCTCGGTGTCATACACCGCGCTGTGCGCCTCATCGGCATCCCAGCCCAGCCCGGCTGCGGTGGCCGCGCGGGCCAGCACGGTCTGGCCATAGGCGATACCGCCGAGGGTGACGGTGTCGAACACGCTGAAGGGGTGGAACGGGTTGCGCTTGTGGCCGGTCCGGTTGACCGCCGCATTGACGAAGCCCAGGTCGAAGTGGGCGTTGTGCCCGACCAGGATCGCGCGCTGGCAGCCGTACTTCTTCATCGCCACCCGGATCGGGGCGAAGATGTGGTCCAGCGCGTCGCGCTCGACCTTGGCCAGCCGGAAGGGGTGGTCCAGGATGATGCCGGTGATCTCCAGCGACTTGGGATCGATCTCCAGGCCTTCGGCGGGCACCACATGGGCGCTGGCGGTCTGGCCGGGGTAGAGCAGGCCGGTCTCGTCCATCTCGATCGGCACCGCGGCGATCTCCAGCAGGGCGTGGCGATCCGAGTCGAATCCACCGGTTTCCACGTCCACCGCCACCGGCAGGAAGCCGCGGAAGCGGGTCGCCATCAAGCGCTGGGCGGCAGCGGGCAGTGCGTCGGCAGCAGCCGGCGCGTCGGAGCGGGGGAGGTCGTCAGTCATCGCCCCAGTTTAGCAGAGCGACCTGTATGCCCCCCCGCGCTCAGGCGCTGCGGCGGCCAGCGTCGGGGGCCGGTCCGATTACCCCGCTGTCGTGACATTGCCGCAGCAGGGCGGCGCCTGGCAGCAGCAGGGCATCGGCAGCCATGCCGTGTGCCTGCGCAAGCTGCTGCAGATACGTGGTGCCGGTGCTGCCGGGATGCTGACCGATCAGCTCCAGCAGCTGCGCGGCCATCGGGCTGACCGCGGCGAAGCGGACCTGCCCATCCGGGTCGCGGCGGACCAGCAACGCGGTCGGCTCGGGGTCGGGCCGCGTCGGCGCGTCATCGGTGCCGAGCCGGTGCACGGGCCAGCGATAGCGCAGCGGCCAGGCCAGCGGTGAGCGCTGCAGCGCCGCGCGCATCGGGTCCAGGCCGGGCGCGGGCGGCAGCGGGGACGCGTCCAACTGGTAGAGAGCCGTTTCCACCCACTCGTAGTGCGCCAGTTCGGCCAGCGCCGGATGCGGCAGCGTGGCCTGGCCCTGCAACCACTGCACGAACTCGGCGGCCAGTTCGGTGAACAACGGGGTCTGCGCACGGTGTACTGCGAGATACCGCCGGACCAGGGCGGCCCACGCTGCCTCGCCGAGCAGGCGCACGCAGACCGGGAAACCGTTGCCCAGCAGCCCGAGCACGTTGTTGAACACCAGCCGCTCATGGATGCCCAGCCGGCGCGCGTCCAGACCCGGCGGGGCAGGGACCTGGGCCGGGTCGCGCAGGTGCGCGGCGAGGGCTCGCTGCTGCGCGTGCAGGCGCGCCGGGACGTCAGTCATGCCGGCCTCCGGCATGAGCGGCCATCCGCTGGCGGATGGTCTGCAGCTCGCCACGCAGCTCGGCATACGGGGGGAAGTTGAAATCGCGTTCCAGCAGGGTCGGGCGGGGCCCGATGCGCGCGTAGGTGCGGCCGAGCAGCGCCCAGACCGGATCGATCACCGCGCTGCCGTGGGTATCGATCTTCAGGTCAGGAGCCTCATCGAGGTGACCGGCCACATGCAGGCAGACGATACGCGCAGCCGGCAGCCCGGCGATGAAGGCATCAGCGTCGTAGCCGTGGTTGCAGGCGTTGACGTAGACGTTGTTGACGTCCAGCAGCAGGTCGCAATCGGCCTCGGCGAGCACCGCCGTGGTGAAGGCCAGTTCGTCCATGGCCGGCTCCGGGGCGAGGTAATAGGAGACGTTCTCCACCGCGATGCGCCGGCCCAGCAGGTCCTGCACCCGGGCGATACGCGCTGCGGTGTGCCGCACTGCTTCCTCGGTGAAGGGAATCGGCAGCAGGTCGTAGAGGTGGCCGTCATCGCTGCAGTAGCTCAGGTGTTCGCTGTACAGCGGCACCTTGTGCCGCTCCAGGAAGCGTCCCACCTGGTCGAGCAGGGAGGTATCCAGTGGCGCGGTGCTGCCCAGCGAAAGCGACAGCCCATGGCAGGTGAGCGGGTAGCGCGTTGCCAGTTCGGCCAGTGCATCGCCGGCCGGCCCACCGACGCCGATCCAGTTTTCCGGCGCGCATTCGAGGAAGTCGAGATCTCCCGCGGGCGCATCGCGCAGGTCCTGCAGCAGGGCGCGGCGCAGGCCAAGTCCAGTCGCCGCCGCAGGCAGCGGCAACCGGTCCAGCCCAGTGGCGGGAGCGTCAGTGCCTGGCACCGCACTTGCCTTCGCCGCACTTGCCTTCCGCCGCCTTGCTGTCGCCGGCGCTCGTTGCCTTGCCGCCAGCGGCCTTGCCCTTGTCGGCACCGCACTTGCCTTCCCCGCACTTGCCTTCGGCGGTCTTGGCACCGGCGGTCGCGGCCTTGTCGCCCGCCGTGCTGCCGGCCTTGTCGCCGTGCGCACCACATTTTCCTTCGCCACACTTGCCTTCGGCCGCCTTGGTCGCCGCTTGGCCAGCCACCAGGTAGCCCTGGGCCAGGTCGGTCATGCTCAACGCGGACGCCGAGGCGGCCACGCCCAGGCCGGCGGCCAGCGCAGCCGCTGCCAACAGGGACTGCGAGCGGGTGGGTGTGCTCATCGGGTGGATCTCCTTGCAAGGGGCCGGGGCCCGGGATGGCGGCGTGGGGGCAGCAGGTGCGGCCATGCTCGACCAGCCCGGCTCATCGAATCCTCACACAGGATTCAACGTTTCGTGAAGTGCAGCGCCTCATTCCCGGAGCGTCCGGACGCTCTGGCCACAAAAAAACCGCCACCCGAAGGCAGCGGCTTTTGCTTTGCTTTTTTGAAGCGCTCGCTCAGACGTGATCGGTACTGCTGGTCTCGTCGCGCTTCTCGCGCGGTGGCAGGCCCTGCTCGCCATGCACCAGGAACCACACGTTCTCGGCGATGTTGGTGGCATGGTCGCCCACGCGCTCCAGGTTCTTGGCCATGAACAGCAGGTGGGTGCACGGGGTGATGTTGCGCGGGTCCTCCATCATGTACGTCAGCAGCTCGCGGAACAGCGCGGTGTACTGCGCGTCCAGGCGGGCATCGTCGTCGCGCAGTTCCAGCGCCGCGGCGGCGTCGTTGTCACGGTAGGCTTCGATCGCGCGGCGCACCTGCTGGGCGGCCAGCCGGCCCAGCGCACGCAGGCCCTGGATCTGCGGCAGCGGCGGCACCTTGCTCAGGGCGATCGAGCGCTTGGCCACGTTGGCGGCGTAATCGCCGATGCGTTCGATGTCGGCCGGAATGCGCAGGCCGGCCAGGATCTCGCGCAGGTCGCGCGCCATCGGGCCGCGCAGCGCCAGGCGCATGACGTCGTGGCTGATGTGCTGCTCGAGCGCGTCGATCGCTTCATCGTTGGCGATGATGCGCTGGGCCGCGTTCTCATCGCGCTTCTCGATGACGTCCATGGACGCCTCCAGCTGGGCGACGGCCATCTCGCCCATGCGCACGATCTCGGCCACCAGGCGCTGCTGTTCTTCGTCGTAGCTCTTGACGATGTGGTCGTTGGGAAGATTCATGGTCTGCAATCCGGGTAGCGCCAGGCCATGCCTGGCTGGGACAGTTGGTGAGGGAACAGCACCGATCAACCGAAACGACCGGTGATGTAATCCTCGGTCTGCTGCTTGTTGGGCTGCGAGAAGATCACTTCGGTGCGGTCGTGTTCGATCAGGTCGCCCAGGTACATGAAGGCGGTGTAGTCGGATACGCGCGCGGCCTGCTGCATGTTGTGGGTCACGATGACGATCGTGTAGTCGTGCTTGAGCTCTTCCACCAGCTGCTCGATGCGGCTGGTGGAAATCGGGTCCAGCGCCGAGGTCGGCTCGTCGAGCAGCAGCACGTCCGGGCGCAGGGCCACGGCGCGGGCGATGCACAGGCGCTGCTGCTGTCCACCGGACAGGCCCAGCGCGCTCTGGTTGAGCTTGTCCTTCACCTCGTCCCACAGCGCGCCCTGGCGCAGGGCCTGTTCGACGCGGTCGGTCATCTCGGACTTGGAGAGCTTCTCGTGGTGGCGGATGCCGTAGGCCACGTTCTCGAAGATGGTCATCGGGAACGGCACCGGCTTCTGGAACACCATGCCGACCTTGCTGCGCAGGCGGTTCATCGGGTACTTCGGCGAGAGGATGTTCTCGCCATCCAGCAGCACTTCACCACGCGCTTCCAGCTTGGGGTACAGCGCGTAGATGCGGTTGAAGATGCGCAGCAGGGTGGACTTGCCGCAACCGGAGGGACCGATCAGCGCGGTGACGCGCTTTTCCGGAATCTCCAGGTCGATGCCCTTCAGCGCATGGAACTTGTCGTAGTAGAAATCCAGACCGCGCGCGGCCAGCTTGATCGGCGCCGGGGTCTGCAGGTTTTCATGCGAGGCCGGGACCACGATGCGCTGCATCGGCACGGCGTTGGAGAGATCGTTCATGGCGATGTCCGTGGAAAGGTCAGTCATGGGAGATACGGTTGCGCAGCAGGATGCCGCGCGCGGAAAGGCTGACCAGCAGCACGAACACAGTCAGCACCAGCGCGCCGGCCCAGGCCAGCACCTGCCAGGATTCATACGGGCTGCCGGCGAACTGGTTCATCACCACCGGCACCGAGGCCATCGGCTGGAACACGTTGCTGTTCCAGTACTGGTTGCCGAAGGCGGTGAACAGCAGCGGCGCGGTTTCACCGGAGATGCGGGCCAGCGCCAGCAGGATGCCGGTCACGATGCCGGCGGCGGCGCTGCGGTACAGCACCTGCACGGTCACCTTCCACTGCGGGATACCCAGCGACAGCGCTGCTTCGCGCATCTGCGAGGGCACCAGGCGCAGCATTTCATCGGTGGTACGCACCACCACCGGCAGCACGATGAAGGCCAGCGAGAGCGCACCGGCGAAGGCCGAGAACTGGCCACCGGTCTGCATCACATACAGGGTATAGACGAACAGGCCCAGCACGATCGACGGCGCCGAGAGCAGGATGTCGTTGACGAAACGGACCACCGTGCCGGCCTTGCGGAAGTTGCCGTACTCGGCCAGCCAGGTGCCCGCGAGCACGCCCAGCGGGGTGCCGATCGCGATCGCCAGGCCGCACATCACGGCACTGCCGAAGAACGCATTGGCCAGGCCGCCTTCCTGCATCGGCGGCGGTGTCATCTTGGTGAACAGGTCCAGGTTGATCCCGGCCAGGCCCTTGGAGGCCAGCGTCCACAGGATCCAGCCGAGGAAGAACAGGCCGAACAGCGCGGTCAGGCAGGACATCAGCAGCGCGACCACGTTGACGATGCGGCGGCGCAGGTACAGCGGTTGGGCGTTGGCGGTGGACATCAGTTGCCCTCCTTGCGGGCCAGGCGCATCAGCATCAGGCGGGCGATCGCCAGCACCACGAAGGTCACGATGAACAGCACGAAGCCGAGCAGCAGCAGCGCCGAGCGGTAGGTTTCAGTGGCTTCGCCGAAATCGTTGGCGATCAGCGCGGCAATCGTGGTGCCCGGTTCCAGCAGCGACGGCGACAGGCGCACGCTGTTGCCGATCACGAAGGCCACCGCCATGGTTTCACCCAGGGCGCGGCCGAGGCCGAGGAAGATGCCGCCGATCACCGCCGAGCGGGTGTAGGGCAGCACGATGTCCCAGCTCACTTCCCACTTGGTGGAGCCCAGCGCGTAGGCCGATTCCTTCAGGCGGGTCGGCACGGTGAGGAACACTTCGCGCATCACCGAGGAGATGAAGGGGATCACCATGATCGCCAGCACGAAGCCGGCGGTGAGCACGCCGATGCCCAGCGGCGGGCCCTGGAACAGCGGGCCGATGATCGGCATCGTGCCGAGGTGGTCGTTGAGGAACGGGGTGACGTATTCGGTCATCACCGGCACCAGCACGAACAGGCCCCACATGCCGTAGATGATCGAGGGGATACCGGCCAGCAGTTCGATGGCGGTACCGACCGGGCCACGCAGCCAGCGCGGGGCGACCTCGGTCAGGAAGAAGGCGATACCAAAGCTCACCGGGACGGCGATGACCATCGCGATCAGGGCGGTGACGAGGGTGCCGTAGATCGGTGCGAGCGCACCGAATTTATTCTCGACCGGATTCCATTCGGACGAGTAGAAGAAGCTCAGGCCCTGCTCCTGCAGGGCATGGCGGCCGCCCCACAGCATGGAGAGCGCGGCGCAGGCCAGGGCGACCAGCACCAGGATGACGGTGGCGATCAGTACCCAGCGGAACAGTGTGTCGTTGCGGGCATCACGCAGGTCGCGGAGGGACGGTGCGGGAACAGGCTGGGCGATGGCATTCATGGGAAAAGGCGGGGGCCGTAAGAAGAGGGGTAGTGCCGGGCCATGCCCGGCAACACATGTGCAGCGTGGTGCTGCCGGGCAGTGCCCGGCACTACGACCGCTCAGGCCCGCGACGCGCGCGGGCCTGGCTGTTTCACTTGAACTCGGCCGTCCAGTACGCCTCGATCTGGGTGACCAGCTCGGCCGGCAGCGGCACGTAGTGCAGTTCATTGGCCTGGGCCTGGCCCTTCTCGAAGGCCCACTTGAAGAACGCCAGGGTGTCCTTGCTGCGCTGGGCATCCTTGGGCTGCTTGTGCATCAGCATGAAGTTGGTGGCGGTGATCGGCCATGCCTGGTCGCCCGGGGCATTGGTGATGACCAGGTTGAAGTCCTTGGCGCTGGCCCAGTCGGCGCTGGCGGCGGCCGCGGCGAAGGTTTCCGCGCTCGGCTGCACCCAGTTGCCGGCGGCGTTCTGCATCGAGGCGTACGGCATGCCGTTCTGCAGCGCGTAGGCCAGTTCGACGTAGCCGATCGAGCCCTTGATCTGCTTCACGTACGAGGCCACGCCTTCATTGCCCTTGCCACCCACGCCGTCCGGCCACTGCACCGAGGTGCCTTCGCCGACCTTGCTCTTCCAGTCCGGGCTGACCTTGGAGAGGTAGTTGGAGAAGTTGAAGGTGGTGCCCGAGCCGTCCGAACGGTGGACCAGGGTGATCTTGCCGTCGGGCAGCTTCACGCCCGGGTTGGCGGCGACGATGGCCGGGTCGTTCCAGGTCTTGACCTTGCCCAGGAAGATATCGGCCAGCAGGGCGCCGCTCAGGCGCAGCTTGCCGGCTTCCAGGCCGTCGATGTTCACCACCGGGACCACGCCACCGATGGCCGACGGGAACTGGCCGAGGCCGGCCTGGGCCAGCTCTTCGCTGCTGAGCGGCTTGTCGGAAGAACCGAAATCAACGGTGCCGGCCTTGATCTGGGCGATGCCACCACCCGAACCGATCGACTGGTAGTTGATCTTGGCGCCGGTAGCGGCGTTGTAGTCGGCCGACCACTTGGACACCAGCGGGAAGATGAAGGATGCACCGGCGCCGGAGATCTCGGCGGTCAGGCGATCGCCAGCGGCCGGAGCGGCAGCGGGCGCATCGGTGGCCGGCGCGGCGGCCTGGCCTTCAGCGCCCGGCTTGCAGGCGGAAAGACCCAGCGCGATGGCCAGGGAAAGGGCGGCAATGCTGGCCGTGTGCAGTTTCATGCGTCACTCCATAGCGGGATAAGGGCCGGTCTTTCCGGCGACGCGACTATGAAATGATGTTTTTGTTACAGCTTGATGACGCCGTGACCTGGCGCACGCAAAGCCTTGTCCCACAAGGGCCGCCCCGTCGGGGGCAGGCAACAAAAAGGCGCGGAACCTTGCGGCCCGCGCCCGATGGCGCCGGAAGGGGGAGAGAGGTCCCTCCGGCGCCATTGCACTGTCCAGTAGTTGCGTCGGGGCGACGCGTACCGACCAACGGTCGGCGCCTACCGGTAGGTCACCACCGTTGGTGGTGGCTTGCTCAATACTTCAGGTTCTGCGACCAGTAGGTCTCGATCTGCTTGACCAGGGTGTCCGGCAGCGGAACGTAGTCGAGCTGCTTGGCCTGCGCATCCCCGCTCTTGTAGATCCAGCGGAAGAATTCCTGGGTGGCCTTGGCGTTGGCGACGTTCTTGGGCTGCTTGCGGACCAGGATGAAGTTGGTGGCGGTGATCGGCCACGCATCGGCGCCCGGGGCGTTGGTCATGACCAGGTAGAAATCCTTCGAACTGGCCCAGTCGGCGCTGGCGGCAGCGGCGGCGAAGGAGGTGTCGCTCGGCAGCACGATCTTGCCCGAGGCGTTCTTCATCGCGGCATAGGACATCTTGTTCTGCAGCGCGTAGGACAGTTCGACGTAGCCGATGCCGCCCTTGATCTGCTTCACATAGGCGGCAACACCTTCGTTGCCCTTGCCACCGATGCCGACCGGCCACTGGACCGAGGTGCCTTCACCGACCTTGGTCTTCCACTCCGGGTTGACCTTGGAGAGGTAGTTGACGAAGTTGAAGGTGGTGCCCGAACCGTCCGAGCGGTGCACGACGGTGATCTTGCCGTCCGGCAGCTTGACGCCCGGGTTCAGCGCGGCGATCGCCGGGTCGTTCCAGGTCTTGATCTTGCCCAGGAAGATGTTGCCCAGGGTCGGGCCGTCCAGCTTCAGCGCGCCGGGGGCGATGCCGGCCACGTTGATCACCGGGACCACGCCGCCGATCACCGACGGGAACTGGGCCAGGCCGGCCGCCGCCAGTTCTTCGGGCTTCAGCGGGGCATCGGAGGAGCCGAAATCAACGGTCGCGGCCTTGATCTGGGCGATACCACCACCGGAACCGATGGACTGGTAGTTGACCTTCTTGCCGGTCGCGGTGCTGTAGTCGGCCGACCACTTGGACATGACCGGGTAGATGAACGAGGCGCCCGCGCCGGTCACATCGGCGGCGTTGGCGGCGAACACGGACGACGCGGCGAGGACGGCAATAGCGGCGCGCGATTTGAAGGCGTGGATCACGGGGTGGCTCCTGGGATGGATGAAGGTGCGGGGTGTCCCGCCCGGTGCTCATTCCATAACGGTTCGATGACAGCGCAGCGTCTGTCATATGACTGGGTTGTGACATGTGTCACGGGGCGCTCCCGCAGGGCCGCGGACGCTTCCCGTATACCCCTGGCGAGCGTTCAGATCCTTGACCGACAGCGCTAAAAGTTGTGGCAAGGAGGCGTAGTTTCATATGGCGCCAATGGTGGCGCATGACGAAGCGGAGGGGTTGAACATGTCCAATCTTGTATTTGTGGATCTGGAAGAACGCATCTCAGCGATCAGTGAAGAAGACGCGATGTACCGTGATGGCGAGCGTATTGATCTTGCGTGAGGGCCAAAGGGAGGCGGGCGTAAGCCCGCCTCCTTCAAAGCTAAGTGAGGTATGCGATGCGTTACACCAAGCCGCTGTTGAAGCGATCTCATCATGTAATCGTCTCGGATGACGGAGATATATGCATCGGAGAAATCCCGCGGAGAGCAAAGATTCTTCGCCAGCCGCCGGAATGGGCAAGCGGCGTGCTCTCGTTGCTGGACGGGCAGCACACGTTGCCACGAATCATCAAGACTGCTTCAGCACAGGGTCTGAAGGTAGACGGTACCGAGATAGAAAACTTCATTGAGGCACTGGCTGGATTTGGTCTGCTGGAGGAGGGAGGAAGAGTCTCCAGTTCGCTCAGCGTGGAGGAGATGGAGCGATACGACCGGCAAATTCTTCAGTTTTCCCTCATTGACGAGGAACGGGTTGCGCACGGATCCATTTATCAAGAGCGCTTGAAGAGCGCGCGCGTCCTTGTGCTGGGGATGGGCGGGTGGGGCACGTGGTGTTGTCTGAATCTCGCAAGGTTGGGAGTTGGCTCGCTACGCATCGTCGATGGCGACGACGTGGAGGTATCGAATCTGAACCGGCAGGTTCTGTACGAGTCTTCCCACGTTGGTCGAAAGAAGGTGGCTGCGGCCGCCGATAGTTTGGCGCGGCACAATCCAAATGTATGCGTGGAGCCGCTGGCAGAGTTTGCAAGCGAGGACACAGGCCGGCTTGGGCAGCTTCTTGAGGATGTCGATCTGGTTGTGCTCGCTTGGGCGAGCTTGGGCTACTACCGAAAAAGGACAGTGGACCGCGAGGTGCACAAGATTGCCCATGAACGCAATATTGCTGTCATAGAACTGGGGGGAGATCCGCTAGATATATCAGTTGGCCCCATATTTCCAAACGATGGGCGACATGCCTCATATGAGTCGATCCGCGAAGCGGCGAAGGGGACGTTCTACAGCGCGGATCCCCTTGTCCGCTCCTTTCAGGAAGCACGAATGCGAAATGATTTCCGCAATGGAAATCGGCTTGTAAACGCATGGCAAAGCTCTCCTTCACTGGCAGTGATGGCTGGATTGGCGGCTGATCAAATAGTGAAACTGATCACTCGCCACGATGGCTGCAGATTAATCGGGCGCCGGTTCCACCTATCGCTGCAGTCTTATGAAGTCAGAGAGGAAATTGTCTTTGAGTACGCTTGATGAAATTCGTGCTGCTTTTGTGCGCGACGGGTTCGCGCACTTCAATCTGGCGACGCACCTCCCAGAAGTGCAGGTGGCTGCTAGCGGCCTCGAGCTGGTTCCAGAACACGCGTGGTCACATATCGTCAAGAATCATGAGGGAGAGTTTGAGTACCCGCTTGACCGCTTCAGTGAGCTGGCCGGCCATCAGCGTTTGGCAGAGGATGATTTGAGGGCAGGCAGGTTTTCATTCTCCTTCGAGAGGCTGAACGATACGCCTGCCAATGCCACAATTCTCGAACTTCAATGTATGAAAGGCTTGTTGAATTCGCCGGCGATGTCGGAGCTGCTCCTGCATGTCACCGCCCGTAAGCCGAGCAGGATCGTGCAGTGCTATGTCAGTCGATTCAGGAAAGGGCACTTTATCTACACCCACCGCGACCCGGGGCAGAGCTTTGGCGTCGCAGTGAACTTGACACGTTTCTGGGACCCCAATCACGGTGGGCTCACTGTCATCTTGGACGAAGGTGGGAGCGCGGTAAGAGCGTGCCTGGTGCCGGTTGCGTTCCAGACGCTGGTGTTCGATACCAGTGAGCGCTCTACGCCGCACTTTGTCTCCATGGTGTCAGCGACCCCACCATGCGCCCGCATGGCAGCGATTGCCCGCTACGACGCCACTGTTGAATGAAAGGCGCACCAATCGACCGCCGTAGCCTGGGCGCTGCCCTGATCGTCATCGTCATCTGGAGCACCAGCTTCTCGTTCGCCAAGGAAGCCATCCATCACCTTGGTCCTTGGTTGTTCCGGTGCTACAGCATGGCGATCGCGATGTTGCCGCTGCTGCCATTCGTGCGCCGCAGCCTGGTCGATCTGTGGATCCTGCCACCGCGGGATCGTCGGTACCTGTTGTGGGCGGTAACGTTGACCGGCAGCGTGGTAGCGTCGCTCAACATGCTCGCGCTGGCATACTTTCCCGCCTCCAGCGTGTTGGCGATGATGTATACGATGCCTGCGTTTGCCAGCCTGATCCAAGCCGGCACCCGCCGGTCGTGGTCCTGGCTGACACTGGCGGCGCCCGCCGCTGCCCTTGCCGGTGTAGGGGTCTACAGCGGAGATGCCAGTTTGGGCGCAGGGGCCGTGCTGGTGCTGTGCAATGCGGTGCTGTGGGCGGTGGGCACGACGTTGTCGGGCAAGGTTGGCACGGCCCTGCAGCCTTTTACGGCGGTCACTGTGCAGATGCTGATTGCCTTCATGACCAGCCTGCCGATGGTACTGGTCGCGATCGTTGCGTTCGATCAACCCTTGCGGATGCCGTCGCAGTTCGACGCGGTGGGTATCCTGTATGCGGGGCTGCTTAATGGAGCGCTGGTGTTCTGGCTGTGGTACTACGCTATCCGCGGGCTCGGGGCGTTGCGTGCCTCCTGGTTTACCTTGTTCGTACCAATTCTGGGCGCAGCTTTCGCGGCTGCGTTCTTTTCCGAGCGCTTGGGCGGGCGTGAGCTGCTTGGCATTGGCCTGATCAGCCTCAGCATGCTGATCCAGCGTGGTGTATCACGCCGACAGGCCGCAACGACGCCGTAAGCGCCGTCGGCGGTTTCGTAACAACCCTTGCGGGTCGGGCGCTGGGGCCGGGCACAAGAAAAAGGCGCAGCCGAAGCTGCGCCTTTGTGTCACACGCGTACTGCAGGGCTTACCAGAAGAACTGCAGGCGCGCTTCGAGGATGTTCGGATCGTCGTTGACGAACGTACGGGCGGTGGAACTGTACTTCTTGCTGTCCACCATCACGTAGTTCAGCGCGAACTTGGTGTTGGAGCGCCAGTAGTAGTTCACGCCCACGGTCCAGATGTCCATCTTGCCGCCGAGCACGCCATCGACGATCGGCGGGCGGCCGGCCACCGGATTCGCGTTCAGGTTGCCGTCGTTGAGATCCATGTGGTCGTAACGCGCACCCAGCTGCCACATGCCGCGGCCCGGTTCGTCCGGCAGGCCGGTGGTCGGGGTACCGCCCTTGTAGCCCCAGGTCTCGCCGCTGATGTTCCACAGGCCGCTGACGTAGTAGCCGTCGCTGCTGTAGTTGTCGTGCGAGTAACGCTTGGCCTTGCTGGTGTAGTACTCGGCCTGGGCCTTGAACGGGCCACCGATGTACATCGCTTCGGCACCGATCGTGCTGACGCGGTCGGTATCGACCAGGTTGCCGCTGTCGACCAGGCGCGCGGTGGCCAGGTCGGCGTTCGGACGGGCGCGCACGCGCAGGGTGTCGGCGTCGGTGTCGTAGTCCACATAGCTCAGGCCGAAGTGCAGGACCTGGCCCTTCTCGTTGATCGGGGCCCAGGTACCACGCGCGCCGTAGCCGCTGCCGTGGGCCAGGTTGCGGGTCAGCTCGCGGCCGAAGGCGCTGGCGGTGACGGACCAGTTGTTGTCACCAATGCTGTAGGCGCCACCCAGGCGGCGGGCCACGGCGTAGGTGTTGGTGACCGCGGCCTTGGAGATGAAGTCGTTGTTCTTGGTGCTGGAGAGTTCTTCCAGGCTGTTGGGTTGCTTGAACTGGCCGAACTGTACGAAGTGGTTGGCGTTGCCGGCCAGCTTGTACTTCAGGTTGGTGTCCAGGAACTTGTCGGCCTTGGCGTCGTAGCCCACCACCCATTCCACGTTGCCCGGGCCCTTGCCCTTGAGCACCAGCTCGGCGCGGCGCAGCTCGAATTCGCTGTTCTTGCCGTTGCCGGCATCACCGCCGTTGAGGTCGGTCACATCGTTGTCGAACCAGTTGCCGTCGGCCTGGACCAGGCCCTCGAACGTGATTTCCGAACCGCCGATCACATCGATGGCCACTTCAGCGTGAGCGGCCGGAACGAACAGCGCAGCCGCCACGGCCGCAGTAAGAAGTTGGCGATGCAGTTTCATGGAAGGAGCCTTGCAGGCAGGTGGGAAGATGCTGCGCAGGCTAATTAGTGAAGATTGCGTAAATGTGACAGTTTCAGACAAACCGTCATCACCCGCATCCCAAGCGGCGTCAGGGGCTGCTATTGATGCCCGGCGCAGATGACCGCCGGGTTGCGCCCATATGGCAGTCGCGTGCCCCGTTCAGGCGGCGGTTTTTTCCTTGAACCGGCACAGGTCGCGGATCACGCATTGCGGGCAATCCGGCTTGCGTGCCTTGCACACATAGCGGCCGTGCAGGATCAGCCAGTGGTGCGCATCGAGCAGGAACTCGGCGGGGATCACCTTGACCAGCAGATCCTCCACCGCGCGCACATCCTTGCCCGGTGCCAGGCCGGTGCGGTTGGACACGCGGAAGATGTGGGTGTCCACCGCCATCACCGGCTCACCGAAGGCGGTGTTGAGCACCACGTTGGCGGTCTTGCGACCGACACCGGGCAGCGCTTCGAGTGCGGCACGATCACGCGGCACCTCGCCGCCGTGCTGGCTGACCAGCATCGCGCAGGCGGCGATCACGTTCTTGGCTTTCGCGTTGTACAGGCCGATCGTGGCGATGTACTTCTTCAGGCCGTCCTCACCGAGCGCCAGGATCGCCCGCGGCGTGTTGGCGACCGGAAACAGCTTGCGCGTGGCTTTGTTGACGCCCACGTCGGTGGCCTGCGCGGACAGCGTCACCGCCACCAGCAGTTCGAACGGTGTGCTGTACTCCAGTTCGGTCTTTGGGTGCGGGTTGAGTTCGCGCAGGCGCGTGAACATTTCGATCACGTCGGCCTTGGGCATGCGTGCGGTGCGTGCGGCGGTTTTCTTCATCGTTGCCATCAGGACGTGCGGCCA